>JAGFIQ010000017.1 GCA_024103495.1 Aridibacter famidurans
GGGATTCGAGTATCTTCAGGAATATGCGGCGAAGAACCCGAACGACGTCGTGGTCAGCTCGCAGGTTGACGCTCTGGCGGTAAGGGTTGCCGAGATCGAACAACAGAACAACTCCAAGGAAGCTCAGCCGACGGCAAAGACCATTCTGGTCGTTGACGACAGCCCGACGATCAGAAAACTGATCTCGCTGAAGCTCCAGAAGTGCGGCCACGAGACCATTTGCGCCGTCGACGGAGTGGATGCCCTCGAGAAGATCGCCGACGTGGTCCCGGATCTCGTACTGCTCGACATCACGATGCCGAGAATGGACGGATACCAGGTCTGCAAGCTCATTCGAGGCAACGACGCAACGAAGAACGTCCCGGTCGTAATGATCTCAGGAAAGGACGGATTCTTCGACAAGGTGCGCGGAAAGATGGTGGGAACGAGCGACTACATAACGAAGCCGTTCGGACCCGAGACCCTTATGCGCACTGTGAACGAATACCTGATGTAGGTCCGGGCGGCAAAACGCCGCCCGTCATTCAGGTTCCGGCCGGATGATCCTCACCATCATCCGGAGTTTTACACGCTCACCGCTCGATCCCTGTAACGCTGAAAATGACCAACGATCCCGCCGGAAACCCGGTGAGCCCCGCCACGCGCGATGCGGCCGGAAATATCGGCCGGCAGGCCCACGATGAACCCGGGCCCGTTTCCCAGGGCAGGAAGTTCATCGTGTTCGTCGTCGGAGGTGCGAACTACGCCGTCGACTCGCAGACGGTGACCGAGGTCCTGCGTGACCTGGCGCCGGCAAGGCTTCCCAACACGCCCGAATGGCTGAGGGGCATAGCGAATCTGCGAAGCGAGATCGTGACGGTCGTCGAACTCGGAGTGCTTTTGGAAGGAGGCCCGGCATCCGGCGGAAGATCCCACAAGCACATCGTCGTCCGGCTGGAAACGATGGACGCCCTGATAGCGTTCCGGGTCGAAAAGCTCAGGGAGATCATCACCATCGAGAGATCGATGATACGGCCCGCCGCTGCCGCAAGCCGTCCGTTCGAGTCCGGGGAGTTCGAGCACAAGAGCGAGCGGTTCACCGTGATCAACGTGGGAAAGCTGGTCGAATCGCTGACGCTGGTCTGAGGATCAAATCCGTTAAATGCCTCGACAAATAACAAACTCGCTTTTCAATTCGCTCAGGGGAAGGATCTGGATCTCCACAAGCGTCCTTGCATTTTTCATTTGCACATTCGGGCTGATCTCTTATCTCGTCGTCACGCTTCTCGTGAACGATGTGTTCTACGGGATCTTCATACCGTTCCTCTTTCTCGCCTTTACGGTCGTCGTCTTCGGCTGGTGGCTCTCGAACGAGATCGTGAGCCCGATCGAGAAGGTGACCCTTCTGTCGAGGAGCCTGGAACGGACCTCGTCCACATCGCTTCCCAAAACCTCCGGATCGTACGAGACCGACGAACTTCTCAACACACTCTACCGGAATTCCCAGCAGGTCCAGATGCTCGTCACACTAATGGAAAAGGTGGCGGCCGGCAACCTTGAAGTTTCGACGGCATCGCTGGAAGGCTCCGACAAGCTGAGCGCGACATTCCAGAAGCTGCTCTCGAGAGTGTCCGAGTCTATAAACGCCAAAGAAGAACTCGACAAGCTACAAACTGCCGTCGAACAGATCAAACGCGAGATCTCACCGATCAGGTCCGGGAACCTCTCCGCAAGAGTCTGGAGCGAGGACCTCCGGACCAAAGAGATCGCCGCGACCGTCAACTACCTGATCGACAGCCTTTCGTCTCTCGTTGAACTCGCACGGAACGACTCGCGCGAGGCCGGCGAGCTTGCGAAGAAGATCGAAAGAGACCTGCGCGAGTTGATACAGCAGGACGAATCAAGGACCGACGACCTGATGCAGGCTTCGATCGCGCTGAAGCAGGTACCCAACCTCGTCAAGAAGATCTCGGAGGACCTGAACAACTCCTCGCATTCGGCGCGGCAGTCGATCGAAAAGGTGCAGAAAGGCAACCAGATCACCGCCCAGAACGCCGAGTCGGTCAGTAAGCTCCGCAAGCAGATGCGCGAAGCCGTAAAGCGCGTCCAGAGCCTAAACGAGCGCACTCAGGAGATCGGGAAACTCGCGACCACTGTGGAAGATCTTGCCAACCGGACGAACATGGTCGCGCTCAACGCTTCGATCCAGGCCGCGGAGCTGGGAGAAAAGGGCCAGGGATTCGCCCTCGTCGCTGAAGAGGTCGAACGGCTGGCCGCGCGGGCGAACTCGACGAACCGCCAGATCGCGGCGCTGAACAAGAGCGTTTCGACGGAGATAAGGAAGGTCGAGAACGCGCTTGAGCTCGCGGGCGGAGAGATATCGGGTTTCTCGAAATACTCGATCGAAAGCGGGAACATTCTTGCCGAACTCGAGCGCTACGTCGCGCAGTTCATAAATCTTCAGGGAAACCTTGTGGCGCTCGCCGGCGACCGTTCGGAAGAGAGCGAACAGGCCTTTCTAAAGTTTGCGAACTCAATTTCGGAGGGGCGTGCGAAGACCGACGACCTTCGCGGCTTCACTGCCGAACTCGGAAATCTGGCTCAGGTCCTCAACAACATACAGGTCGGCGTCAGCGAATACAGAGTGACCGCCTCGGCGCCGGAGTCAGGAGCTCGAGGCGATTCGGAACACGACGCCTTCTCCCTGTTTGCGGATGACCGCGATCCAGGCGCCTCCGCTTCCGCGATGTCCGGAACCGGTGTTCAGAATGAGCAAGCGTCATCGGAATCGTCGCCCGAACGCACGTGGGCGGTTCCGAACTTCGACGACGAGCCGGAGGAGTTCGGCATAGCCGAATACTACGAGGCGGGCAGCGCCGAAACCGAGACTATTCCCGTCGAGGACATTCTCGGCATCGAGGACGGACAGTCGACCTAGGATCAGGAGCAGAATATGTCGAACAACCCAATCTGGAACCTGCTTCTCAAGGCGTTCTCGTTCATTTCGATCGCCTTCCTGCTGCTGGGTGCGGTGATGGTCAACGCCTCGTATCTGGGCCTGCCCGAGAACCCGACCTCGGCTACGCTGATCCTGGGGATCGGCGTGCTTGCCGTGTTCGCTTCCCTGCTGGCCGTCAATGTTTCCAACATAAACCTCAATGCGGAGCTGCACGAAGCATCCACCGCCGCGGCACAGCTGGCGCAAGGCGATCCGCTCGACGGAGATTCCGTATCGCAGACCGAACTGATGCTTTCGCTGAAGGATGTATCCGCATACATCCAGGAAAAAGCTGCGATCGCCGACCAGATCGCTGCAGGCGATCTGTCCGGCGTCATACTTCAGAGATCCGAGAACGACCGTTTCGGGCAGTCGTTCCAGAACATGATGGACCAGCTCAAAGAAGTGGTCGAGACGCAGGAAAAACGCGACCGGCTTCAGGAGTCGATACTTCAGCTTCTTGAGGAAGTTTCAGAGGTCGCCGCGGGCGATCTGACGGTCCAGGCGGAGGTCTCGCCGGAAATGACGGGCGCCATCGCAGAAGCGTTCAACTCGATGACCCGTGAGCTTCGGTCGCTGATCAAGCAGGTGAAGGACCTTACTTTCCAGGTGAGCATCTCCTCGAACTCGATCAACGACACGACCGAACAACTCGCGAGCGGAAGCGAGGCGCAGGCGTCGCAGATCGCAAGGATCACGTCTGCGGTGTCGAACATGGCCGTCCAGATCCAGGAGGTATCGGGAAACGCCTCCATGTCAGCCCAGGTGGCCGGCGATTCGCTCAACAACGCCCGCTACGGCTCGAAGGCCGTCCAGGACAATATCAACGCGATGAACGGGATCCGCAAGCAGGTCCAGGAGACCGCGAGGCGGATCAAGAAGCTGGGAGAACGTTCCCAGGAGATCAGCCACATCGTCCAGCTGATCGACGATCTTTCAGAGCGCACAAGCCTTCTCGCGCTCAACGCTTCACTGCAGGCTTCCGCCGCCGGCGAAGCGGGACGCGGGTTCGCCTTTGTAGCCGAGGAAGTAGAAAGGCTTGCCGAGCGTTCGAACCACCTGACGCAGCAGATCGCGGCTCTGGCCCAGACGATTCAGATCGAGACCAAAGACGTGGTCGCATCGATGGAAGAGACGATCCACGAGGTAGTCGTCGGGTCGACGCTCGCCGACAACGCAGGCCAGGCGCTTGTCGAGATCGAGAAGGTCTCGACGAGGCTCGCCGAGCTCATCCAGTCGATCTCCGAATCCGCAAAACGGCAGGCGCAGACATCGGAGGACATTTCGAACGCGATGGCAAACATCTCGAAGGTCACCGAGCTCGTCAACGAAGGCTCGAATCGCGCTGCAAAATCGGTGAAGAAGCTGGTCGAGCTTTCGGACGAACTCCGGGGTTCGGTAGCGCCGTTCAAACTTCCCGAGGACAAGAGCGCCTCCTCGTACCTTCTCAGGAACTCATCCGGCAACGATACGCCTTTTCTTAACTGACAAACGCCGGCAGATCGGAACGACCCATAAATGACAGTACTTAACGTCGAATCGAGACAGCAGATCATCGAGCAGTCCGAGATGCTCCTGCAAAGGCTCCGCGGGACCATTCTGGTGTGGTCCAGGGGCGAGGGAGATCTTAAGGGCCTTTCCGCAGTTCCGGAAAACCTGTTTCAGCTTGCAGGCTCCGCCCGTGAAGCGGGTATGGACCCAACCGCGGAACTTGCCGACAAGCTCGGCTCGGACATCGCGCGGCTGATAGCTTCCGGAAGCGCTAATCCCGAAACCGACGCGCTGCCGGTCCTCGACGAGATCGCGGCCCTCGAGGCCGAGATCGCGGAATTCCGGTTCGGTTCCGACGATTTCGAGCTCGACCTTTCGAGCTTGCTTGACGAGTCCTTCGACAAGATAAAGGCTCAGACGAACGGGACAGACCCGGCTGCGGAAACGCCTCCTTCGGAAGGGATGCCCGCGGCGCCGGAGGAACCGGTCGCGGAAGACGAGGGCGAGTTCGAGATCGATGAAGAGATGCTCGAGATCTTCGCGATGGAAGCAGAGGACCACCTCAAGAACATCAACGAGAATCTGGAGCGCCTGGAAAAATCTCCAAACGACCGTGAAGCGCTTCTCGAAATCCGGCGAAGTTCTCACACCCTCAAGGGATCGGCGGGGATCGTGGGACTCACCAAACTCTCGAATCTCGCGCATAAGGTCGAGGACCTGCTCGATCACATTTCCGAGAACGAGATCGAGGGAAACACGGATATCTTTCAGCTTCTTCTCGCTGCAAGCGACTGCATAAGCGCCGTTGCCAGCAACGACACCTCCCGCGACTTGGAAGACAAGATCGCGAAGACCTATGCGCAGTTCGAGGTAATGCTGAAGAGCCTTGCCTCAGAGAAAGCTCCCGAGACCGCACAGACTCCTGAGCAGCCCGAAGCGGAGACAGCCGATTCGGCGGATGAATCGGAGGTCAAAGCGCCGGCGTTCCAGCAGGCGAACGGGCAGTCCAATCGATCGGTCGTGCGCATTTCGCTCGATAAACTGGACGACCTCGTAAAGCTCGTCCGCGAGATGGTCTTCGGCCGCGCGGTGTTCCAGCAGAGGCTCTCCGAACTCGAACTTCAGATCAAAGAACTTCAGAACAGCACCCGAAGGCTTCAGAGATCGACCGGCAAGCTCGAAACGGATTTCGGTGCCGGAAACCCCGGAACGGGCCCGATCTACAGGGATCTGGGGCTTCCGGGCACGTCGCGTTCAACGTCTCTGTCGCGGAACGGCTCGGACGAGGAAGAAGAATTCGACAGCCTTGAATTCGACAGGTACACGGATTTCAATCAGCTGACCCGTGAACTTCTCGAAACGACCACCGATGCGTTCTCGATCACGACCGAGCTGAACGTGATCCGGAGCTCGTTCGAATCGCTCTACGACACCCAGAAACGTTTGATCGACGAGATCCAGGAGAAGCTCCTGAGCCTCCGAATGATCAAGTTCGGCACGCTTGGGGCACGGCTTCAGAGGACAGTAAGAATGACGGCCTCCGAGCTCGACAAGCTAGTCGACCTGACGCTTGAAGGCGAGAATCTCGAGGTCGACACGAACATCCTCGATTCACTCGTCGAACCGCTGCTGCATCTTCTTCGGAATGCCGTCGCGCACGGCATTGAGAAGCCGGAAACGCGTCGATTGCTTGGTAAAGACGAGAAAGGGCTGATCAATCTGAAAGTGTTCAGCGAAGGCACGCATATCATTCTCGTCGTCAGCGACGACGGAAGCGGGATCTCGTCCGCCGCTTTGAAGGAAAAGGCGCTTGGGTCGGGACTGGTCACGAAGGAAGAGGCCGCCCGAATGTCCGAGGAAGAGGCGCTCTCGCTCGTTTTCCTTCCAGGCCTGACGACAGCGAACGAGATTAGTCAGATAGCCGGCCGCGGCGTTGGGATGAACATCGTCAAGACGAACATACTTCGCCAGCAGGGGACGGTTTCCGTATCTTCCGAGCCCCAGAACGGAACGTCGTTCACGATCCGGGTGCCGATGGCGCTCGCCATCGCAAGGGCGCTGCTTGTGAAGGTCAACGAGAGGACGTTCGCCTTCCCGCTCAAGCTTGTCAAACAGATCTCGGAGATCACAGCGGCCGACCTGCAGGCGGCGCGGGAGTCCGGGTCCGTTAATCTCGTGACCGGCAAGCATTCGTTCGTGTACCTGAACGAGCTCCTGGGTGTCGATCCCAATTCTCACACGTTCGAGCGCGACTCCCAGCTTCTGCTGCTCGACACGGTTAAGAAGAAATGCGCTCTGCTTGTGGACGAGATATCGAAGCCGGAGGAGATCGTCATAAAGCCTCTCGGCCACCCGCTCAAGGACGTCCCGGAGCTGCTCGGCGCGACCATCCTCGGCGACGGCACCGTCGTTCCCGTGCTCGACCTCGTACAGCTCCTCGACACACGCAGCGCCCGGGCAAAAGAAAAGAAAAGGAAAGTGCAGGCCCCGCCGGCACAGGAACAGCCGGTATCCGCGCCTTCGAAGACGACAGTAATGATCGTGGACGACAGCCCCAGCGTACGTCACGTCAATTCGCGACTTGTTAAGAACAACGGCTGGGAGCCGATGGTCGCCAAGGACGGCACGGAAGCTCTGGAACTGCTTATGTCGCTGACGGACCTCCCTGATGTGATCCTGACCGACGTCGAAATGCCCGAGATGGACGGCTACGAGCTACTGTCGATCCTCAAGCAGAACGAGAAACTGAAACACGTTCCGGTGGTGATGATCACTTCGAGGGCCGGGGACAAGCACCGTACCAAGGCGATCGAGCTGGGAGTCTCCGAGTACCTGAGCAAACCCTACGAAGATTCGAAACTTGTCGAGGCGATAAAGACGCTGAGCGGAAAGGGGTAGGAGTTTTGTGAGTTGGCGGAGTTGGCTGAGTTTTCCGAGATTACTGAGTTCGACTGGAGTGCGGGCGGGCTGCCCGCATTGAGCGAAGCGAATACGTTCCATCGAGTTTGTCGGGTCTGACCGGAGCGCGGGAAGCCCGCCCGCATTAAACGACGCTAAAAGGATCTGGGGACCGAGATTCGTGCCGTCCGGTCGTGTCGATTAGGCATGACGGAATCTCGATTCTCGAATCATGTCGCCGCTACGCGGCTTGCTGATCTCGGGCCGTCCGGACCGTGGGTTGTGCCCAGCGGGCTTACCCACGGCTAAATGCACATGACCGCTTCGCGGTCGTCTTGAGGCTGGCGTTTGTTGTGCCCGCGGCTAAACGGCTCACCGCTTTCTGCTCACTGCTTGTCCCGCGCACAAGTGCGCAGGCTAAACGGCTCACCGCTCACTTCTTCGGTGGCTTGCTCGGCCGGATCTCGATCTTGCTCGGAAGCGCGTTCGGAGCAAAATCGAGCAGATCGACGACCGCCTTCGCGATGTCCGGTCCCTGCAGCTGCCAGGCCTTCTCGGCAGACACAGCGTCTCCCCCGAATTCCGTGTTCACCGACCCCGGGCATATGTAGCTGACCTTTATGCCGTCGTGCCGGACCTCCTGCATCAGCGCTTCCGTGAACCCGTTGAGCCCGAACTTCGAGGCGTTGTAGGCGGCCATTTTCGGATGGGCGTTCTGGCCCGCGAGCGACGAGATATTGATGATGTATCCGCCCCGGTCCTTCATCAGAGGAACCGCAAAATGGCAGGCGTAGTAAACGCCCAGCAGATTCGTTTCGATTATCTTCCGGAAATCTGAAGGCGCAATTTCCTCGACGGTCTGGCCGAAAACGCCCACGCCGGCGTTGTTGACCAGCACATCCACTCCGCCGAAGACACGCACGCATTCCTCGAGCATCATCCGGACCTGTTCCTCGCTGCGCACATCGCAGACCTCGCCGGCAACGCTTCCTTTCTCCGAGAGCTCGCGGACCGATTCGCTGATCTCGGCCTTGTTTCTTGCGCAAATAAAGACGCGCAGGCCCCGTTGAAGCAACGCTTCGGCGACCGCGCGTCCGATCCCCTTGGTGCCGCCCGTGATGACGGCTGTCTTAAAATCCATTCGCGGCTGGCTCCTCCGACATCTTCATCACCATCCCGGGCTTTCGCGAAAGTTCCTTCCAAACGATGGTCGTGTCACCGTCGTCTTCGTTGTCAACGACCTTGAAGACGACCACTACATCCGCGTCCTTTTCAAGCGGTTCCGTCGTTTCTCCGCGGTAGGCGATCGAACGGAATGCGTAAACGTGTCCGGGTTCGATCTTCGCCACTTTCGAGTAGTTCCGGGTCCGGCCGACGGCACCATTCTCAAAGCTCGCGACGGTCATACCGTTCTTGAGGTCGTCGAACTGGGCGTCCATCCCCTTCGAACTCTCCTCGGGCACGAAACTGAAAAGAAAGTGGATCTCCGCCGAGTCGCGGCTGACCGCAGAAAGATCAAGCTTCCCGAGATCCACGATCATCGTCTGCACGGAATGGCGGGCGCCCACAAGGTACTCGGTTGTGATCCCTATGTCCGACCTTCCGAACAGCGTGTGAAGCTTTTCCCTGAAAGAGAAGGCATTGGCGTACTCGCGGATATTCGCATTCTCCTGGTAGCACTCCGTTGCCTTCGAAAGCCTCTCGATGCGGGTGCAGTCCCTTTGCGGAATCAGCTTCAGGACCCCCGTTGCCGGCTGACTCAGGAAATCGCCGTACGTCTGAAGCACGTCCGGAGCCACCTCCATTCGCTTACGAAGCTCATCCGACAACTCAGGCTTGAAGTACCGGGTCTTCAGTTCCTCGCGCCGTTCGACCTCTGCCTGCTTGCGGGCAAGCGTGTCTAGATTGCGCATCGTGTTCATTCTTCGCTCGAGATTGTCCTTGACGATGTCCGACTGTGTCGGCCGATCCGGCCGCGTGGGCGGGTTCTGCGCAACGATCCCGAATGTACAAAGACCGATCACGGCCAAAATGATCGTCGAACTTGCTAGTCTCTTTTTCATCTCGTTACTCCTTGTTTATTCCTTGTCGGCCTTCAGTTTCGGCGCCTTATTGTCATCGAGTTCCTTCCAAACAAGCGTGGCGTTCCCATCGGCGAGCCGAATGACCCTGAACGCAATCAAAACGTCCCGGCGTTTGTCGAGCTCCAGCTCGTTGTAAACGATCCCGACGACCTTGCGCAGCGCTTCCCCCTCGTACGCGATCGACCTGATAACGTAGGTGGAATTCTCCTTTACGGGGAGGATGCTCGCGTACGTCTTACCATTCTCATTGATGCCCTTCGTCAGCTTGTTTGCAAGCTCAGCCGCCTGCTGAAAATCCTTCGAAGGTTTTATCTTCGCAAGATAAGCCACTCCGTCGGATTTCTCCGTTACCGATTCGAACGGCACGTCGCCGAGATCGACGATTATCCCGTGGTTCAGAACACCGAGCGCCTCAAAATTCCCTTTCTTGAAAACGATGTCGGCGATGTGATGCATACGGTAATCCCCGAAACGGAAGGAATACCCGGAACCGGCGCCGGGCATTGAATACCTTGAGCAATCGACAGTGGCGCTTACAACCTTTGCGTTGTCGGCACAGCCCTTGTCCTCGACGAGAAGTATGAGGCCAGAGTCCTTCTTGCCCGCAAAGCGTTCGTAGGCCGCCTTGTCCTCATCCGACACCGCCATAAAAGCACGCTCTTCCTCCGTCGATTCGCGGTACAGCGGCTCGATCGTCGCGGCAAATTCTTTTCTTTTGGCGTCAGGCACTTCGGGCGGGAGGTTCTGGGTCATCCGCAAGGCGTCCGACCTCCTGTTCAGGTCATCACTCCGCCGCACGGCATCTTCGGTCCGATCGCCCGGATAGAGAGGATTCGGCGTTCTCTGCGGATAGGGTGTGTCCTGCTGGCCGTAGGTAAGAGAAGTTAAAGTCAGCAAAACGGTCGTCAGTATAAGGAACCTCTTCATAAAACCTCCATTTGTGACCCGTCCGAGGGACACGGAACCCGGCTCAACCACATATGCGGCAAACCGGCTGTTGCGATCAAAGCTTCGACCTGATGATCTCGTTTACCATCTGCGGATTCGCCTTGCCCTGCGATTCTTTCATCACCTGCCCGACGAAAAATCCTATCAGTCTGTCGTTACCTCCGAGCATTGCTTCCGCCTGCTCGGGGTTGGCCTCAAGCACCTCGTCGACGATCTTCTCGATCGCGCCTCGGTCGGAGACCTGTTCCATCCCTTTTTCGCTAATGATCTCTGCCGCCGACCGGCCAGTTTCGAACATCTCGGGGAGCACTTCCTTAGCCTGCTTTCCGCTGATCTTCCCCGAATCGATGAACTTGATCAGCTCAGCGAGGCCTTCCGCCGTAACGGGCGATTCAGCCGCGGAGATACCGGAGTTGTTCAGCTCCCTCAGCAGTTCGGCCTGGATCCAGTTCGCCGCCGCCTTCGGATCGCCCGAGGCCTTCGCGGCCGTTTCATAGTATTCAGCAAGGCCTTTGTCGGAAACCAGCTGCGAGGCGTCGGAGAACCCCAGGCCGTATTCGGCCATGAACCTTGTCACCATCGCGTCCGGAAGCTCGGGCATCTCCGAGCGGGTCTTCTCGACGAATTCGCCGGAGACCTTGAGCGGCTGCAGATCCGGTTCGGGAAAATACCGATAGTCGTGAGCGTCCTCCTTGGACCGCATCACGCGTGTTTCTGAATTCTTCTCGTCCCAGAGCCGCGTTTCCTGAAAGACCTCTTCCCCGGCTTCGTGGGCACGGATCTGGCGCTCGATCTCGAACTCGATCGCTTTCTGCATGAACCTGACAGAATTAAGGTTCTTCAGCTCTACCTTGTTGCGAAACTCCTCTTCTCCGATCTTTCTAACGGATACATTGGCTTCGCAGCGCAGATTTCCCTTCTCCATATCCGCGTCCGACGCGCCGACCCACTGAAGCGCCCGCCGCACGTGATTGACGTAATCGTATGCCTGCCACGACGTCCGGAAATCCGGAGCGGTGACGATCTCGGCCAGGGGCGTCCCTGCACGGTTGAGATCGACATACGAGTACTTGTCGGTATCGGGAAGACCTTCGTGGACGTTCTTGCCCGCGTCTTCCTCAAGGTGGAGCCGCACGATGCCGATCGTCATCGGCTTCCAGTCGCGCGCGTGGCCGCCTTCGTCACGCTCGGAGGTCATTATCGTGAGCGAGCCGTCGGACGAGAACGGTTTGTCGTATTGAGAGATCTGGTAACCCTTGGGAAGGTCGGGATAGAAGTAGTTCTTGCGGGCGAAGATCGAGGTCCCGTTGATCGTCAGGCCCAGCGCGAGAGCCGCGCGGGCTCCGAGCTCGACAGCCCGCCGGTTGAGCACGGGAAGCGCACCGGGCAGGCCCAGGCAGACGGGGCACGTGTTCGAATTGGGCTCATCCCCGAAGTTCGCCGTGCATCCGCAGAAGATCTTGGTTTCGGTGGCGAGCTGGGCGTGGATCTCCATCCCGATCACCGCTTCCCAGCCGTTATCCAGTTCGCTCATAACTCGTCATCGGCCATCGGCCATCGACCATCGACCATCGACCATTGACCATTGACCATTGACCATTGACCATTGACCATTGACCATTGACCATTGACCATTGACCAACACGATGATGGTCGTTACTGATCACCTGTCAAGTTCTTTCTTAGATTTAAGCTCCGGTATCTGATACTTGCTCCCTGCTCCTTGCCCAGGATTCTTCACCCTTGAACTTTGAACCTTGAACCTGGAACCTTGAACTTGGAGACCTACGGCCTCCCTCGTCTCGCGTCTCTCAAAAGGCGCCTGAGGGTCCGGAATTTTCCGGGCTGGAAGGTGTCCCGCCCGTACCCGGTGTATCCGCGGGGGTACCTCTTGTATCTCTGATTTCCGTAGGGATAGTAGAACCGGTAGTAGAAATAGGAGGGCGCGATCCGGCCGCCGTAATCCACAAAGTTCGGATTCGGATAAGGGAAGACCACCTGCGGGCCCTGGTACCGATCATCGTCCTGGACGATCACCAGCCGGTCCCGCTCGCGAAGCTCGTCGACGAGCTCGGCCTTCTGCCGCCTGTACTCCTCGATCCTTTGGGCCCTTTCTTCCGGAGAAGCAAATCCGAGCTCTTCGTAGTTCTCTCTTAGGTCTTTCTCCGCCGCGACCCTCTTCTCGCGGTACTTCTCAAGGTCGGCATTGGTGACGGTCTTGGTCTGTCCAGAAACCGCTACAGCCAAACAAAGAAGAAATGCCGCGCAAACGCCTGATTGCAACATTCTCATAGTACTCACCGCCTAACTTTTTCGGCGATTATAGCACGGCGAATGCGCAAAGCCCGAGAAAATGGCGTCAGAACTCGATTCCGATCCCGATCCGCCCCATCCTGCCCTCGGTCCTGAACCCGCTCTCGAAATACTCGTAGTCGAACAGGTTCTGGAGGGTTCCCCTGATCTTGAGGTTAGCCCGCTCACCAAAAAGCGGGATCGAATAAACCCCGGAGAGATCGGCACGGCGGTTTCCGTCGAACCGGTAGATGACGGAGCTGAAGTCCATCGTGCTGAAGATCGGCGCAAGATAATCGCTGGTGATGTTCAGGTCAAAGCTGAGCGTCAGGTTCCTTGCGATCTCCTGAACCCCGACAAAGGTGAACTGGTTGTCGGGTACGCCCATTGTCGCAATGACGCCGCTTCCGGCGACCTCGGGAATAAGCTGATCGCTGTTCGTGAATGTGTACGAGGCAAAGAGATATGTCGAACGGAACGGCTGTGCCCTTGCCGAAAGCTCTACGCCGCGCGCGATACCGCCCTCTTCGTTCCGGTATCCCCCGAACGGCCGCGCGGTCGTCCCTATGTCCGGGACCGGGCTGCCGAAACCGATGACGTCGGTCATCTTCGTGTAGAAATAGGCGGCGGTCAGCCGGAGCCTGTCGTCCGCGAGATCCTGTTCGACACCTGCGTCAAAAGAGATCGATCGCTCCGGTTTCAGCCCGGGATCCCCAAGCGCGAAGAAGGCCTGTGAGAACGCGCTGTAAAATGTGCCGAGCCGTTCGTAGAGCGAGGGCACCCTGTAGCCGTTACCGACGTGGGCGCGGATCTTTGTCCCGGTCGATCTGAAGAACCATGAAGCGGCGCCGTCAAAAGTATATGAGACAGGTGGGTCGTCGACGCTCAGGTTTTCGTACGGCGGATTCTGCGCGCTGAATTCCGCGGCGCCCAACGAGAACATCTGCGTCCTGAATCCGCCGGCAATTTGGAGCCTCGACTCAAAGAATCCCGCCAGATGCTGCACGAACAAGGTATTGCTTCTTTGACCTGACGTCGCCGAGAAGTCGCTTCCGGCATCGGGGCCGAAGCCGGTGTTGCCGTATTCTTCGGACTCGGACTCATATCCGACAGTAAAGGTCTGCGCCGGCGCCGCGCTCCAGTCGATCCGGGCGGCGAGGGTATCGATCCTGCCTTCGAACGTGCTCGACTCATCCCCGCCGAACGGCTGGAACCCCGGACCCAGCGGCCCGTTCACGGTCTTTCTCCCGGTATCGAGCCCCTGATAGGAAGCGCGAAACAGGAGCGAAGGCGCGAGCACCTGTTCGAGCCTGAGCTGGTAGCCGAGAAGGTCGCTTTCCTGCACGTTGTCGGGGTCGTTCGCGTCCGCGATGAAGTTCACTCCCTCGCCGGCATCGATGATCCCCATTCCCGTGACATCCCCGAGAGCCTCCGGATTCGAATTCAGGTCGAAATTCACCTTGCTTGCGAAGATGCGGCCGCCGAGGTAGGTCCCCTGGCCGGGCCTCGCGTCCACCCTCGCCATGACGCTGTTGCTGTTCAGGTCGTCGTCCCCGTCGATTCCGTCGGATACGATCGTCCGGCCGAATGTGCCGCCAACCGCGAATGCGTCGGTGCCGCCATTCAGGCCCGCGATGAGCCTCTTGAAACCAAGGCCGCCGACCTCCGTCGCGAAGTCGCCGTGAAAACCCCGCCTGGGTTCGGCGGTCCGAAGATCGACCACGCCCCCGATCGCGTTCGTTCCGTAAACAGAACTCCCGGATCCCCTCAGAACCTCGATGCGGTCGATCCCGACTGCCGTGAGATCAGCGAGGTAAGGCGATGCGTCCCCGGTTATCGCGGCCGGATCGCGGAACCGAAGCCCGTCGATAAGAACTGATGTCCCCTGTTCCTGAAGGCCCCGGGCCTTGATGTTCGCGGTGGAACCGAAACCCCCGAACTGCTGGACACGGAATCCGGGGACGGTCTTGAGAGCATCCACGATGGAAACATCGTTTCGGGCCTCAAGCTCCTTTTTTCCTATGACGTCGATGGTCTTCGAGACCTCGGATATCGGCTGGATCGTGTCCGCGGCAACCGATACGTCGACAACCTCGCGTACGGAGGGGATCTTCTTCAGCCCCAGTTCCTCGACGACGGACGAACCGGGTTCCAGCTCCACTACCCTTGTTTCAGAAGCCGAGCCGTCTCGGGATATTGCGGCAAGCACGTAGCGTCCGGCTGGGACGTTCCCAAAACGAAAACGGCCGGATCCGTCGGTTACCGTGGCGAACGATCTGGGAGTGCCGACGCCGGACAGTCTGACGGACGCATCCTCCACGGCCGAGCCCTCATAGGTCACGGATCCGGAGATCTCGGACTGCGACTGAGCGGCGCAAACCGCTGCGAATGCAAAGATCGCGAACGCGATCAAAATCTGTCTCATTGAATTATTGCTCCTCAATAAACTGTGTAATGTTGCGTAAGATCCAGTTTGCGCATCGCGCTGCGGCCGCTCGCCGTTCTCTGATGTGCCGCCGCTAACGCGGCTCTGGAACAGGTGTCCTTGTTACCCCGGGCTGCGCCTTCGGCTTGCCCGGGGCTAACCTCCGTTGCCCCTTCGGGGCAAGTCCCTTCCGCCTCGCATCGCCGGCTACCTCGCGCTTCGGAAACTGATCGTTCGCGATGCCCCCTCGCTGAAGCTCGGGGTTCCGCCTCGCAGTCCTCAGTCCTCAGTCCTCATTACTCATTACTCATTACTCTCCTAGAAGAGAGTCGTGATCCGCACATTTCCCGTCCGGGGGTTTCTGTCCAGAAGAACATCGACCTCGAACAGGTCCGCGATCAGATCTTCAGTAAGAACCTCTTCCGGAGGCCCGCAGGCTGCGATCTTCCCTTTTTTCAAGAGCAGGATCTGGTCGGCGAATTCCGAAGCCAGGTTCAGATCGTGCGTGATCACCACCGCCGAACCGCCGCAGCCCTTCGTGCGCTCGCGAACAAGACGGAACATCATTGCCTGATGTGAAAGGTCCAGGTTCGCGGTGGGCTCGTCGAGCAGAAGCGTCCCGGCCTCAGTTGCGAGAGCCCTCGCAAGCAGCACCCTCTGACGTTCGCCTCCTGACAGCTCGTTCATCAGCCGGTGTCCCATACCTTCCAGCTCGCAAAGGTTCATCGCCGTCTCCGCCGCCGCGATGTCCCTTTCCGATTCCCACCCAAATGCGCTTCCGTGCGCAAATCTTCCCGCGAGCACGAATTCGAGAACAGAGACCGGGAAGCTCGTTTCGTTCTCCTGAGCGACGACCGCCACCGATCTCGCGATCTGGCGCCTCGAGAGATCCGCGAGCTGCCTTCCGTCGATCACCACGCTTCCGGCGAAGGGATCGAGCGAACGGTTGAGCAAACGGACCAGCGTGGTCTTGCCCGCTCCGTTGGCTCCGAGCACCGCTGTGATCGAACCGTCCGCGACCTCGAACGAAATGCCGTCAAGCACCATCCTTCCGCCGTACCCTGCCTTTATGCCTCTAACCTCGAGCATCGTTCAGTTCTTCCTCAGGAGCCATATGAACAGAGGGCATCCGATCAGCGCTGTAATAGCTCCGACAGGCAACTCTCTTGGCGCGATCAGTGTCCTCGCGAACGTGTCCGCCAGGACGACAAAGCTGGCACCGAACAACGCCGAAAAGGGGATCACGAACCGGTTGTCGCTCCCAGCGAAAAGCCGGATCAGGTGCGGGACGATCAGGCCGACGAAACCGACGGATCCGCTAGCGGAAACCGCGACTCCCACAAGGCCCGCCGATGCCGCGAAGACCGCGAGCCTCGTCCGCCCGACCTCCACCCCGAAATCGAGCGCGTCCCTTTCGCCGACCATCATCAGGTTCAGCGCCCGCGACTGTGTCGAAAGGATCAACGTCCCGGCGATAGCTGCGGCGAAACATATCCAGAAGCCTGTCATCGTCGCCTGCGAAAGGTCGCCGAGCAGCCAGAATGTGAAACTGCGCAGCCTTGTGGCGTCGAGAAGGCTGGTCAGCAAGATGATCACGGAAGAAAGCAGTGTCGTTATGATCACGCCCGAGAGGATCAGCCTTTCAGCGTTCATTCCCGCTTTCGAGCGTGCGATCTGGTAAACAGCGAACGTTGCCAGCGCGGCGCCTCCGAATGCGAGAGCGGGCCTTGCGAACTCGAACGACCCGAAGAGAATGATCGCGACCATCGTCCCGAGAGCGGCCCCGTTCGAAACTCCCAGCAGGTAGGGCTCGGCGAGCGGATTCCTGAGAAGCGCCTGCAATCCTGCTCCCGCCACAGCGAGGCTCGCACCGACGCAGGCGCCCAGAAGCACCCTCGGAAGTCGTATGTCGAAAAGGATCGCGGATTCAGTTTCGGAAAGGCTGAAGATCGAAAGCCGCTCGGCGCCCAGCGAGGCCCCGACGAGAATTGACGCCGCGAGAAGGACCGCAAAACCCGCGCCGTACCTGAGCGCTTTTCTCTTCCCCGCCGATGATCCCGGTTTCGTCATTCTCCCACCTTGCGGCCGTGCACGGCCTCGAAGCTCAACTCCAGCGCGTCGACGATCCTCGGGCCCGGTCGCGAAAGGACATCTGCATCGATCCGGAAGACGCGGCCGTTCCGGACCGCTTCAGAATCGGCGAGCACCTCGTTCGGCTCTCGGTTGTCGGGGCTGTCGGACAGGATGATGATCCGCGGGTTGTAAGCCCTCGCGGCTTCCTTGCTCACTTTCGGATAGGCGGTTTCGATTTCCGCCGTGACGGACCGGCCTCCGGCGGTCAGGATCAGATCGGTGATGAAGGATCCTCTGCCGACCGTGTAAAGATTGGGATCGATCTGCACGAACACGGTCTGCGGAACCTCATACACGATATTGGCAGCCTCTTCCTGCACCTTTTCGACCCGCCCCCGAAGCCGGCCGACGACCTCTTCGGCCTCCTGTTTCTTTCCGAGCACGTCGCCGATGGCGAGCATCGATCGGAACACGCTTTCGAGGGAGTCCGGATTGGTAACGTAAACGGCAATCCCCTGCCGTTCCAGCAGTCCCGTGAATGCTTCAAGCTGCGAAGCGGTCGATACGAGAACGACCTGCGGCCGGAGCGCGACGATCGCCTCCACGTTCGGCTTCAGAGTGTCCCCGACCTTCGGGATCTGTTTCGCGTCTTCCGGGTAGTTGCAGAAGGTCGTCACTCCGACAAGCTTTTCGCCCGCTCCGACCGCGAACGCGATCTCGGTCAGGTTCGGAGCCAGGGAAACCGCGCGCGTGACCTCCGCCGGCAGTTGCACCCTTCGGCCGATCCCGTCCGAGACGACGCGCGTTTCGGCTACGGGCCCCGAAGGCGCGCCCGCTCCGCAAGCCGAAAGTATCGCGGCGCAGATCAGAAGGATGACGATTTGGGTGATTCGAGCCATGGACGACCTCGCGGAAAACAAAAAGGCCCCGACTTTCTTCCTTCCGTCGAAGGAAAAAGGTCGGGGCCCTGCGGTCTGTTGCCGGCTGCCGTCTCCCAATGCCTTGACGCGAAGCATTTACGGGTTATGAAACCAAAGGCAGGTCATCAGACTTTCGCCTTGCGGCGTTCACTGTGACGCGATCGTGCGAGATTTTCACTCGGCTTCCCCTGCACTGAGGTGTTCAATTCTGAAAAGATCGGGACCGTTTCCGCTAACGGTGGAAGGACGGTACCACGCGCCGGAGGATGTGTCAAAGGATTTGGCCGATCTGTGTTGTCCGCGGAAGCCGCCCGAGCGTGAACGTGTCCGAAGCCCGACCGTCAGGGAGCGTGCCGATCAACCATGCGGAACCCCGAGCGTGAGCGAGGGGGCGAGGCTGAGTTCAAGGTTCAATGTTCAAGGTTCCCGGGCCGTGTCCGAAGCCCGAGTGTGAGCAAGGGCTACCTCTGCATAGTTCAAGGTACCATGGGCGGAGCATGGTACCGATTCGGATCACGCAATCGCTTCGCGATGCGCGAATGATGTGACGAATACCGTGGGCTGCGCCCTTCGGGCCTGCCCACGGCTAAAGGTAGGTCGTCGCTTCGCGACTAAAGACATTTGGCTCCTACGGAGCCGGAGATCGTTGGGGTGCCGCGTTGCTATTAACATGTCGCGCCTAAGGCGCGTTTCATTGGTCAATGCTCAGTGGGCAATGATCATTGAGAAGAAGCGTGCATGGTTCATCTCCGCGGTCTCTGCGTGCTCTGCGGTTGACAGCCGACAAGCTGAAGCTTTTCGGACAGGCGAAGCGCGCCTAAGGCGCCATTCATTGGGCAATGATGATTGATAAGAAGCGTGCATGGTTCATCTCCGCGGTCTCTGCGTGCTCTGCGGTTAGAACTTCCCTGCGATTACGCTAAGACTTCAAATCGAAAGCGCCTTGATATCTGAATCTCAACAACGCTATTCTCTATCTACTTCTTTCGAACCCGGAACTGCTGGAACCAATACAGTTTATGGAACAGAACGCAAAGGTAATGGCGATCATCCTCGGCGGCGGCGCCGGAACCAGGCTGTTTCCGCTGACGATGGAGCGGGCGAAACCGGCGGTCCCGCTCGGTGGGAAATACAGGCTGGTCGATGTCCCGATCTCGAACTGTATAAACTCGGACGTGATGCAGATCTTCGTGCTCACGCAGTTCAATTCGGCTTCCCTGAATCGCCACATCTCGAGGACCTACCGCTTCTCTTCGTTCTCATCAGGCTTCGTCGAGATCATTGCCGCCGAGCAGAGGCGCGACAGCCCGCAGTGGTTCCAGGGCACGGCGGACGCCGTCCGCCAGGTCATTCCGCATATCCGGGACTGGGGCGTCGACACGATCCTTATCCTTTCCGGCGACCACCTCTACCGGATGGACTACAGGCCGTTCATCAAACGGCACTTCGAAACGAATGCAGATGTTACGATCTCCGTGATCCCGTGCACGCCTTCGGAGGCGGAAGGCTTCGGGCTTCTGAAGACCGACGGCGAAGGCAGGATCGAAGAGTTCAAAGAAAAGCCGTCCGGCGAGGAACTGGAGGCGATGCGGGTCGACACGACGCGCTTCGGCCTGACTGAGAACGAGGCCTCGAAACGGCCCTTTCTCGCCTCGATGGGGATCTACGTTTTCAGCTACGAAAGGCTCGTCGAACTTCTCAACCGCGACGACGAGTGGGTCGATTTCGGCCGCGAGGTGATCCCGGCATCGATCGAGAGCCTCAACGTCCAGGCATTCCTTTTCTCCGACTACTGGGAGGACATAGGGACGATCAAGGCATTTTACGACGCGAATCTCGACCTCGTGCGGCCGCTTCCAAAATTCAATTTCTTCAACGCGGAGGCGCCGATCTACACCCGCAGCCGATACCTGCCGCCTTCGAAGATACAGGACAGCGACATAGGCTTCTCGATGATCAGCGAGGGCTGCATCCTGAACGGCGTGTACGCGAGGAATTCGATCTTCGGGCTCAGGTCGAGGATCGACAACGGGGTTCGCGTGGAAGACTCGATCGTGATGGGTGCGGACTATTACGAATCGGTAGAGGAAATGCAGAAGAACCTCTCGATCGGCAGGCCGCATATGGGGATCGGCGCGAACACCGAGATCAAAAAGGCGATAATCGACAAGAATGTCCGGATCGGGCAGAACGTGAAGCTGGTCAACGAGCGCGGGATCGAGGAAGACGAAGGCGAGAACTACTACATACGGGACGGCATAATCCTGATACCGAAAAACTCCGTTATAAAGGACGGGACCGTGATCTAGTTCGTGTCCGGGGCCATCCTCGGACGGTCTTCAGGCGCGCGAACGACGTAGCTGTCTCGGGAGCGGACCGCGACGTTCGGCTTCGATACCTTCACTTTCAGCCTGCGGATCCTGCCCGGCTCTGAATCCGTCGGATAAAACCCGAGGCTGTAAAACTCACGCAATTCGCTGGCGATCTTTGAGAATGCCCTCGAAAGGTTCTCAGGGCTGTTCGCCTCGTAGACACGCCCTCCGGTAAGCAGCGCCATTCGGTCGAGATAAGCGGCGGCGCGTTCGTACTCTTCCTTAGTCGTGCCTTGCCCGCTGGGTATCCTGGAAGGCCGGCCGGAGCCGCCTATCGTGCCTGTCGGAAGCGGGAACGGAAGCGGATTCTTCGTGCCGGTCGTAGGTATGTTTCCGCCGTTGATCGGCGGGGTGATGATGGTCTTGTTCTGTTCGTCGGGCAGCATCACATTGCCGCTCTCGATCGCCTGGACATCGGCAAACGTGTCGTACCTGATGGGATAGATCAGCGCGTCTAGCTCTGAAGCCTCGCGGAGGTTGTCGCGGTCGAGCGCGGTCTGCGATGTCGTATCTACTCCATCGGTAAAAAGCACGATGGCCTTCCTTCCCTCGATCTTGTTGAACCTTTGATTGATCACGAAGCTCACGGCGTCATAAAGGCTTGTCCCCGAAGAGACCCTCGTACGGATGATGGCATTATTGATCGTTTTGCGGTCGCTGGTCGGCTCGCACAGAATGTGAAGCTCTTCATCGAATGACAGGACCATCACCTTGTCGTTCGGCCTGAGCTCGGTCACGAACGCCAGCGCCGCCTGCTGGATCTCGTCGATCTTGAACGTGCTCGAATAGCTCATATCGAGCACAAGCGCGACCGTGAACGGGTTCTGCTCGTTCGAGAAGTACGCGACCTCCTGTTCGACATTGTCCTCAAAAACCTTGAAATCCATTTCCGTGAGGCCCCCTACGAACCTTCCCTGTTTGTCCAGAACCCGGACCGGGATCGTCACCAGATTCGTATCGACAGTGATTATGTCGTCCGCGCTGATCTCGTCTCCCGGAAGCGGAGGCGGCGTCGGTTCGGGCTGTTCGGCCGCGGGGCGTTTGTTCGCCTTTTTCGCTCCTGAGGAGGCGTTATTGCCGGACTGCGCAACAGCCGCCGCCGCAAGAAACAGCAGAAGAGCCGGAACCAGGATGAAGTGGAGTCTGTTCATTCGGACTTTCTACAGGGAATTGTACAGGAAACGATCATACGATGCCTCGTTTCGGAAAGGAAGATGGTCTGGGGCCAAATAAACTTCAGGGCCGCCCATTTCGGAGCGGCCCTGCGGTCCATATTGATCTGCTGATCAGCGATTCGAGCCCATCGAGCTGTTGTAATCGCCTACGATGTAGCTGCTCTTCGTTCTGACGACCACATCAGGCGCCCTTACCCGAACGCGAATTCGCTTTCTCTCGCCTCTTTCGCCCGCAGTTTCGGGATAATAGCCGAGCGAATACTGCCTCCGCAGTTCTTCAGCGATGCTCCTGAACGACATGTCCAGATTCGCCACGGTGTCCGCCTCGAACATCCTTCCGCCGCTGTAGCGAGCGAGCTCTTCCAGATACACGCGTCCGACCCTGTATTCTTCAGGGCTTGTTCCCTTGGCTCCGCTCGGAACTCCCGGAAAACCTCCGCCCTGGCTGGCGATGATGCTTCCGAGGATGTCCGCCCAGACGTTGCCCGTCCGGATCGGCCTGCGGGTCGTAGTCGATCCCGCGTACTGTCGGTAGGTATCGTATCTGATCGGATAGATAAGCGCGTCGACCTCTTCGACCAGGCGGATCGTCGTTTCGTAGTCCGCAAGCCTCGATGTCGTATCGACGCCGTCGGTGAACAGCACGATCGCTTTCCTTCCGGGAATGTCTCTGAGCTCGCGCTCGATCGTTTTCCCGACAGCGTCGTAAAGGCTGGTCCCGCTTCCAAAGTTGGCGCGCTCGATGGCGCTTCGGAGGCGGAATCGGTCGTTCGTAGGTCTGGTGAGGATCTGGTAATCGTCATCGAAAGCGACGACCATCACGGTGTCGTTCGGCCGAAGCTGATCGACGAACGAGATCGCCGCCATTCTTATCTCGTCGATCTTGTACTGCGTCGAGGGACTCACGTCCAGGAGCAGGACGACAGTGAAGGGCGTCTCGACCGATGCAAAGTATTCAACTCTCTGTTCGGCTCCGTTCTCGTAGATCTTGAAATCCCTCTGCGTCAGGCCCGGTATGAACCTGCCGTCGCGGTCAAGCACGGAGACCGGAAGCGTCACAAAGTTGGTGTCGATCTTGATCACCTCGTCATCCTCTAGAACAAGAGGCGGAGGAGGCGCGAGGTCAGTGGGCGATTTGTTCGGGCTGTTGTCCTGAAGCACGGGAGCCGGCTTTCGGTTCTCAGGATATGGCGTGTCATTCTTTAGTTCCGGCGGTGAGGAAGCGGATTCCGTTTTCTGATCTGTGTCGTTAACTACTCGGGGCCGGGTCGTGTTCGTGGTCTGGGCAAACGCGTACATTCCCGACAATCCCAAGAGGACTGTTGCGGCCAAGATCTTTCTCATGTCCAGCTTCTCCAAAATGTCCTGACAGCCTTCCGGCTAGTAGAGAGTTCGTACAACGGGGAAAGTTGCGTGATTCTCGCCTAGGATTAGCATCCGGGAGAGATAGATGCCTGACAATTCTGGCCTTATCCGAGAGTTCGGACCTTATCCGAAAAGTCATTTAACCCAATAAGAATGGGCTTATTGTAGCACACTCCCATTGAGCCGGACATATTTATTTTCCGGAGATGAATTCGATCGAAGCGGTTGGTACCTGATCAGAAATTGACGCGGTAGCTGCTTTTGGACCTTATGGTGAGCCTTGGGCGCCTGACGCGGATGTTGATCTGTTTGCGCTGGCCGAGCTTACCCTCGATCTGCGGGTAGTAGCCGATGTAGTACTGCTTGCGGAGTTCTTCGGCGATGCTCCTGAACGCCTGGTTGAGGTTCTCGATGTTGTTCGCTTCGTAGAGCTTTCCGCCGGCAAACTCCGTCAGATCGCTCAGGTACTCCCGCCCTCGTTTGTTCTCTTCAGGGCTGGCGCCTACGGGATAGATCGTCGCGCCGTTGGCGTCTTTTGTCGCCTTGCCTTCCTGAAAGGTGTTGTACCAGATCGGATAAACGAGAGAATCCAGCGCTTCGGCATCCCGGATCGTGCCGTTGTAGTTCGCGCCGCGTGAAGACGTGTCGACCCCGTCGCTGAAGATGACGAGCGCCTTTCGTCCCTCGATGTTCTTCAGCTCGTTGCTCATCGCGTATGCGACCGCCTGGTAAATGCTCGTCCCGTCGCCGAACTTCGCATCGCGGATCGCCCTCCGGAACCTGTGGTAATTGCTCTTCTGCCGGCTGACGACCTGAACATCGCGGCTGAATGTGACGACTATGATCTCGTCATCGCGCCTTAGCTGGTCGATGAACGCGATCGCCGCGTCCTGGATCTCGTTGATCTTGTACTTGGTCGAAGGGCTGAGATCGAGGAGCAGCACGACCGTGAACGGCTGTTCGACGGACCTGAAGAACTCTATGTCCTGCATAACTCCGTCTTCGTAGACCTGGAAATCCTCCGGCTCAAGATCGGAAATGAAGCGGCCGCGCTCGTCGAGCACCGACACCGGCAGCGTGACCAGATTTGTCTCGATCTTCAGGACCTCATCATCATCGACAACCAGCGGCGGCGGCGGTTCGATCGGTTTCGAAGGCTCGGCGTCCTTCTTGACGACCCTCGGCCGGCCAATGTCCTGGGCGATGGCCACTACGCCTGTCAGAAAAACTGCTGAAACGGCGACGGCGATAATTATCCTCTTCATTTCGATTGCTCCGGCTGCGTCGAGTCGGGAGTGACTGGAGTGCCCTTGTATTTAAGGTTAACTTGAATGACCTTCAAGGTCGAGCGGCTTCGGGGAAGTGAAGCCCGAGGGAGAAAGCGCCAACAAAAATCATAACATATCGGCCCGCGCCGCGTCAGATTATCTCCCTTCTCGGACGATCCGGGCCGCGGCGCGAAGAAACCCGTTTCTCGCGTCAAATAGGTCCGCGAACGGCGGCCTCCTGCCGTGGGTCCGGTTCGTGAGCAAAACGTAAGTGCGCCGGTGTTCCGGGTCGATCCAGATCATTGTGCCCGTAAACCCAAGGTGTCCGAACGAAGCGTCCGGAATCGTCCCGTGAGCCGACGAATCTTCTGTCGCGGCGAGTTGAAAAGCGCAGGAACGCGCCTGATCGAGCCCCGGAGTCAGATTCTTGCGAAACAACTCGAGCGTTCCGGGCCTCAGAAGTTCCGATCCGGGAAGGAACAGCGACGCGATCCGTGCGGTCTCGGCGGCAGTCGCGAAAAGGCCCGCGTGGCCGGAGACACCGCTCACGAACCGGCAGTTTTCGTCGTGCACTTCGCCGCGGATCACCTCGGTCCGCCAGTCGTATTCGGAAGTCTCGAATCCCATTTCAACGGAAATCTCTTTCTCGTAAGCGTTTCCCTTCTCACTGGCAGCGATTCGGCCATACAGGATCTGCGAAGGCAGAAAGGAAGTGCTCTCGAGGCCCAGCGGCCGGATGATGTGCTCCAGGGCGAGTTCGTCCAGGCGTCGCCCGGAGATCTTTTCGATCAATGCGCCAAGCAAGAGGAAATTCAGATCGCTGTAGACGACGCGGTCACCGACCGCGCCGGAAAGCGGAAGTTCCGCGATCTTCCGGACAATGCCGGCGAGTCTTTCGTCCCGTCCGTCACCCTCTACTTCAAGATAGAAAGGCCGCCAGGCCTCGAATCCGGTCCGGTGGGCAAGAAGATCCTCAAAAGTGATCTCCCTCTTGCCCTCCGACGCGAACTCTTCAAAATGAACCGAGAGCGGTTCATCTAGAGCAAGTTCTCCCGATTCCAGGAGGATCGCAAACAACAACCCTGTCACAAGCGGTTTCGTAAGGCTCGCCAGATCGTAGATCGTATCGACCGAAGCCTCCACCCGTACGTCGCCCGTTACCGCAAGACCCGCCGCGCCTTCGGAAAGAATTCCCTTTTCATCGGAAACGACCCACGAAGCGGAAGGAAAGTCGCCGGCGACTATCCGGCTTTCGGCGAACTCTTTTATCGGATCAGAAGACATTTGATCGGCAGGATCTCAGATACTCAACTTAGCCCTGTGAGAGTCGATCTTCTCTAGCACCTTAAGCGCCAATACAAGCGCACGGCGGCCGTCATCGGCAGTGACGGGAGGAGCACTGTCGTCGACAATGCACTTCAGGAACGAGGAAAGCTCGGCCCTGAGCGGCTCGACATCTTCGACCTCGAGCCTGTTCACGCTGATGCCCAGCAAAGGGTGCGACGCACCGGGGTCGAGCGACGTGATCGAGGCGAATCTCGTAGCGTAGTCGAGCACAACGTATGAGCTGGTCTGGTAGAACCGCGTCTTTCGGATCTTTTCCGTCCCGACCCTCGACGCTGTTATGTTCGCGACGGCGCCGTTGCTGAACTCCAGGCGCGCGTTCGCGGCATCGACCTTGTCCGAGATAATGGGAATACCGACGGCGGCCACGGAATCGAGGGCCGCTTCCTCTCCCACAAGCCACTGGACCGCGTCCAGGTCGTGGATCATCACGTCCAGAACCACATCCACATCCAGGCTGCGGTTCGGGAACGGCGACACGCGGTGGATCTCGAAATACAGAGGCTTCGTGACGTGCGGCCTGAGCGCCGCCATCGCGGGATTAAAGCGCTCCAGATGGCCCACCATCAGCTTCGCGCCTGAGGCGTCGGCCGCGGCGATGATCCGGTCCGCTTCTTCGATCGTTCTTGCGATCGGTTTCTCGACAAGACAGTGAACACCGTTCTCGAGGAATCCGCAGGCCATTTCGCAATGGAGCTCCGTCGGAGCGACGATCGAGACGGCGTCCACCTGCCCGGTAAGCTCTTTCCAGTCTCTTACGTAGCCGGTCGAGTGCGACGTTGCTATCGAGCGTCCGGTCTCCTCGTCAACGTCGCACACGGCGATCAATTCGCACGCGCCTTCTTCGGCGAGTTCCGAGTAATTTCTGGCATGATGCCGGCCAAGCGATCCGACTCCGACGACGGCGGTCCTGATCGGCGCCCCGACGCTGTCATTTCCGTTCCGTTCCATAGATTGAAAGGTAGGCGAAATTAAGCAATACTTGCATTTTCCGCTAGTATGGCAGAAATTTCCAAGTCATCACAGCTTAGCTTTCCGGGCCCTCTCATATGGCTTTTCGTAACCGCGATCCTGATGGGATACGTGTATATGTTCGGCCTCGGAATGCCGCTCATCGGGCCGGACGAGCCGCGTTACTCGCAGGTCGCGAAAGAGATGTTCGAACGCGGCGACTGGGTTACGACCACGTTGGGGGGCTATAACTGGTTCGAAAAACCGGCGCTGCTGTACTGGATGCAGATCGTCTCGTACGGCATTTTCGGCGTTTCCGAATTCGCAGCGAGATTAGGTTCGGCGCTTTTTGGACTCGGGACGGTGTTCGCGCTGTTTCTGGTCGGGCTCAAGCGTGAGGGAGGATACGAGGTCCAAAGCGGGCGCACGCCCCTCCCTTACTGGCTGCTTGCCGTTCCGGCGACGTCGCTCGGACTCGTCGTCTTTTCACGCGGCGCCAGTTTCGACATCATCGTCACTTTCCCTCTGACCGCTTCGCTTGCCGCATTCTATCTTTGGTACCTCTCCTCGAACCGAAACGAATCGACGCAAAAGCGCACTTTTTTCCTTTTTGCCTTTTACTTCTTCGCAGGCGTCGCGGTCCTGGCCAAAGGGCTGATCGGCCTCGTGTTCCCCGCGGCTACGGTCGGTTTTTTCTTTCTGCTCCGCCGAGAGTTTCCGAAGAAGGACCTTTTCGTCAGCCTGCTTTGGGGTCCCGTTGTCACGATTCTGACCGCATCCGCGTGGTATCTCCCGGCGTACCTCCGCCACGGCTGGGAGTTCATCGACGAGTTCTTTGTCCAGCATCACTTTCAGCGGTTTACCTCGAACAAATACAAGCATCCTCAGCCATTCTGGTTCTTCTGGGCGATCTTCCCCCTGATGACTATCCCGTGGGTGCCATTCTTTCTTGTGGGCTTATGGAAATACGGACGAAGGATTGTTTCGGAGGTCATCTCGATCTTCTCGCGAAAGGATCCTTCATCATCCGAAAAGCCGGACTCTCTCGCGGTCTTTGCTTTCGCGTGGATGCTGGTCCCGCTCGTGTTCTTTTCGTTCAGCGGATCAAAACTGCCGGGCTACGTGCTTCCCTCCGTTCCCGCGGCAGCGATCCTCACCGCGCTTTACGTCAACAACTTTGCGGCGGTCTCGAAAGCGCGCGATATGCTCTGTAAATCTCTCGCGATCGCGATGTTCGTCGTTTGTTTTCTGCTTCTGCTTTTTGTCGTTCCGCGCTACGCGGACGACGATTCGACAAAGAACCTTGTAAAAGCTGCGGACGAGGCCGGATTTGCTGACCAGAAGATAGCCGGATACCTTGCGCGGAACCACAACCTTGAATTCTACGCGGCGGGAAGGCTTTACCGGGATGACACGGGTGTGCAAAAGGAATTCAGGAAGCCCGAAGAACTTGTCTCGCTTGTCCGCTCTGCGCCGGAAGAAAAGCTGCTTGTCATCACTCAGGATCGGCTTGTAAGCGAACTGAAAAAGTTGCCGGATCTCAAGGTGCGGGAGATCGCCCGGCGGGGCGAATATGCGATCCTGGAGGTCGAGGCGAACTAGGTCATGAAGCTTTCGAAGGGAGATATCGTCACGGTCGTGCTCCAGAACCCCAGGGAGAAGATCCTCGGGGTGATGGAGAAGATATCCGACGCGGGCCTTTACATACGGGGCATCGATCTCGCATATTTTGAAGAGTGGGCGCAGGCGATCCGCAACGATGAGCAGTACCTGCCGATGCAAGATCTCTTTTACCCGATGTGGCGGGTCGAGCGGATCTCGCGCGATTCCGAATCCGCAGGGGTTCCTTCGATGGCCGATCAGTTCGAGCAAAGGACGGGGCGCAGCCTCACCGATTTCTGAAGTACCCAGAAGAAAGACTTATGAAGTTGTACAGAGTTCTTTTCGCCGTCGTATTGGTCGCCGGCGCAACTCAAATCGCATTCTCTCAGGCACCCGCCGGGTATGATTACAAGGCGCAAAAGGCCTTCATTCCGGCGGATCTCGGCGAGGTCTTTATCGGAATGCCGTTCCGGGAATTCGTCAAGAAGATCGACATCACGGATGCCGAGGCCGACACGCGATTTGAAAACATCCACCTGAACATTGCTTACGAGAAGGGCGCGATCGACGGTCTTACGGTACGCGTCGGAGGGTTTACGCGTGAACAGATCAAAGCGATGTCGAAGGAGGTCGAGGTTGCGGTCAAGGACGATCTCGGCAATTACACGGTTAAGGAAGAGAGGATCGATCCGTCGAAGATCGAAGGTGACGGTTTCGTTTACGCCTTTTACATCGGATTCAAGCCGGAGTTCGATCTAAGATCGTGGGTGGTCAAGACTTACGGTGACGACGGCGAAGTCCGGAAGCCGGACGACGAGTATCATTTCTTCGATATCCAATGGACGAAGCGAACGGATGACGGCCTTGCGTGGCTGATCCGCTCGTTTCACGAAGGCGACAGGCGCTCGCTTCAATTGCTTGGCCGGATCTCCGGAACCGAATGGGCGGTGGATTGAGATCTGTTCGGTCTGTAGAGTTTGGTGAGTTCTCCGAGTTTGCTGAGTTCTCCGAGTTCGCTGAGTTGGTCGGTTCTGCAGCCTGCGAAGCAGGCGTCATATCAATAGCCCCACGCAAGCCGAAGGCGCAGCGTGGGGTATCGTCGACAAACCGACTCCCAGCGGCTTCAGCCGCGACATAGTTTCGGCAGCCTGCGAAGCAGGCGTCATATCAATAGCTCAACGTAAGCCGATGGCGCAGCGTGGGGTGTCGTCGGCAAAGCGGCTGTCCCGTCTTAACAATTCAATCCAAGACCTATGATCAACTTCAGAACCGTTTTCCTTCTCATCTTCATCCTCGCTTCGTTCGCTCTCGCTCAGACTCCGTCCACAGCCGAGGACTGGCGTGCGCTTGCTTTCAAGCAGATGGCGGAAAAGAAATATGAAACGGCGGAAAGATCGTTTTCCGAGTGTATTCGCCTCGATGGATCGATCTACCTTTGCTGGCGCGGACGGGCCGGAGCCAATTTCCTTCTGGGCAAGACTCAGGAGGCCTTCTCGGATGTCGGCAAGGCAATCGCTCTTGCGCCGCGCGATTCCCTCTCGGTCGCCCTGCGAGGTGAAATCAATCTCAGGCTCGGAAAGACGGACCAGGCACTTACAGACTATTCGTCCGCCATTGCGATCGAACCTCGGCCCGTCTACTACACCGCGCGCGGCGAGGCTTACCTCGGGGTGAAGAGATACAAGGAGGCCGAGGCGGATCTGACGGCAGCGATAGGCCTCGAACCGCAGAACTCTTCTGCCTTCCGTAGACGGGCCAACATACGTAGCGCGGCGGGCAATCACCAGGGAGCCGTTGAGGATCTCTCAAACGCGATCGGGCTCGAACCCGGTAATGCGCAGAATTACCTTTCCCGCGGCCTTTCGTATGAAAAGCTCAAGAAGTACAAGGAAGCGATCGATGATTACACAAAGGCCATAGAGCTGGATCCGAAGCTCGCGTGGGCGCACAACAACCGGGCGTTCGCGTATCACCAGCAGAGAAAGTACGCGCAAGCGGAGCCCGACTACTTGAAAGCGATCGCGATCGACCCTTCGGTGCCCATGTTCCGCCGCAATCTTGGTGATCTTTATTACGATCAGGAGAAGTACGTTGAGGCCGAGGCTGCGTTCAAGAAGGCGATCGAGCTCAATCCGGATTTCGCCTGGGCACACAACAATCTAGGCCTTACTTACCACAGACAGAAGAAATATACCGAAGCCCTGCAGACCTTTGACCGGGCGCTTGAGATCGATCCCAAATATACGGCCGTGATGTACAACATCGGGATCGTGTACAGGGATATGAAGGATCTTGAGAAGGCCATCGAACAGTTCACGAAAGCCGTTTCGGTGAATGAAAGATATGTAAATGCTTACAAGGAGCGGGGAGAAGCTTACACAAAGCTAAAGAGGTACGAAGAAGCGCTTGCCGATTTTGAAACCCTCGTAAAGCTGGAGCCCGCGAACGCGGCTCGCTACGTCGACCGCGGCGCAGCGTTTGACAGGCTCGGCCAGACTGAAAAAGCGGCAGCCGAGTACGACAGGGCTCTCCAGCTCGATCCGAAACAGCACTACGCGCTGTTCAACAAGGGAGTCCAGGCCTATCAAAAGAAGGACCACTCGGCTGCGGCGGATTGGGCGGGCAAGTCGATAGCCGCGAATGGAACTTACGGAATGGCTTACAGGCTTCGCGCCATTTCGTATTGTTACCTGGCGAAACCCGATCTCGCGAAGGCCGATGAGGCGAAGGCGGCGGAACTCGGCACACCTGTGGACAAGCCCTGCGCGGCAACAACGCTTTCCGCGTTCGAATCGGCGAAAGAGGCAGTCGGTGAAGGCCGGCACGCAGAAGCCGTTGGGCTGGTGGATGAAGTACTGGCAGACTCGTCGGTAGTAGCTTCGGTGAGGCAGACCCGGGTCTTCGAGATCGCGTTGCTTCTCGAAAAGGCAAAGCAATACGGACATGCGAAGGATGTTCTTCTGAAGCTACAGGCCTCGCCGGGATTGGCCAAGGATATATCAGAAAAGTCTACGCTTGCTTTGGGGAATATGAGCTTCAAATCAGGTGATCATGCAAAGGCGCTGGAATACTACGGAAAGATCCCGCAGAACGTGGATGCCCGCACGAATTCGATACGCGCCTTCTACCAGTTGAAACGGTTCAGCGAAGCCGCAAGCGCCACGGCGTCGCTCGTGGAGGCGATGGCCGCACAGTATTACGCCACGCAGGATCCGGCCGCCAAGAAACAATGGTTCGACAGGACGAACGCGCTGATAAGGGATGCGTTCGGGCTTGCGGCGGAGTTCGAGAAGCTTGAGAACGGAAAGCCGCACGCGGTCGTGATCTACAAGGCTATCGGGAAGGTGGTTCCGGCCCAGTCGCCCGACGGACAGATCGTGACGTCGAGGCTGAATGAGCTGGGAGGCGGAACTCAATAGCGGCTCAGGAGGTGCCGTGAACTTCAGTTTGCGAGGTACCGTGAACTTCAGTTTGCGCCGCGCGCACGCGCGGAACCTCGATTGGCGGTCGTTCTTCGTCCCGTTACCCAGGGCTGCGCCTTCGGCTTGCCCGGGCTGACTTCCGTAGCCGCTCTGCGGCAATGAACCCGAAAAACTCGGCCGACTCATCCTAACTCGGCAAACTCACCGAACTCGGATAACCCGGCCAACTCGATCAGACTCGACAGACTTCCCCTTTCCGTTGTAACTTACTTCCACCCCGGGAACCGCTCCCGGGATATTCTCACACGTTTCACATAACAACTTCTTGTTGCATCTGTGAAACACATCTGCTACACTTCCTCCGACCTCACGAAATTGCCACAAATTTCTTCAGGAGAGGAGCGTAGGACCAATGACAACAACGGGGACGGTAACAATGAGTGTTGATAAAGGAAAGGCCATCGACGCGGCCTTGTCTCAGATCGAAAAGAAGTTCGGCAAGGGCGCGATAATGCGCCTCGGCGAAAGGCCGGCCGAAGACGTGGGCGCCATCTCGACAAGGTGCCTCAGCCTTGACGCCGCGATCGGCGTCGGAGGCTTCCCTCGCGGACGAATAATAGAAGTGTTCGGTCCCGAAAGCTCCGGAAAGACCACGCTCGCCCTTCAGGTCGTTGCGGAAGCGCAGGCGAAGGGCGGTATCGCGGCGTACATCGACGCCGAGCACGCGCTCGATCCCGTCTATGCCGGCAAACTCGGCGTGAACGTGGACGACATGCTCATCTCCCAGCCCGATTCGGGCGAGCAGGCGCTCGAGATCGCCGAGACCCTGGCGCGTTCGAACAGCGTCGACGTGATCGTAGTGGACTCCGTCGCGGCGCTGGTGCCGCGTGCCGAGCTCGACGGCGAGATGGGCGATTCGCATATGGGCCTTCAGGCGCGATTAATGTCGCAGGCGCTCAGAAAACTGACCGCGATCGTCTCGAACTCGAAGACCTGTTTCATATTCATCAACCAGCTCCGCCAGAAGATCGGCGTCTTCTTCGGCTCGCCGGAGACGACGACAGGCGGAAAGGCCTTGAAGTTCTACGCAAGCGTAAGGCTCGATATTCGCCGGATCGGTTCGATCAAGGAAGGCGACCAGATGGTCGGCAACCGCACCCGCGTGAAGGTCAAGAAGAACAAGGTCGCTCCTCCGTTCCACGAATGCGAGTTCGACATCATGTACGGCGAGGGCATCTCGCGCGAGGGCGACCTGCTCGACCTCGCGGTCGACAACGGCATAGTGCAAAAGAGCGGCGCCTGGTTCTCGTACGGCGAAGAGAGGCTCGGGCAGGGCCGCGAGAAGGTGCGCCAGCTCCTGAAGGATGACGAGGCGGTCTTCGAGAGGATCGAGAACGACGTCCGGGTCAAGCTCGGTTTCATCAAGCCGGAAACTTCGGAAGCGGAAGAAGAAGAAAAAGCCGAGGGCGCTGCGGGATAACGAACGCCGACGGCTCTAAGAAAATAGGGGTAAGAGGCCCCGAAGGACCTGCTCTCAATTCGAGTTGGTCTTGCGGGGTCTTCCCAGCGGATCTGCGGGCCTCGTGTTCGAGTTCGAGTTCGGCACGACCCTCGAGGGCCGGTTCACAGAATTCACGTCTGCGTCTCTACGCTCAAGCTGTTTTCGTATGGTCTCCTCGTCCGGGATTCCCGGCGTAGGCGTGGTGCCTTTCCGGATGTTCGTCGCGTCGTTGACATTCGCAGGGATGCCGGGAGTCGGCGTGATACCTTTCGGCGGCACGTTCGCGTCGGGCGGAATTCCCGGAGTGCTGTTCGATCCGGTCTCGACCGGCTGGGTGTTTATGCCCTCGGGCATTTCTCCGTTCCCGGACGAGCCCGACCCTCCGCAGGCCGAGACGAGTGCGATGAAGGATACAAGCGCCGCGTACTTCAATGATTGCTTCATAAGACTTGGTTCCGGAATTTCCCGCCCTTAAATTAGCAGTGCCGGCTTGAGCGACGAACCACCGGTGGACAGTGGCCGTGAACAAACCGGCACGGGCAGGTTATATCAAACGGGCTTCGGAAGGTTTAGTGACCGACATTGGCAAACGGTCACTATTTGCGAATTATAGACCTCTCACGGATATTGTCAACACCTAATCGGCCCATTTTTGCTGATTATTTCTGATTTTCTTAATCTTTTTCTTTAAGGGGCCCAAAGATTTGACATCGGATTTTCGCTTGGGTACACTTACGGACTTGCCTCGAGGAATTCGAGGCTGAAATTTTGTGAGGCCAGGTAGCTCAGTTGGTAGAGCAGCGGACTGAAAATCCGCGTGTCGGCGGTTCGACTCCGTCCCTGGCCACCAGTACAAAGACCATCGATCATCGCGCAATGATCAATGGTCTTGTTTGTTTTGAGAATTAGGTTGGAACAGGGAGAAGGGTGGTGAAAGGGATCCGGCAGTAGGCCTCCTTTCTGTCCCGGCATCGCGACTACTACTCAATCGCTGGCCGGATCGGCCCCGTCCATCCGCTCAACATCGATCGCAAGAAGCTTGCACTCGTTCGGCTTGAGTTCGAATTCCTTCTCGAATTTCTGAAGGCCCCATCCTTCATTGAAATATTCCATCGGAGGGTTGAAGATCTGCATTCCACCGCTCACGTCGAACGGAAAAGTCAGCGAGAACACGAACTTTCCAGTTGTTGAGGTTACGTACGAATAATCACCGAATGTGTCGGACGGGAGCGGAAGGGTGACATTTCCGGTCTTGATCGATGCGACGCCCTGCGAAAAGTCATCGCTGGAAAGCCCGTTCACGGTGACATACAGACCGTACTGCGCCGGACCGGATCGCGCTCGCCTCGCATAAGCAAGGCCCTGATATGACTGCCCAATCGACATCGACCAATTGCAGATGTTGTCGTTGATGCTTCGGACGAAGTTGTCATAGACAAGATACTCCTCGTTGATCTCGAATCCGGGCCCACACTCTGAAACCGGGAACTCTACCTTCGCAGTATCTTCCAAGTCCCCTTTGAACGGTTCGATCACTTGGAACGAAACGGTCATCTTGCTCTCGTATTCCTGTTTCTCAATCTCAATCGCCATGACCCGCCCAACAAAGACCTTTTTCGCTCTTGAGTACCTTGAGCACGTAGGTTCGAACGCGCACGTGCAGGCATCGGCCTCCTCTACAAAGCCGAAGATAAGGAGGGCGACAAATATCACGACTCGAAATCTTGTTAATCTTGAGAGCACTCTTTATTTTCCGATCTGAGAATGAACTCAGATATTCTACACCCTTTCAGTTGCCGCTGTTTTTGAAAGTGTGTCGGCGGTTCGACTCCGTCCCTGGCCACCAGAACAATGACCATCGATCATCGTCCACTGATCAATGGTCTTTTCCTTTTTGGTGACCTCGGTCCGTATCTTGTCGACGTCGGCGATGAGACAGGCAACCCAAAGGTTCGAATCGTTACTTCTTTTGGGGCTTCGGATCCAGGAAGTCGATCACCATCGGGATGATGATCGCCTTGCGGTTCATCAGCGTGACGTGCGTCGTGTCGGGCACGATGGCAAGTCTCGATTCCCCTCGCGGCGCCAGGTCTCCGTACACCCCGCCGCCCTTCAAACGGTACATCTCCACGATGTGTTCGAGCCGGACTCCGTCGGCGTCGCCATAGATAAAGAACATAGGAGCTTTCGTGGCCTTTAGATCGTCGGCGCCGAAGTCATAGGGCTTCAAGACCATCGCCTTGATGTGCTCGATAAAATCCGGGAACTTGTCAGGTGTCGGGCTGAGCCTTTTGTATTCGGCTTCCATTGGTGAGCCCTTGAACATTTCGTACGAGAACTTCGGCCACACGTCATCCGCTTCTTTGACCCAGCCGTCGCGGCGGATCGGGGCCGAGATGCTGACAACCCTTTGCACTTTTTCGGGATGGCGGATCGCACACATCATCGCGGTGCCGGCTCCCAGGCTGTAACCGACGATATCCGCGCGTGGGATCTTTAGGTGATCGAGCAGCGCGGCCACATCGTCGGAAAGATTCTCAAAGGTGATATCCCGGTCGATGTCGGCAGTACGCCCGTGGCCCTGCATTTCGACGGCGATCACTTTCCGCGTTTTGGCAAGTTCGCGGACCCATTCTTCCCAGTCTCCCGAGATCGCCATAAACGCCCCGTGGAGCAGAACAACCGGCTCGCCATTACCCTGGACCTCGTAATACATCTTGAGCCCGTTCACGGGCGCGTATCCGGTGGCGGATTTCTGCTGAGCCGCGGCGACACCCGCCAATAGCATCACTATGAGAACTGTCGAAACGAAACTTGTGTTATTCATATTTCGAACTAGAACAATAGGTTTGGCGACCCGAATAGCGGAGCCGCGACGAGAAGACTAATTGAACATTTAGTGAATTAATACTTCCTGTCCCGAGAAGCACCTACCTTCTCTTCCGAAAAGGGCTTCAGCGCAAGTTGTGGTTCGACCGCTCGTGCGACCAATTGTGTTCTTCGTTTTCTTTCCGTGATGCGGTCTGCGGCGTCACCCCTATCTATCTTGCGTGTCTCATTCGGAGAAAAACCGGTCAAGGTCGCAAACAAATGCCATTGACGTTCGCAAAGCTCACCGCGATATCGATGATTTTGGTTTCAGTCAAGAATCACCCTCGCGTTCTAGCTTCTTTTCTAAAGCAGAAGCAAGCGCTTCGTCTAAAAATGTCTGAAATCTTTTAGTGTTTGCATCATGTGGGGCACCCTCAAGAAATAGTTCTAAATGGTCATAGAACGCCTCTAACGCCTTCTTGCTCACATCGAGAGCGAGAAAGTCGAACAGTTTTCCGAAATTGGCCTCTTGAGCGAACGCATATCGTTGTCGCAGCCAGTTCTGAAAACCGACAAACACTTCTTGATCTAACGAACCTTCAATGCCAATGTCTTGTTCAGCCTTGATATAGCCATTCCACATTGCCCAAATCCCGCGAAGCCATTCGTCGTTTCCAAAATAGAGCGCTGGTTTCTCGCGCATCACATCCGAATTGACGGTTTCGAGCACTGATCTTCTCCTTTGATCACGACTTGGCTGTTTTGGCGAATCATTTGTCCAGTCGCCGCTCTTGGCAATCTTCCAAAACTCAAAAAATAGATCGAGTGCTTGTTCTTCGGATTTTGTGATCAGCAAACAATATCTAGCCCAACCTTGCGGGCCGGAATATGCAGTGGTCGCAAACCATTTTCTAAAGTCCGAAAGACCAAAGTCGCCTGCAATGTTAGCGTCATGATGAAAAATCAAGGCGTGCTCATACCCATTGAAATATGCGATTAGTAAACTAGGTGAAAAGCCACCCAAATGTTCAAGCGGCTCTTCCCTTATCCGTTCTAAGAGGCTGTCCCAGGTTACTTTCATAGTTTATAGCGCAGTCACTTCAGTTTTCTTGCTTGGTGATTCTCGTCAATCTTGGGCGCGGCGGCTCTAACCTCGTCACTCTCAATCCTGCGTTTGCCATGGCCGGCCGCCCATCTAACGAAGCGTGAAACTAATCAGCAAGTGAAACATCGATCTTCTTTAACTTCTCAGCAACCATTTTTCTATGTTCCGAGGTCGTCGCAAGCTCCATTCGAGTGATCTCCTGTTGACGCAGATATTCGCAAATATCTTCATCCGCCGCATGAGAAACCAACAGCCTATATACACCGCCAACATATAGGTCATACTCATCGTTCGGAGCAATGTCATTGACCCCCAAACGGATCCCAATCATCGAAAAGAATGGTACGGATCGATTGCATGACCTCTTTCGTTTTTTTCCTTTTTAGGGTTTCGTTCCTGCTTGCCACGGTATCCTTGAAGGCCATGCCCCACGCAACAAAAAGATCCTGATCCAGGCTGAACGGATCTGTTAATTTGCCAGCGTCAGGCACCAGGACGATGAAAACTGACGTTGGATCTTCGTCACCGATCCTGTACCCGATCCAGCGAGAGCGAATCATCAGATTCACATATTTGCGACCCTCATAAACGACGGGCGTATCAAGTTCGATCAAGTACCAATCGAACTCACCAAAGGCGCCTCGAAATCGCTTTACAACCTCGCAAGACTGAGGGGTGAATGCTTCGTCGAACCCATCGTTTTGGTCGTAATAATCGAGCCAAATTCGATGCCCTACGATTGAATCAAGCGATCCAGCCATAAAAACTACCTCTTGCGGTTAGTGTTCTCTTGTTTCTCGAGATTTGCGAAGTCGTTTGAGTGAGGTAATTACACGCTCTCCTCAATCTGAGGCGCACCGGTCTTTACCTCGCCGTCTCGTGCGTAGTTTGCAATCAAGACGCCGTTCGGGGTCACCTGGCTTTCGGTGACCTTGAAGGACGCCGGTATAGTGCCGTTTTGGAAAAGGCGCTTCCCTTTGCCAAGAGTGACGGGGAAGATCATCAACTGCAGTTCATTGACCAGATCTTCTTTGAAGAGCGTCTGAAGCAGATCAGCGCTTCCCATAATGTGGAGATCCGGTCCGTCCTGCGCTTTGAGTTCCCTCACTTTCTCCGCGACGTCGCCGCTCAAGAACACGGTGGGCTGCCATTGGCTCGCATCACGCGAATTGGAGGCTACGTACTTGGTCGCAGTCATCACGTTGGGCCAGAAGTCCGAGTGCGTCGGCCAATAAGGTTCCCAGAGATCAAACGTCTTCCGCCCCAGCAGCAGATCCACCGGCTTGGCCAGACGCTCCTGTACGACTGCTCCGGTTTCCTCGTCAGCGTAGCCGAAGAACCACCCGCCGTGGTTGAAGCCGTCGCCGTCGTTCTCCTCGTTCTGAATTACGCCGTCGAGCGTCATGAATTCACACGCGATCAGTTTCCTCATTTGCCCGACTCCTTTTCCTGCCTGATTGTCTCCAGGAGATTACCCAGTTCTTTCAGTGTCATCGTGATCCCTTCTTTGAAACCCATCTCGATCATTCGCTCCAGGCGTTCAAGTGAATCGTTGTAGATCGAAATATTGACCTTTGTTCCGCCGTCCTGCTCGATGAAATCCAGATCCCAATCCGAACCCGGCAAGTCGGGATTCTCGTCTTTGTCCGCAAAGGCGTTCAGGAACTTGAAATTTGATACCGGAGTAATGGACGTGTACTTCTGGATCGACCAATGCTCTTCTCCCTCCGGACTCACCATCGCATAGAACCGACGGCCTCCGACCTCAAAATTCATGTGCTTTGTGCGCGAACGCCACGGTTTTGGGGCCCACCAACGGTCCAGGAGCTCCGGCTTCGTATAGGCGTCCCACACAAGCTCCCTCTCCGCTGCAAACTCCGAGTTTATGTAGACCGTCTTCTTTTCTTTGTCTACGATAAAATCCATCTTCACTTCATTTTTCCTCTCTTTCTTTCTTGATCTCTGACAAAAGCTCGTCAAGCTGGTCGTACCTGGACTCCCATATCCTTCTGTATTGCTCCAGCCAGTCGTCGATCTCTTTCATTTTTTCTATCTTGAGCGAGTAGTAGATCTCCCGGCCCTTTTGTTCCTGCGATACCAGCTCGCACTCCGTCAGAATGCGAAGGTGTTTGGATACGGCCTGCCTGGTCGTGTCGAAATTCTCGGCGATGGCATTCGGCGTCATCGCCTGTATTGCGATGAGCGCAATGATCGCTCGGCGTGTGGGGTCGGCTATCGCCTGAAAGATGTCTCGCTTCATAACTTCGAATGAGAGTATGCAACCATTCGGTTGCAAATGCAAGCGCAACCGAACGGTTTCGCAAAATACTTGAAGATTCACGGTGTAGATCTAGACTGAAGTCCCTGGTTCGCGCAGTTCGACTCCTTTTCTGGCCGCCAGACCAACGACCATCGTTCATCGTCCAATGATCAATGGTCTTTGCTTTTGCTGCCGAGTGTGATCCTGCTGTCTCGCTGCTGGTTTTCGCTATCCGTATGAGTGCGATCATTTCCGGAGAACCCGCCTAAGGCCGCCGAGCCGTGTTTCGCCGGCAGCAGCGTCGGTATTCGTTTTCCGGTTCTGCGTCGGAGGCGCCCTCTTGCTGCAATTCTCCTTTTAGCTGTTCCTTGCCTGAGGAAAGGGTTGGGTCGACCCTCCGAATGCGGAGTTGGTGCATCGGAGGAACAGTTTCGAAATTTTTCGATCGATCTACTGCAGATCCCTTTTTCTCAGTTGTAATTGAGCGTCCAGTCCAGTCAGCGCCCACTTCCGTTCACGGTACGCGGACCGGAAAGTACTTTCGGGATCGAACTGGAATATATAGAATTGCTCTTCAGGACCCTCCTGAGACGTATTTGCCGCTTACCGGAGAATTTTTTGTGAAAAGCCTTGCCCTTTCGATAGCTCTCGGCATTTTCCTTTCCGCCGGCTGCTTCGGACAGCAGTCCATCCTGCGGCAGCTGATCGATCTACCTTCCCCGCCTCCGGAAATGCCCAAAGAAGCTGATTCAAACGGCCGGGTATCCCGGCCGGAGGAGTTCTACCGCCCTGAGAACGTACCCGCCGATAATGCACCGATACGGGATCTGCTGGACTTCTGGATACGCCGCGCGAACCTTTCGAGAGATGACGGCGCGAAGATCTCGATGTCCGAGGCGGCCGCCTCAAGGATCCTCGATGAGTACGAGCGGGACCCCGAAGACCTCTCAATGATGCTCAACTCCCTTCCCGTCACAACCGAGACCACCCGCCGGGTCAAAGAAATTTACGAGACCGAACGGCTCGCCGCGGATACGAGCGAAGGTTGGATGAAAGATGTAAAGCATTGGCTGAAATTCAAGACTGATGCCTATCTTGAAGAGCTGATCGAGGAAGCTACAAAGGCAAGGGACGATACCGACTTCACGGGTGTAAAAGGCAAAGAGGCGCTTGTGGCCCTGGCCAGGTTCGACTGGCCCGCTGCGGAGATAATTTTGAAAGGACTGAAGAGCGACACGGGCAATCCACGGACGTCGGCCCTGGCGGTGAAGCTTCTTTACGAGAATGCCGTACGTTCCGGTGCTGGAGCGGAGGCGGAAAGGCTTCGCGAAGAATTAAAAGAGATAGCCCTCGACAAGGATCAGCCAGGCCACGCCCGGGATTCGGCATTGGACGCACTGCTCGGCGGCGAGACCTGGTCCGGCCGGGACGATTGGTACTTGTCACTCCTGGAGGATGAGACGCTCTTGCACTTAAGCGACGGCATCTACGGCTTCTCTCCTCTCGACACGCTCCCAACTAAAGATCCCGAAAAATGGACTCCCATACTCGCGGAACTCGTTACGCGCGGCGCAGGACCGGTTACAAATGCCGCCGCTCAGATCCTGATAGAGATCGATACCGCAGAATCAATCAAGCCTCTGATCCCCTGGCTGTCCGATCCGGGCTGGGCAAAGATCGACTGGAGTCCCGGCGGAAGGACTACATTAATACAGGCTGTTTCGAAGTTCGATCTCCGCGAGAGCATTCCGGGTCTCATCTGGATCGTCCAGAACGAAGATGACAATGTGAGCTGGGCGGCGCGTTCGCTTGCTGAGTTCGGAGATCCGGCCGCCGGCCCTGCGCTCCGTAATGCTTTGAGCAGGATCGGAAATGAGACGGACCGGGCGGATATCGTTAACGCGCTGATCAAGTGCAATGTGTTGTCAGCCTCTGAACAGGTCGCGGCGATCGAGGCATACGCGACGGCGATCTCCACACCTGAGGGACGTGACGGTGTCGAGAGCCGGGGCTACTGGGATGAAGAGGATCCGCTTCCCGTCGCGGTCAGCATCGGCAGCTTTCTTGCTCGTAGGGGAGAACCGGATGAGGAAACGATTCGTCTTTTGATCGATCGCCAAAAGTCCATCCGACGGTTGAATCCCGCGATATCGGGGATCATTTCTGACATTCTTCAGAGGTGGTCCGGCAGGCTTGTGGATCTTGAAACCCTGAACAGTATCGCGGAGGACAAAGCGGATCTGGAAACCATCGTCGGGGCGCTCGCAAGGCGGAAGGAACTTATGAAGTCCGTTCCGAACGATGTGTACGCGCTTGTCACCTACACCGGCGCGGTCGGCAGGGGGCTGGCGCCTTGTATCGCCGGAGACATTGGCCTGCTGGCGAACACCCTTTCGAGTGAGAATGAACACACAAAGGCGGCTGTTCTCGCCTGCGCGCGACTCTTAAGGCTTGAGCTGCCCATTGCGGAAGCCAAGCTGCTGCTCGAACACAAGAACAAACTCCTTGCTCTCGCGGCCGAAAGATACCTGGAATCGGTCGACACGCCCGAGTCCCGAAAGATCCTCTACGAGAAGCACAAGGGCAAAGCGATCATCCTGGGAGCGCGCGACTCGTTCAATCCCGCAAAGATAACAAATGTCCCTTCGACGCTTTCGCGTCTGTTCTCAAGCGTCGCGGACGGGTACTCTTCGAGGCTTCATCCGTCGGCATCGAGATACGGCGAATTGGACAGGTTCGAAGAAGACCTTCGAAAGGAGATCCTGGGGAACGACGATCTGGTCGAGATCTATTCGTTCGTCCCGAGCCACGTCGTGCGCGTATACAAGGACCGCGCGACCGTAACCTGGTACGAAGACGAAGCGCGTTACTACCGGAGGGTGGTATCGAAGGAAGAACTGAAGGAATTCAAGGGGTTCCTTGTCGAAGCCGATTTTGAAAACTCGCCGCCCGTTTTCGGCTACTGTCACCACAACTGCGGGATGATGGAATTTGTACGAATCAGCCGGGAAGGAGGCCGGAGGTTGTTCGGCTATTCGAACTACGCAAGGTTCCTTGGTTACCAGTTCGCGATCCACAACCTTGTAAAGCCAAGCGAGGCGAAGCTCAGGTACTATCTTGAGGACAAGCTCGAAGGCCTCGAGGTCCTGAGTTCCGACACGCGGTATCAGCCCTGGGCGGTCTGGAATGACGGGGATGATCTCCGCGTGCTGTTCGCGGACCTTGAAATGGAAGAGCAGATCAGGGCGAGGATCAGCGAAGAGGACGATCTGGACGATAAGAACGAAGAGCTCGGGTACGAACTGAAACAGCAGCGCCGAAGGGAGCGCAGGGCGAGAAGCGAGTACGAGCATTTTCAATGGTTCGAGTTCAGGGATGGACAGAGAGGCCGCATAGCCGAAGAGCCGTTCGAAGTGCCGTTCCTCTCGAACAGTTCTAACTTCGAGTTCGGTACGGAGCTCAGGTGCGGACCAAACACGATCGACACCGTGACGGCAGGCTTGATGCTCTGCGCGGGCGATTACTCCGAGTACGGGCTCTGGCTGGTCGACCCGCGAGGGCCTTCAAGGGTCGCAGAAGGATGGATGGCCGACCCCGTCGCGGCCCCCGGCGGGAACTGGGCGATCGCGTCAAAGACCGATTCAAACTGGGCAGATAAGAACTACGTCGTCCGAGTGGATCTGCGGAATAAGAAGTCGTACCGGCTGCAGATCCCGCCCGGAGACAACCTAAGGGCCGTTTCATACGTTGAATCGCACAGGAAGATACTGGTCTGCAACTCCGACGACGAGGGCGACAGGTCAGAATGTTATCTCGCTGATCCCGCATCCGGTGCCGTCCGGCGTGTTAAGGGCGAATTCCGGCCGCTGATACACCAGACGTTCCGAAGGCTTCAGCGAAGCTCCAAACCGGGAGAGTTCTGGGCTGCGATCGCGGAAGGCGATTCGACGAAGATCGGTCTATACAACGACAGGACCTTCTCATTCAGCGAGGTGATGGCCATTCCGGGCATCTCTCTCGACAGCATGGACATTTGGGTCGATGAAACGGGATCGAAGCTCTACTTTATGTATGGCGTGAGCTATTACGGCCGGAGCCAGCTTCTCAGTTTGCCGCTGCCGAAGGATCCGATACCGAAGGCCGGCGCGGGATCGTCGCAATAGACCCCTTCGAACCGCAATGACTGACCGAACCGAGAGCGAATCTGCGCGAGCGAAAGGGCGCTCCCGGTAACGGCATTAGACACATCAGATGGGATAAGATCGCGGTCTCCTCTTGCGTTTTGTCGCAGCACTCAAAGAACAAGCGCCCGTGCACGGGCGCTTTCCTGTCATTACTGGTGCCGACTAGAAGATTTGAACTTCTGACCCCCCGCGTGTGAAGCGGATGCTCTACCACTGAGCTAAGTCGGCGGGATTCGCAAGCTAGAATCTATCAAATCTGCTTGACGGTTGAAAGTTCGGAAGGGCCCGCGCTAGCAATGGCGGAAGCGGCGAAACCCAGCGGAGCCGTGTACCAGGAACCGATCAGCTACTACGGCCGCACGGATACGAAGAAAGGCTTTCGCGACGGTGTCACCGCTTTGTTCTGTAACCTGCAATACAACGGAGCTGGGACCGGGAGCAGTTGCCGCATACGACAAGATCGCGGTCCCCGTCTTAAGCCGGCTTGAACGGATCTTGCCGATCCTTTTGGGGAAGAACCCGCTGGCGGTCGTACGGAGGGACTGAGGGTTCGGAAGTTGGCCAATCGGCGCCTGCCGTCGGCGTCGGCGGTTTCTCACGGGTGCTAAGTTCCGGTGGCTCTGTGGGTCAGCGGTTTCTCAGCTCCGTAGGAGCGGCATGTCTGTGGCACTCGGGCGCCAAAATGATCCACAGTCGCTTCAGCGGTAATAGAGCGTCGCCCCTCCGGGGCGTGGGATGTTCTTTTACCGCATACCCGGGGCTGCGCGTTCGGCTTGCCCCGGGCTAACCTCCGTAGCCGCTCCGCGGCATTCATACGAATGTACCGAGATCCGCTCAGCGGCATTGGCCCTCCCTGACCGCGGTCACAGTTCCCGTCACACGGTCCCAACAAAACGCGAAACCCGTTCAACTCAGCCTACTCAGCCTACTCAGTCAACTCGCCAAACCATTCCCTGAATCCGCTATTTCGCATCGCGCGAATTACATTTCCGACCGCCGGATCGGCGGCTATTTCACGTCAAGTAGTTAACCGAACATTAAATTTCACGTTTTTCTTGAAAGAATGGAATGTGGAAGTTAAAGTAAAGTTTTACTTTGCGACCTTAGTTATCAAGGGGGAGAAGCAATGAAAACGTTTTTCAGCACAATTTTAACCAGCTTTCTATTTGCGGCAGCAGCATTTGCCCAGTCTAAAGGATCGATCGAAGGACGGGTCGCCGATGTGACCGGCGCTGTCATCGTAGGCGCAAGCGTGACGGTCGAGGGCGGCGGATTTGAAAGAAATTCAGTTACAAACGAGTCGGGCGATTATTCGATCGATGGCGTTCCGGCCGGAAACTATACCGTCACGATCTCCAATCCGGGGTTCGCTGCCTTCACACAGCAGAATGTTTCGGTTTCGGCCAACACCGCCACCGCCATCAACGCCACGCTAGACATCGAGGTAGTGGAAACCGAAGTTACCGTCGATGATGAAACGAACACCATCGACGTCTCGCCGGATAACAACGCCAGTGCGATCGTTTTGAACGAAGAGGACATCGAGGCCCTTCCCGACGACGAAGAGGACCTTGAAGCCGCGCTGCAGGCCCTGGCCGGTCCGGGGGCTGGACCGAACGGCGGCGGGATCTATGTCGACGGCTTCTCCGGCGGAAGCCTTCCGCCGAAGGAAACGATCCGCGAGATACGCATCAACTCCAATCCCTTCTCCTCCGAATACGACCAGCTCGGATACGGCAGGATCGAGATCCTGACGAAACCGGGTACCGACCGGCTTAGAGGTTCGGTCGAATTCGAGTTTGAAGATGAATCGTTCAATTCCCGGAATCCGTTCCTGGACACGCGTCCGCCTTATCAGCGAAAGGAGTTCGAGGCCAGGATCGGAGGCCCGATCATCCAGAATCGTGCTTCTTACTTCCTGAACTTCGAATACGAAGACACGCAGAATAACTCTTACGTCAATGCGATCGTGCTGGACCCGAATTTGAACCCGCTCGAGATCCAGTCGTCCGCATCGGCTCCTTCCAGGGAATTCGAGTTCGATCCTCGCGTGGACTTCCAGATCAACGAAAACAATACGCTGGTCGTGCGTTACGGCTTCGAGCGTGAAACCCGCGAAAACGCAGGGATCGGCGGCTTCAATCTTCTTTCGCGCGGCTTCAGCACCGAAGACACCGAGCAGTCCCTCAGGATCACGGAAACCGCGATCTTGAGTCCCAGGATCATCAACGAGACCAGGTTTCAGTACCTAAGCCGAAGAAGTTCGGAGGAGGGCGGCATCGACTCGCCCACGATACGCGTGCTCGATGCGTTCACGGGCGGCGGATCGAACATCGGGGACGCGTTCTCGGAAGACGACCGCTTCGAAGTGCAGAATTTCACTTCATTTCTTCTCGACAAGCACTCGATAAAGGTCGGCGGGAGATTCCGGCACGTTCGCACGGTTAACGCTTCGCCCAACAACTTTGCAGGAACTTTCACTTTCGAAAGCCTCGATCAATACCGCGAAGCTATCCTCGGTAATGCCGTCCCGACTCAGTTCACAATCGCCGGCGGCGATCCGGAAGCCTCCGTATCGCAGACGGATTTCGGCCTGTTCGCGCAGGAGGACTGGAAGGTCAATCCGGGCCTTACGCTTTCGTTCGGGATCCGGTACGAGAACCAGACGAACATCGATAGCGATCTTGACCTGGCACCCAGGTTCGGATTTGCCTGGGCGCCGTTTGCTTCCGGCGGAGATCCGAAAACGGTGATCCGCGGAGGGTACGGTCTTTTTTACGACCGGTTCGGATCGAATCTCACCCTTCAGGCCAACCGCTTCAACGGCGTGAACCAGCAGCGGTTCATCGTCGAAGATCCCGACATCCTTGACGATGTGGTCTTCACGCTGGACGGCGTTTCGAACGTCCCGACCGTCGATGAGCTGTCGGCATTCCAGCAGCCGCAGACGACTCGTGTCGTTTCGCCGGAGATAAGGTCCCCGTACACTTCGCAGTTTGCGTTCAGTGTCGAGAGGGAGCTGCCGTTCAGCACGACCGTGTCCGCGACTTATCTCAACACCAAGACCCGGAGGCTTCTCAGATCGAGGAACATCAACGCGCCGATCGACGGCGACCGGCCGTTCCCGGACCAGGGAAACATCTTTCAGTACGAGGCGACGGGACGTCTTGACCAGCAGCAGTTCATCGTCAACTTCAGGACCCGTTTCAGCGACCATTCGATCTTCGCCAACTACTCGCTGACGGACGCAAAGAGCGATACCGACGGCGCGGGGACATTCCCCGTGGACCAGTACGATCTGACGGGAGAATACGGGCGTTCGGCGCTGGATTCGACTCACAGGTTCGTGATCGGAGGAAATTACGACGCGCCGTGGGGAATCCGCTTGAGGCCGTTCGTCATTGTCCGTTCCGGTTCGCCATTTAATATTACGACCGGGACCGATGCGAACGGCGACACGCTGTTTAATGAGCGTCCGACTTTCGCGGAGCTCTTCGCGCGCTGCGACGCGCTTTCATTGGGCAACGACTTCTGCGATCCCGCCGGCGTCTCGGACTTTGGCAGCATAGTTCCGAGGAACTACGGCACGGGGCCGTCTTTCTTTGCCGTGAATATGAGAACCACGAAGGCGTTTGAATTCGGGACCCGTGAAAGCGGCGGAGATGATTCGATGGGCGGCGGACGACGCGGCGGCCGATTTGGCGGGCCATTCGGCGGCGGACGACGCGGCGGAGGCGGAGGCGGAGACGCGAAATACACGCTGGAATTCACCGTAACCGTCCGAAATCTCCTCAACCGGACAAACCTGAGTTCGCCGGTCGGAAACCTCCGTTCGCCGTTCTTCGGCGAGTCGCTCTCGACCGCGGGCGGCTGGGGAGGCGGCTCATCCGGCGGAAACCGTAGGATCGAGCTTGAGATCGAGTTCGAGTTCTAGAACCTTCCGACGAAGAAAAACTTTTTGGCAGTGGCGATGCTGCCATGCTATTATTTAAGTGCTCCTTCGGGAGCACTTTTCTTTTGTTTACTTCTTCGCCCTCCCGCCATTCTAAGTAGTCCCCTTCGGCATTCGGCGGAATCGCAGCATAAACCCAACCTTCCTCCCGGTTCACTCTTAAAGAACAAGTCATGGACAAGTTAAGGATCCGGATCGTACCGGTTGTTCTCGCGCTAATAGTGGGTTCAGGCATTGCTCCGGCCCAGAGAGCCATCGTCAATCCTTCGTTTGAACAGCCTGTGATCCCGGCGAACAACTATCGCCAGATCAATGAAGACAACATAGACGGCTGGGAGACGAGTCACCCGCAGAACTCGAGCTGTACAGTTGGAACGAACCCGTGCCGCCCGATCGAGTACTGGAGGCAGGTGTTCAACGGCGTTTCCGCGGCGACAGGAGCGGGCCTTCAGTGGGCCGAGATCAACTCCACGACCAACTCTATGATCTATCAGCCGCAGTGCGTGATCAGCGGCGAGTCCTTCAGCTACGCTTTCCTTCACAGAGGAAGGGCAAGTTCCTCGGTGGCGGACGTGATGCAGTTCAGGCTCGGGATACCCGGAGGACTTCCCTCCGGATCGGTGCCCGCTGATTCGTACTCGTACCCGATCGTCCAGGTTGCGACGACGAACAACGGCACTGTCGGCGCTCCGCCAGTCGGCAGCGGTACTATCAACGCGCCGGTAGCGGCAGGAAACGGCTGGAGGAGGTACTCCGGGACCTACACTTACACGGGACCGTCGCAGGTCGTTAACATGGGCTTCGTGGCTCTCAGCACGGGAGGCGGCGATCTTTCGATCGGGAATTTCGTCGACGGATGGACGGTGACACTTGTTCCGTTCTACGAATTCAACGCGGCGGCCGGGAACGATTACGAAGATACGATATTCGGAGGCGGAAGCTCGACACCGGCCAACCGTCCCCGGGTCAGGGTCTACGGCACGGTCGCGTCTCCGCTTGCGATAAGGGTCTCCGTAACCGGAGGCACCGCGACGCTGGGCGAGGACTACAGCCTTACCGCGACCTTCCAGTCCGGCAGTTCGGTGAGCTTCGTCGACATCGTCGTCCCTGCCGGAGTTTACGACGGCACGACGACGGGCGTCTACCCCGTACCGTTCGCCGTCTCGACGGACAACGAGCCCGAACTCGACGAGACCGTTGATTTCGCGTTCGCGCTGCTGGGCGGCTCGGCTACGGCTTCAAGCATTGATTCCTGCGGAAGCGCGGCGATCTCCTCAACGACGTACACGATCGAGAACGACGATCTCGTCACAGCGGGAGACAGCGAGGTCTCCGGAAGGGTTGTAGATTCGGACGGCAGGCCGATCTACGGCGTCCAGCTCTACCTGGTCTCGATCGACGGAGAGTACTCGACAGCACGCTCCAACCAGATGGGAAGATTTCGGTTCGCAGGGATCGAAGCCGGCAGCGATTACTACCTTTCGGCCTTCTCCCGGTCGCACGTTTTCCTCCCGAGGGTCATAACGGTCAACGAATCCATCGACGGTCTTGTGATCCAGAGCGAGGCCGCGTCGTCACGCTCCGGACTTAAGCTCCGGTAGCCCGGCCAGAATGCGTGGAATTCCACGCGTCCGATGGCTCATATTTTCGCGGAACTGCTCCGCAGGCACTGACCGAGGCCCGTCGGGCCCCTTTTTCGGGGGTTCCGGCGGGCCTTTTCTTGTGAAAAGAGGGAACGCGGATTGCGCAAGGTATAATAGAGAACAAGCTGAAACACGGAACGCTCGGAAGGTGCGGCGTTTCCTCATCCCCACAGGCGCGCGAGGCCTTCCGAAAGGAGTCCGCCTATGCGCGCAAGCCCAAAGACAAGCCTTATCGATGAGGTGGTCGCCGGCGAGGCGATCCCCTTACGGCCCGACGAGATATCCGACTACGATCCCCTGCTAGATGCGATTGGAGCCGCACGCATCGTCCTGATCGGAGAAGCCTCGCACGGCACACACGAGTTCTACCGGGAAAGGGCAAGGATCACGAAACGTCTGATCCGAGAAAAGGGCTTCGACGCCGTAGCGGTAGAGGCCGACTTTCCCGACGCGCACCGCGTCGACCGATATGTGCACGGCGAGGGTACTGATGCCGACGCAGAAGAGTCGCTGCGCGGGTTCAAGCGCTTTCCGCAGTGGATGTGGCGCAACGCGGAGGTCCTGGACTTCGTGGGCTGGCTCAGGGCGCACAACGACAAGATCGACGACCCCGACGGCAAGATCGGAATCTACGGCCTCGACCTATACAGCCTTCACACTTCCATCAACTCGATACTGGAGTACCTTTCGAAGATCGACCCGCAGGGAGCCGCGAGGGCCCGCGCGCGTTACTCCTGCTTCGATCACTTCGGAGAGGACACACAAATGTATGGCTACTCGACTGCCTACGGGTTAGCCGAATCGTGCGAGCGGGAGGTGGTCGAGCAGCTTGTCGAACTACACGAAAGGTCGTCGGAACTTGCCCGTCTGGCGGGACGGGTCGCCCGGGACGACTACTTCTTCGCCCGCCAGAACGCGAGGCTCGTGAAGAACGCCGAGGAATACTACCGGAAGATGTACCGGAGCGACGTGTCCTCCTGGAATCTTCGCGATTCGCATATGGCGGAAACTCTCGAGGAACTCGACAGGTTCATCTCGGCGAAAAAAGGCAGGCCGGCGAAGATCGCCGTCTGGGAGCACAACTCGCATCTGGGCGACGCCCGCCACACCGAAATGGGGCGCCGCAGCGAATGGAATGTCGGGCAGCTGGCCCGACAGAAGTACGGAGGAAACGTGTTCTCGATAGGGTTCACTACCGATCGCGGCAACGTTACCGCCGCTTCGAACTGGGGAGAGCCCGCGGAACGCAAGCGTGTCCGTCCCGCTCTGGAGGGAAGCGTCGAAAGCCTGTTCCACGCCGCCGGACTCGAGCGTTTTTTTCTGCTGATGAAAGAGGGATCCCACGCAGCTGAAGCGCTGAGAGAGCCGCTGCTGGAAAGGGCCATCGGCGTGATCTACAGGCCCGAGACCGAGCGCCAAAGCCACTATTTCTACGCGAGCGTCTCGAGGCAGTTCGACAGCGTGATCCACATAGACGAAACAAGGGCGGTCGAGCCTCTAGAACGTACGGTCGAATGGGACGAAGGCGAGGCGCCGGAGACGTTTCCCAGCGGAATGTAAGACAGGAGGAAGGAAATGAACAGCAACACAGCGATCGACGAGAACGTGCTGATCCGGGCCGGGGATGCCGTCCTTGAAGGAAACCTCAAGGTTCCGGAAAGCGCGAAAGGCATCGTCCTGTTCGCGCACGGATCGGGAAGAAGCCGGCACAGCCCTCGAAACAAGTACGTTGCGCAAATCATACGCGAGCACGGACTGGGGACGCTCCTTTTCGACCTTCTCACTGCTGATGAGGAAAGGGTCGACCGGGCGACACGCCATCTTCGGTTCGATATTTCCCTGCTTGCTTCGAGGCTGAAGGCCGCGGCTAGATGGGTCCAGAACCGAGAACTTACGAAACACCTGAGCCTCGGCTTCTTCAGCTCGAGCACAGGCGGCGGCGCCGCTCTTGTAGCAGCCGCGCAGATGGGCTCGGACGTTTGCGCTGTCGTTTCCAGGGGAGGCCGGCCGGACCTCGCGGGCGACGCACTTGGGCGGGTCGCTTCGCCGGTTCTTCTTATCGTCGGAGAGCTGGACGAACAAGTGATCGCGCTCAACAAGTATGCAATGCAACAGATGAATTGCCGGAACGAGCTCAGAATTGTACCGGGAGCGACACATCTGTTCGAAGAGCCCGGAACGCTGGAAATGGCGGCGAGGCTGGCCGCGGACTGGTTCCGCGATCACCTTTCGGAAAGAGCGGACGCCGCGCGGAATCGCGGCTAAGTCGTGAAAAGAAGGAAGTTCCAAGGAGAATTACGAAGATGAAAAAACTAAATCTATTGTTAGGAGGAATCGGGATCGGAGCGGGGTTGATGTACCTACTTGACCCCCAGAAAGGAAGAAGAAGACGGGCGATGCTTCAGGACAAGGCTCGTCACCTGGGAACCGTCGGCAAGCGGGGCCTGGTCAAGGCTTCACATGATATCTCGAACAGGTTCAACGGGCTGGCATACGACGCCAGGTCCGTTTTCCGGGCCGATGACGATCCGTCAGACGCGGTACTCGACGCGAGGGTACGTTCGATGCTCGGGAGAACCAGCTCGAATCCGCACGCACTAAAGACCCACGTCGAGGACGGGGTGGTCACGATCGCAGGACCCGTGCTCGAACACGAAGCGGAAGACGTGGTGTGCCGAACCTCGCGGGTTCGCGGCGTGAAGTCGGTTAATGACGAGATGGAAAGGCATTCACGGGAAGAGGAGTTCCCGTCTCTTCAAGGCGACAGGTCCTTGGAGCACAGGGAAGCCCGTTGGTCTCCGGCCCAGAGGCTTGTTGCAGCGGGCATCGGAAGCAGTATGGCCGCATACGGAGCAAAACGGGGAGATCTTCTGGGCGCCGGGCTTGGCGCGGCGGGGACCGGGCTTCTGATCCGGAGCTTCTTCGAACGGCCTCTGACGAAGGCCCTGACCTGCGACGGCGGCATACACGTGCAGAAAACGATCACGATCGACAAGCCGGTCGGAGAGATCTTCGAGCTTTGCTCGAAACCGGAAAGGTTTCCGGAGTTCATGAGCCATGTCCGGAATGTCGAACGCACCGGAGAAGAGACTCACCGCTGGACGGTAGACGGGCTTCCGGGAATGACCCTGACCTGGGATACCAGGATCACGGAATTCGACGAGAAGAAGCGGATAGCGTGGAAGAGCGTCGAGGATTCGGTCGTCGATCACTTCGGCGAGCTAGTATTCGAGGAAGCAGAGGACGGAGCGACAAGGCTTTCCGTCGATATGCGGTACTCGCCTCCTGCGGGCCTCATCGGCCACACGGCTGCCGAGCTGTTCGGACGCGACCCGAAGTCGGAAATGGACGACGACCTTTTGCGGATGAAGAGCTTTGCCGAGAAGAACATCGTGCCGCACGACGCGGCGGCGAAGGTTCACGGGGCGTAGGTGCATTATCATCGAGCGCGAGCTTTGAGACCGGTGAAAGCATGTAGCGCGAAGCGCTGCTCTAAACTGGTTAATATGAACTGTTTAGAGCAGCGCTTCGCGCTGCGGTTTTCTGCAAACCAAGGCTGGGCTCTACGCAACGACCGGCTCAAGTTCGTCACGCGATCTCTCCATCGCCCTCTTTACACGTTCCGGAATAAACGGCATATGCCTCAAACGTGTTCCGGTCAGCTCAAAGAAAGCGTTCGAGACCGCTCCGCCCATGAACGGAAGCGCGGCCTCTCCAACCCCCGAAGGATGCTCTGTTGACGGGATGAGCTTAATGTCGATAAGCTCTGGCGTGTCGTCGATCCTCATCAGGTGATAATCGTCGAAATTCGACTGCTCGACCGCGCCGTCCTTGTAGGTGATGCTCTCGTGCAGGATCGTGCTAAGCGCCATAAGCATGCTTCCCTCAGACTGAGCCTTCACGTTGTCCGGCTGAATGACGATACCCGCGTCGAGCGCGCACCAGATCTTGTGGACCCTGATCTTGTACTCTTCGAGCGAGATCTCGACCACGCCCGCGCAAAGCGAACCGCTTCTTTCCGCGAACGCGATCCCTTTGGCCCTTCCTTCGGGAGATGCCTTGCCCCAACCGGACATTGCAGCCGCTGTGTCCAGCACCTTTATCGCCCTCGGAAAATTCGCCATAAGCTCGCGCCGGAACTTGTACGGGTCCTTCTTCTCACCGTGGGCGATCTCGTCGACAAATGCCTCGATGGCGAACTTGTTCGGACCGTGGCCGACCGCACGCCAGTGCTTCGTGCGAATACCGTGCTCGACGTCCCTGCGCTCGATCCTCTGGTTCTCGAACGTGTAGAACTGCGTGTCGGCGCCGCTCGTCATAAGCCCGCCTCCGGTCCCGACGGTCGTGTGCTTCCACGCAGTGACCTTTCCTGAAGCGTCGACTCCCGCTACCATCCTCTGTAGCGAAGCCGGGCGCATCATCCCGTAGGTGATGTCGTCCTCGCGAGTCCAGACCAGCTTCAAAGGACGTTTTACGGTCTTCGCAAGTTCAGCCGCTTCTTCAACGTAATCCGAGGCGGAACGCCTGCCGAAGCCTCCTCCAAGGTACATCTGATTGAACTTCACATTCTCGCGGGGAATTCCGAGCACCGCCGCGGCCGCGCTCCTTGCTCCATCCGGTGCCTGAGACCCGGCCCAGACCTCCGCGCTCTTTCCGTCCGCGGCGACCGAAACGACGGCGTTTAGAGGCTCCATCTGGGCGTGCACGACGTGGTCGTTCAAGTAATCCGCGGAATACTTTCGAGCGGCGTTCGCGAGCGCCTGGTCGGCGTTTCCCTTGTTCTCCTCGGCGCGTCCGGCTTTCGCAGGATCCGACGCGACCGCAGCATATTTCCTGTCCCACATCCATTCCTGAGAGTTGTAGCCTTTCGAATCGCCACCCGACCAGTCGATCTTCAAAGCATTCTTCGCGGCCAGAGCGTCCTCCACAGTCTCGGCGATCACGCCGATCCCGTGGCCGAGCGCGACCGTCTTGATCACGCCCTTCATCGCGCCGATCGCGCTTTCGTTTGCCAGCTTCGGCTTCGCCCCGTGGACAGGCGACCGCGAGATGACTGCGTACACCATGTTCGGGAGCATGATGTCGATCGCAAACTTCGCGGAACCGTCACATTTCGAGGGGATGTCGTGACGCGGGATGTCGACCCTGCCGATAAGCCGGAAGTCCTTTGGATCTTTGAGTTCCGAAGAAGAAACGGCGGGCGGCGTCTCAGGGACGCGCATAATTCCCGCGATCTCGCCGTAGCTCATCTTTCGTCCGCTGCCTTTATGGACGACGGAACCGGGCTCGGTCAAAAGCTCGCCGGCCGGGACTCCCATCTCCTTCGCGGCGCTGTTTACCAGCATCTTGCGAACCTGCGCGCCCGCTGTCCTAAGCGAATCGAAATATCCAGAAACAGCGCGGCTGCCGACAGTGATCATCCGGCGGCTGTTGCCGAACATCACGCTCCCGTAGATCGCGGGTTCGATCGGCGACTGTTCGATAACTACATCGTCCCAGTTCGCATCCATCTCTTCCGCAAGTATCAGGGGTAGCGCTGTCATCGAGCCCTGTCCCATTTCCGCAGCCGGATTGTAGATCGTGACCTTCCCTTCCGTGTCTATCCTGACCCAGGCGGTGACCGTCTGTTCGACCAGTTCGCCGCTTGCCTGGGCGTCTTCGCCGAACGGCAGCTTCGGAAGCAGAGCGTACGCGGCGACCGCGAACGTGACTCCGCCGGCGGCCTTCAGGAATCCTCGCCGTGAGATCGTTCCGTTCCCTTTCTTTTCCTTGCTCACTATTCACCGTCCTTCGCCGCCTTTTCGATCGCCTTCACGATCCGGTAATAGGTGGCGCATCTGCAAAGCACGCGTTTCATATGGTCGAAGATCTCCTGCCGGTTCGGGTTCGGCTTGTTCGCTAGCAGCTCAGCGGCGCGCATAATCTGCCCTGACTGGCAGTATCCGCACTGCGGGACCTGTTCCTCGATCCACGCTTTCTGCACCGGATGGTCACCGTTCTCGGAGAGACCCTCGATCGTCGTGATCTCGCCGTCCATCACTTCCGAGACAGGAGTGTTGCACGACGGGACCGTCTTGCCGTCGACGTGCACCATGCAGGCTCCGCAGACCGCGATCCCGCAGCTGTACTTGGGTCCAGTCAGGCCGAGCTTCTCCCTAAGGACCCACAAAAGCGGTGTCGAAGGATCGGCGTCGACCGACATCTTCTTGCCGTTGACGTTTAGGCTTATTTCGGGCATTTCGTTCTTTGGTCGGATTGGTGGATGTTTCCGGGATGATATCAGAGCGGGATTTCGAAGGGCAAGATTTTCGGGGTCAATAGTGAGTACAGTGATGAAGGGGATGAAAGGGATTGCCGTGTCCCAGTTCGTGGGATTTGAGTTCGACTCCTGGGTTCGCCTCCAGATCTTCCTTTCGTGCATTTCTTGAAATTCGTGGCTAAGAAATCCCACAGATTCTAGATAAGTTCGTAGCTCTTGGTTTATGATTGTCGCGCCCGAACACTTTTACTTTGAGAGATCCCGAGATGAACCCGACCGAACAAAAGACAGAGCTTTCCGAATCGATCAGAAAGCACCGCGAGTTTCTGTTTCCCGCCGTTGCGAACTACTACGAAGAACCGCTCGCGCTTGTGAAAGGCAGCGGCGAGTTCGTCTGGGACGATGCGGGGAACCAGTACCTAGACTGCTTCGGAGGCGTACTGACGGTCAGTGTCGGTCACGCGAATCCGGAAGTGAATGAGGCGATCATCGAGCAGGTCAACACGATCTCGCACACTTCGACGCTGTACGCCAACAAGCCGCAGAGCGACCTTGCCGAGAAACTCGCGTCTATCTCGCCCGGAAAGCTGAAGAAATCATTCTTTTCCAACAGCGGAACGGAAGCGGACGATACCGCGATCCTGGCGGCAAAACTCGCGACGGGGCGGCACGAGGTTGTCGTACTCCGCCACAGCTATTCTGGAAGAAGCGCGACAGCGCTGTCGGCGGCCGGGCACCACACGTGGAAACCGATCGCGCCGCAGGTGGCGGGAATGACCCACGCACCCGCTCCGTATTGCTATCGGTGCCCGTTCAAGCTTGAATATCCGAGCTGCGGAGTCGCCTGCGCGGACGATGTCGAGGAAGTGATCAAGACGACGACTTCCGGAGAGATCGCGGCATTTATGGCGGAACCGATAATGGGAGTCGGGGGTTTCATTGTTCCACCCAAAGAATATTTCGGGAAGGTAGCCGAGATCGCGCGGAAATACGGCGGCCTGTTCATCGCCGACGAGGTCCAGACCGGGTGGGGCCGCACGGGCGACAAATGGTTCGCGATCGAGCACTGGGGTGTCGAGCCGGACATCATCACTTCTGCGAAAGGGATGGGCAACGGCGTGCCGATCGGATGGACGATCGGCACGCCCGAGGTGGCTGACGCGTTTCCCGGCCTTACTTTCTCGACGTTCGGCGGCAATCCGGTCTCGATGGCCGCGGGCCTGGCGGTGATCAAGGTGATCGAGGAGAACGACCTGAGGAAGAATTCAGCGGTCGTCGGCGGCTACCTTCGGGAACAGCTGGAAGAATTGAAGGAAAAGCACAGGGTGATCGGCGATGTGCGCGGGATGGGCCTGATGCAGGCGATGGAACTCGTGAAGGACCGAGAGACGAAGGAACCGGCCCCGGAGGCTCTGTTAAGGGTTTTCGAAGGGACGAAGCGCCGCGGCGTGCTGATCGGCAAGGGCGGTCTGTACGGCAACGTGATCCGGACGGGGATGATGCTGAACTCGACGAAAGACCACGTGGACCGGATGATCGAAGCGCTGGACGCTGCGTTCGAAGAAATCTAACCACGGAGTAACACGAAAAAGCACGAAGATTTGATCTCACTTTGTGCGCCTTTGTGTCCCTTCTTGGTTGAACCATCGAAGCGATACACGAATCTTTCAGGCGGCTTCAGCCGCCTTCAGTTGCAGCCGCTTCAGCGGTGGCAGCTAAAATCATCCGATCTGACAAACAGGCGTTACAAAAACGAATAGGAGGCCATTTGGTGAAAGCAAAAACGTATTTTTTAGTCGCGATCTCCCTTGTCTTCCTGGCCTCTCAGGCATTCGGATCAGGCGGATCGCTCTCGCAGGAGAACCGCACGCTATACGATCAGATAAACGCATTCAAGCTCGACGGGGGCTCGGCAACGGTCGAGAATCTCGTTCTCAAGCGCGACCGCGTCGAGATGACCTTCACAGGAACGTTCTGGTTCACCCCGGCGGTGGACGGAAAGGTGACGGGCGCAGTATTCATCGGCAGCGGTGATTTGCGTGCTGCCGTCCCGGCGAGCGATTTCGAGAAGGCGCAGGTAAGGCGGCTGATCGGCTCTGACGAAGTAGCTTCCGATTTCAAGCGCGCAGTTTTCAGGTTCACCGACGACACTTTCGGGATAATCGGCGCGAATGCGGCCGAAGGCGTCGCGTCGGCCGAAGCTCAGAAGCTGGCCGACGAGTTTTCGGTGAATTTCCTTAGAGATACGGGGCAAACTCGGCGGCGCGCCTGGCGCTTTCGATCGTGAACGGCGAGTCGCCCGGAGTGTTCATTGCGGAGTTCGACGGAGGAAAGCGCGGCCGGTTCGGATTCGTTTTCGACCCGCAGACACGGGTCCCCACCGATCAGTTCTCCATAAACGGCGGCGAAAAAGGCCTTATCTACAAATACACGAACTCGCTTTACGACAACGAGGTCTGGCTGGCTTTTTACGGCCTTGAAGACTATGAAAAGAACATCGTTTCGTATTCGGACGTCAACGACGTGGTTGACATAACCCACTATGAAGCCGAGATCGACCTTACCTCGCCTTCAAAACGGCTGGGCCTGAAAGCCGATATCGAGATGATCGTGAGATCGGACGGCATCGCCGCGATCCCGTTCATTATCGGGGAGAGCCTGGGAACCCGGGACGACGACCGTAAGAACAAACAGATGCGTATCTCGAGAGCGGTGGTCGACGGCGTTCCGCTTGCATTTGCTCAGGAGGAATGGGAAGGCGGATTCACGGTGTTCCTTCCCGCAAAGGCCAAGGCGGGAGACAAGATCACCGTCGAGATGGAGCTCGAAGGCGATTTCCTGCGACAATCGCAGTTCGTGAACCACTGCCATTATCCGCGCTCGAACACGAGCTGGTACCCGAGACACGGATATCTCGACCGTTCGACCTACGCGCTTACCTTCAATCATTCGAAGAGCCGCAAAGTTGCGGCCGTCGGCCTTCGCACGAGCGAGGAACGCGACCCGGAAGACGACAGCGTCACGATCACGAAGTACGAGATGCGTCATCCGATATCGCTTGCCACATTCGCGCTGGGCCCGTTCGAGAGGCATACCGAACAGATCAAGTGGGACACGGGCGAAGACCCGATAACGCTTGAGTTCAACTCCCTTCCCGGCGCCTATCTCGCGATCAAGGAAAGTTTCATCCTCGCCGAGCTGAACAATACGGTGCGATACTTCCACGCGCTGTTCGGCGCTTATCCATATGACACGTTCTCCGCGACGTTCCATCCGTACGGGTTCGGTCAGGGCTTCCCTTCAATGCTGATGATGCCGCCTACGGACCGCGATTCGAAATACACGTTCGCGTTCGTGTCGCACGAAACGGCTCATCAATGGTGGGGAAACATCGTCGCCTGGCGCTCGTACCGCGATCAATGGCTTAGCGAGGGGTTCGCGGAGTATTCCGGCGTGCTTTACACGGGGCTGAGGCGCGACCAGGGAGCGGCGAAGAACATGATCGAGGCGATGCGCGGCTCTATGAGCGCGCCGCCGAGAACGGAACTTGGCCTCGGAAAGGGCCGCCTGACCGATGTCGGGCCGTTGATCCTGGGACATCGGCTGGCGTCGAGCGAGACGCTTGATGCGTATTCGGTCCTAGTTTATGAGAAAGGGGCGCTGGTCCTCCGAATGCTGCATTTTCTGCTGTCCGACCCCAGCACGCTGGACGACAAGGGTTTCTACGACATGATGAAGGACTTCGTCGGGCGGTACCGCAACAAGGTGGCGTCGACGGACGACTTCCGGATCGTAGCGGGAGAGCATTTCGCGAAATCCCCGATCGGCAGGAAGTTCGGGCTCCAGAACCTCGACTGGTTCTTCTCCCAGTGGGTGTACGATTCGAAGCTTCCTTCATACAAGATGGAATACACTATCGAAGACCGGCAAGGCGGCGGGGTGGTCGTGAAAGGAACCGTTTTTCAGGAGGACGCCGGCGAGAAGTGGTTTATGCCGCTCCCGCTCGTATTCGACTTCGGCGGTAAGCAGGTCGCCCGCGGAACGGTCCACGCCTACGGGCCTTCGACGCCGTTCTCGATCGATCTGCCGATGAAGCCGAAGGGAGTGAGCCTCGATCCGGACAAGTGGATACTTTCGGACAAAACTTCGGAGAGCAAGAAATAGATCTTCCAGGTTCCAGGTTCCAGGTGCAAAGTTCCAGGTTCCAGGTTCCAGGTTCAAAGTTTAGTTGCCCCCCGTTTCAAACGGGGGGTAATCGAAGGCTATATTCGATCTGGGCGGCTTCGGCCGGCAATGGTGGAGATAAACCGCGAAAATGCACGAAGGAGCACGAAGAAGATCCATCATCCCTTCGTGCCCCTTCGTGTGCCTTCGTGGTTGAATGAATATGAAAACACTCATCAAGAACGGCCGCATAGTCACCGCGGTCGATGATTACACCGCCGACATCTTCATAGACGGCGAGACCGTGACGACGATCGGAAGGTCTCTGGATATCGAGGCCGACAAGGTCATTCACGCCTCCGGAAAGCTCGTCATCCCCGGAGGGATCGATCCGCACACCCACATGGAGCTTCCCTTCGGAGGGACCGAATCCTCAGACGACTTTGAGACCGGGACGCGCGCCGCCGCATACGGAGGCACTACGACGATCATCGACTTCGCGGTCCAGACAAAGGGCGAATCGATGATCGCGGGCGTCGACAAATGGCACGCCAAGGCGGAAGGCAAGACCGCTATCGACTACGGCTTTCACCTGATCACGACCGATTTCGAAGACAAGCACACCGAAGAGATGTACACGCTGATGGACGAGGGCATCACCAGCTTCAAGCTGTTTATGGCCTATCCCGGCGTGTTCCTCGCCGACGACGCGACTATCTTCCGGGCGATGTCCGCCGCGGGCGAAAGAGGCGGCCGGATCTGCATGCACGCCGAGAACGGGATCGTCATCGATGAGATCATCAAGCGCGCGCTCGCCGAAGGAAGGACCGCTCCGAAGTATCACGCGCTCACCCGTCCGACGATCGCCGAAGCCGAGGGCGTCCATCGCGCGATCGCGATCGCCGAGATGGCCGAATCGCCTGTTTACATCGTCCATCTTTCCTGCACCGACGCGCTGAACCAGGTCCGGGAGGCGCGCGACCGAGGAATTCCCGCGTTCGCCGAGACCTGCCCGCAGTACCTTTTCCTTTCGATCGACGATTACGGCGACGGTTTCGAAGGCGCGAAGTACGTGATGACGCCTCCGCTTCGCGAGAAGCACAATCACGGCGAGCTCTGGAAAGGCCTGAAGATGGACGACCTTCAGGTTGTTTCGACCGACCATTGCCCTTTCTGTATGAAGGAACAAAAGGAACTTGGAAAGGACAGCTTCGCCGCGATCCCGAACGGCGCGCCGGGAGTCGAGAACCGCATGGGGCTGATATACAACGGAGGCGTTCACGAGAACCGCATCTCATTAAATCGCTTTGTCGAGATCACCTCGACAGCGGCCGCAAAGATGTTCGGCCTCTTCCCTAAGAAAGGCACTATTGCGGTCGGATCCGACGCCGACATCGTCATCTTCGATCCGGGCAGGTCGCAGACGCTTTCCGTGGAGACCCACCATATGAATGTCGATTACAATGCGTACGAAGGAAGGACCGTTCAGGGCGTGGTCGAAACCGTCCTTTCGCGCGGAAAGGTCGTCATCGAGGATGGAGAGTATAAAGGCAAGAAGGGTGACGGGCGGTTCCTGAAACGAGGCGAGTGTGTGGCGATCTGAGTTTCCGAAAGCGGCGTTATGTCCAAAGGTTACAGCATCGAGTTCCTTGAGGACCACATCCTCGTGGTCCTCGAACCCGACTACAAGGTGAACGCCGATAACCGAAAGTCATTTTGGAAACATTTGCATGACACCTGCCAGGAATTCGATACGCGCCGGGTGCTCGTCGAGGGCGAGATTCCAAGGGAAGAACGCGAAACCGACGATGTCATCGACGCGGGCAAAAGCACCGCAGCAGTGCCGCATCTGTGGCTGGCCTTCAGCATCCCGGACTGGGAACCCACGCCGCAGGCCGCGCTTTTCAAAACTATGGCGAAGATAAGCGGCGTCCGCGTGAAGTTCTTTCCCGATTCGGAAAAAGCGCTGAACTGGCTGCGGATGAACGGACCGAAATAGCCGGAATCCGAGAATTTCCCGACATCCTCTGTTTTTCCTGTATCATTCCCCGGATGAAGAATTGCCCCAAGTGCAACAGGTCGTACGACGACGATTCCCTGAACTTCTGCCTCGATGACGGCGAATGGCTGATCGAGGAAGGCAGCGAGGCCCGAACGCGATCCTTCTCGCCGGACCTCACCGAAGATCCCGGCGAAGCTCCTACAAGGCACAAGATCTCCAAGACAGACGAGACCGCCGTTTTGCCGACCGGAGCGATCGATGGTGAATTGAAAAGAGACGGCGCCTCTTCGAAGAGATCATATCTTTTTGCAGGCGTCGCGATCGTCGCGGTCTTGTTGGCAGCCGGGTACGGATTGTATAAATGGTCTCCGTTCTCCGGTAAAGGGTCGGACGCGCCTCCGCCGGAGTTCACTACCGAACGGTTGACCGGGGACGGATCGGTTGTTCATGCCGCGATCTCACCGGACGGAATCTTTCTCGCGTATCTGGAAGTAATCGAAAACAAGATAACTCTGAGAATCAAGCAGATCGAGACAAACAGCACGGTTGAGATACTTCGGGCGGGCGAGTTTAGCGAGATCGGCAATCTCGTCTTCGCGCCGGATAACAACTTTGTGTATTTCGCCGGAGTGGATCGAGAAAAACTAAGGTCGATCTATAAGGTTCCGACGTTGGGAGGTAAGCCGATCAAGATACCGATCTCGACCGGCGCGTTCAGCCTTTCACCTGACGGATCTCTTATTGCGTTCTACGGAGATATCGCCGAATCAACCGAGACTAACATCAGCGTCGCAAACTCTGACGGCAGCGAGCCCCGCAAAATTATCTCAAGGAGTGGAAAGAAGTTCCTCGGGGGTTCGACGGCGTGGTCACCTGACGGCAAAAGACTTGTTTTTGTAGAGGGCAACGACGAACGAATACCCGATCCTCTGTTGTCGCTCGGAATTTACAGTTTCGAAGATCAATCGGTAAAGGATCTCGGGACTGACCGGTGGGAATATATCGACGGCTCAGGCCTTGTCTGGAGCCCTTCGGACAATTTCATTTACCTAACCGGAAGCCGTACGGGGGGAGAGACACCGCAGATCTTCAGGGTTTCCGTCCAACAAGGAAATGCGATTCAGCTAACAGGACTGGGAAGCAGCTCGTGGGGACTATCCATTACCGCAGACGGAACGCGGCTGGTTACGACCGAAGAGGAAGTGAAAACAGGTATCTGGGTCTCCCCCGACCTTGATCCTATGAACGCCGTTGAAGTACTTCCGGCACGCGGCGACACGTGGAGCCTTGACTGGACAACCGACGGGAGGCTCGTCTACGTATCGGACCAGAGCGGCGCGAGAGAGGTTTGGGTGATGGACGCCGACGGAAAGAACGGGCAGCAATTGACCAACGATCGCGTCGCAAAATCAGAGCCTGTCGTTTCGCCCGACGGTGACACGGTCCTTTACTGGAGTCCCGTCGAAGGATTTCAGATCTATAAGCTGCCTATCGGAGGCGGCAATCCCTCGCGGATGGATACCGGTGCGGTCGGACCGAACAACCCTGTGTTCTCTCCGGACGGTAAATTTATCGCATTCGATTCATGGCCGGAGGGAATGCAAAGCATATTCAGGATGCCGGCTGAAGGAGGACGGGCCGAACGGTTGACCGACTATTTCTCGTTGGAACCAAGTTATTCGCCGGACGGTTCGAGGATCGCCTGTTTCTTCCTGGATGGTAAGGATCAGTTCCTCAGTCTCGCGATCATTCCCGCCGAAGGAGGAACGCCGATAAGGAAGTTCGAAGTTCCTGTTTCGGTCATTTCAAGCCGGGGATCAGTCTGGACTCCGGACGGGAAACAGATCACCTACCTTGTCAGGGACGGAGAGAAAACTGACCTTTGGGCGCAATCGGTCGAAGGAGGCGATCCGGTCAGGCTGAGCGAGTTCAGCAGACCCTGGATCCAACGGTGGGCATATTCCAAGGACGGAAAGCGGATCGCGATCAGCAGGGGCCAGGGCCTCAGGAACGCTGTAATGCTCAAACTCAAGCAGTGAAAATGTACGATGATCGTTGACAAGAAGCTGTCTCAAGGGCTTGAGCGCACCGAGGCACGGGCAAACGCCGATTTCGTCGAAACACGCGCGCGGCTTGAGCCCGAAAGCGGAGCCGAATGGATCGAGGTCGGCGGCGCTTTCGCGATGTTCGACGGTGCGGAATCGCCTCTGACACAGACCTTCGGGCTTGGGATCTTCGAAGACGCGACGGAAGAGCATCTCGATCGACTTGAGAACTTCTTTCGAGAGCGCGGCGCTCCTGTCTTTCACGAGGTCAGCCCGACGGCCGATCCGTCGATCCTTTCACTCCTGGGCGAGCGGGGATACAGGCCGATCGAGCTGACGACGGTGATGTGCCGCGAACTGCAGATATCGGCCGACGTGACGCCGCAGAACGGTTCGCCGGTATCGACGCGCGTTATCGAAGAGGGCGAGCACGAGCTCTGGGCTCGCACCTCGGCCGCCGGCTGGGCGAGCGAGCACGCCGAACTCGCGGACTTCATGTTCAATTTCGGAAACGTCAGCGCGCAGTGCCCCGGCTCTTTTCCCTATCTCGCCGAGCTTGAAAGCGAACCGATCGCGACCGGAATGCTCGCGATCTTCGACGAAGTTTGCGTACTTGCCGGAGCCAGCACGGTTCCAGAGGCGAGGCGAAAAGGGGCGCAAGGCGCACTTCTTCGCGACCGGCTTTCGTTTGCCGCCGAAAGAGGCTGTACTCTCGCGATGATGGGCGCCGCGCCCGGAAGCCAGTCGCAGAGGAACGCTCAGAAGAACGGCTTTCAGATAGCGTACACAAGGATCAAGTGGCAGCTTTTTGATTAGGCGTTGGCCGGATCCATCCGGACTCGAATACCGGTCCTGGCAGCGAAAGATCTGCCATGTCTCTTACGCAGGGAGCGGGAATTGAACTTTTCAAAGACATACTTTCGAGCGGTCTTGATCGCCCTGACATTCTTCGTGTTCGGTGGGGCGGTATTCGGCCAGCAGGAGTTCACGTACCTGGTGAACTTCTCACCTCCAAGACCGGCTAATCCCGGACGCCTTAGTGTATGGATTGTCGCTAAAGAAACGATCAAGGATGACGCTGTTTTCGTGATCCCGCGCGCCATACCCAGTGGCTATGGAATCCAGCGTTATGACCGATTCCTGGAAGTCGCGGCCGCCTCGTCTCCGGGCGGTGGAACGATCGCGGTAACGAAACTGGAAGATGGTCCGAGATGGAGTATTGCGAAATCCAAGCAAGGAGTCGAAGGGATCTTCTATTATGTTGACCTGAACCAACTCGAATCGGAAGTTCTGTCTGCTGCAGATCAATCAAAATCCCGGCCAGATTACGCAGGGCTGCTGGGCTACTCCGTGTTCGGCTACTTTGACGGTTATCAGGATTACCCTGTCAGACTCAGGGTGAACGGCCCTTCTGACTGGCCGATCTTCACTACTCTGGCACCAAGAGTTCCTGCTGAACTAGATAAGACGGAAGTCGAGGCGAAGAACTATTTCGAACTCGCGGACTCTCAGATAGCGATGGGTCCGGGCCTCAAGTTGATGAAGCTCGCCACAAAACCTCCTTCATACATCGCGCTTTACTCCGAAACTAAAACCGATCTCGACAAACACGCACAGGTATTCGAGCGCGCCTTCCGCAAGGTCGTCGACTACTTCGGCGACGCGCCGTTCGATAGCTACACCGCGCACATCGAGATCCTGAAGCCTAAGTCCGAACTGCACTCGTACGGTTTCAGCATGGAGCACTCAAAGAGCGGCACTTTTTACCTTGGTCTCGACCGCGCATATACAGAGGAAACGCCGGAGGCGGAGTTCGTCAGGGACGAGCTCAACTTCATCCACCACATCGCGCATTCGTGGATACCGAAGAAGGTTTACGGAAAAGGGTACCTTCCATTCACCTGGGAGCTTCCGCCTCTGATCGACACGGTCTGGTTCAACGAGGGATTCGCGCGGTTCGCGATGATCGAGATCCGTGCCGACTCGATGCCTGCGGACGAGGGAAAGGCGTGGCGTGAGAGATATCTAGCCTCGCTGAAAGAGTTTGTCGAAAGTCAGCCGGCTTTCATCCGCGATATGTCGTTGCAGGAGCTCTCCAGGATAGGCTCGGTGATGTATTCGGAAGACTTTCGAACCGGACGCACGCTGTTCTCAAAGGGCGCACTAATGGCGGACGAGATAGACCGCCTGATCCGCGAGAGAACGAACGGCAAGAAAAGGCTTCGCGATTCGCTTCGGGCGATGGTCAAATGGGGCGTCGAGAACAAGCGGCCGTTCGCACTTGAGGAACTTCCGGGACTGATCGCAAAGCCCGTCGGCGTGAAGGAAAGCGAGGTCCGCGAGGTGATGGAAAGATGGCTCGCGCCCGGCCCGGGAAGGTAAGCATAAGCGTTTCCGGATTGGAGGTTTTCAGATCATGAATGAAGAGATCGCCGTAACCGAATCGGAATTCGAAGAACTCGCCGAAGACCTGTCCGGTTCGCCGCTCTGGAACGAGGATCTCGCCCCTACATCGATCGAACAGCGCACCTGGAGCACCTGGAACATCGCCGCGCTCTGGATCGGGATGAGCGTCGTCATCACCACATACCTTCTTGGCGGGAGCTTTATCTCGCAGGGGATGAACTGGTGGCAGGCGATGCTGACGATCCTGCTCGGTAACACCATCGTGCTGATCCCGATGGTCCTGAACGCGCACGCAGGCACGAAGTACGGGATCTCGTTCCCTGTTCTTTGCCGCGCGTCTTTCGGGACAAAGGGAGCGAACATCCCCGCGATCCTGCGGGCGATCGTCGCCTGCGGCTGGTTCGGGATACAGACCTGGATCGGCGGGACGGCGCTCGATGCGCTTTTCACGGCGGTCTGGAGCGGATGGGCGGGCCTGGGCTCGCAGATCGGCGGGGTCCCGCTTCACACGTGGCTGGCGTTCTTCATTTTCTGGGCGATACAGGTCGTGATCATTCTGAAGGGGATCGAGGGTATCAAGTACCTCGAGTCCTGGGCGGCTCCGCTTCTACTGCTTGGAGGTCTTGTGCTTCTAGTGTGGGCGTCGTACGCGGCGGGAGGGCTTGGAAACGTCCTTGCCGGATCGGAGGCTCTTCAAACTCAGAAAGCGAATTTCTGGCACATCTTCCCGGGTGCGTTGACCGCCTCGGTTGGCTACTGGGCGACGCTTTCGCTGAACATTCCCGATTTCACAAGATACGCGCGTTCGCAGAGGTCGCAGATGCTCGGACAGGCGCTCGGGCTTCCGTTCACGATGACCGCCTTCGCTTTCATAGGCGTCGCGGTGACCAGCGCGACGGTGATCATCTACGGCGAGGCGATCGCGGACCCCGTCGCGCTGATCCAGAGGTTCGACAGCGCACTCGTGATCCTTTTCGCGATGCTCGTGATATTCGTCGCGCAGCTCACCACGAACATGGCGGCGAACGTGGTGTCGCCTTCGAACGACTTCTCTAACCTGGACCCGAAGCGGATATCGTATGTGACCGGCGGCATCATCACGGCGGTGATCGGGATCCTGATGATGCCCTGGCAACTGCTTTCGTCGATGGGCGATTACATCTTCACGTGGCTGATCGGGTACTCCGGGCTTATGGGCGCGATCGGCGGCATTCTGATCTGCGATTACTGGGTGATCAGGCGTCAGAAGCTGAACCTGGCAGCGCTTTTCGATCCAAAGGGCGAGTACAGTTACGGAAGCGGTGTGAACGTTAAAGCAGTTGTGGCTTTGGTTCTCGCGATCGCTCCTGTGGTCTACGGATTCGTTCGCGCGGCGACGACTCCGGGCGGCCAGGTCGCCGACCCCGGGTTCCTCGATTCGTTGTATACTTACGCCTGGTTCGTCACCTTCGGAATAGGTTTCTTCTTGTATTGGATCCTGATGGGATTTAAGAGGGGTTAGCCACTAATTTCACGAATTGCACAACGGGAGAAGAATTGGACACGGATGAACACAGATATTTTGGGATAGTAAAGAAAATACTAATCTTTGCTAGTCGACTTATCTAATTCATCCGTGTTCATCTGTGTCCAATTTCTTCTTTCTTCCATTGGTGAAATTCGTGTAATCCGTGGCCATTCTCATGAAATACGACAAAGTCCGCAATTTTATCAACGGCGAGTTCCTCAAGAGCGAGTCGCGTGAGTCGCTCGAGGTCACCTCCCCGATCGACGGGAATCTCCTTTCGGAAGTTCCTCTTTCCACCGTCGGCGAGCTGAACCGCGCCGTTGCATCCGCCAAGGTCGCGTTCAAGGACTGGAGCGAGGCGCCGATCAAGGAGCGCGTCCAGATCTTCTTCCGGTACCGACATCTTCTGGAGAAATACTCGGACGAACTGACGGAACTTGTTTCCGAAGAGAACGGCAAGACGCTCGACGAGGCGCGTGCCGAAGTGGACAAGAGCATCGAGCTGACGGAATTCGCCTGCTCGATGCCGCAGCTTGTTTCGGGCGAGATCCTGGAAGTCAGCAAGGGCGTCGAATGCCGCACCGAGCACTTCCCTCTCGGCGTCGTCGCTTCGATCGTGCCGTTCAATTTCCCGCTGATGGTCCCGAACTGGACGATGCCGAACGCGCTCGTTCTCGGGAACACGATGATTATGAAGCCTTCGGAACTCGTGCCGCTTTCGGTCCAGCGAATGGCAGAGATCCTGACCGAGGCCGGGCTTCCGAAGGGCGTGTTCAATGTCGTAAACGGCGCGAAGGAAGTCGTAGAAGGGATCTGCACGCATCCCGACATTGAAGCGGTGAGTTTTGTCGGATCGACCAAAGTGGCGAAGATCGTCTATCGCCAGGCTACAAACTCACTGAAGCGATGCATAGCACTCGGCGGCGCGAAGAACCACCTGTTCGTACTTCCCGACGCAAACCCCGAGATGACTGCGTCGAACGTCGCCGCTTCGATGTCCGGCTGCGCCGGCCAGAGGTGCATGGCGGCTTCCGCGATGTTGGCCGTAGGCGATGTCCGAACGATCATCGAGAAGGTCTGCGAAGAAGCGAAGAAGATCGTCCCCGGCGAGAACCTTGGCGCAGTGATCTCGAAGGAAGCGAAGCAGCGGATCGAAGGCTACATCACCGAGGCCGAAGAACAGGGCGCGAGGGTCCTCGTCGATGGACGCCGCGCCCGGGTCCGCGGAAAAGAGAACGGCACTTATGTCGGGCCGACGGTCATCGACGGCGTGACGCCGGACATGGCGGTCGCGAAAGAAGAGATCTTCGGGCCGGTGATCTCGATCATACGCGCCGACGACGTCGACCAGGCGATCGAGATCGAGAATGCCAATCCGTACGGAAATGCCGCGGCTGTCTTCACCCAGAGCGGAGGGCTGGCGCGGTACATCATCGAACGCGCGAGCGCGGGGATGATCGGAGTCAACATAGGCGTCCCCGTTCCTAGGGAGCCTTTCTCTTTCGGCGGCTGGAACGAATCGAGGTTCGGCGCGAACGACATCACGGGAAAGAGCTCGATCGAATTCTGGACGAAGCTTAAGAAGACGACTACGAAGTGGAACCCCGAAGCGCGTACGAACTGGATGAGCTAGGGGGTTTTAACAGGGATGGAGGGGGTAAAGGGGGTAGCTGGAGCCAGAAGATCTAAGTGCTGAATGTCATTCGGGACACAACACAGGCGCAACCGCAATTAGTGCAATTCGTGAAATTCGTGGCATATTTTCCGTGAAACCCGTGTAATTCGTGGCTTTCTTATCTCCTTTATCCCCTTCATCCCTGTTTATTTAAGAATATGAGCAGAACAGTTAAATGCGGGCTCATTCAAGCCCATAACGCGGCGCCGACCGACGCGCCGATCGAAGAGATCCGGAAGGCGAACATCGACAACCAGATGAAGTTCGTCGAGGAAGCCGCCGCTCAGGGCGTCCAGATCCTATGCTTTCAGGAGATCTTCACAACGCCCTACTTCTGCGCCGAACAGCAGACGAAATGGTACGAATCTGTCGAGAAGATCCCCGACGGCCCGACCGTAAAGCTTATGCAGGACGTCGCGAAACAGCACGGGATGGTGCTGATCGTGCCGATCTATGAAGAGGAGATGTCCGGGATTTACTACAACTCGGCGGCGGTTATCGACGCCGACGGCAAGTATCTGGGCAAGTACCGCAAGAACCACATCCCGCACGTCGCTCCGGGATTCTGGGAGAAGTTCTATTTCCGTCCCGGAAACCTCGGCTATCCCTGCTTCGACACTGCATTCGCGAGGATCGGCGTTTACATATGCTACGACCGCCATTTTCCCGAAGGCGCGAGGGCGCTTGGCCTGAACGGAGCCGAGATCGTGTTCAATCCTTCGGCGACGGTCGCCGGCCTTTCGGAATACCTGTGGAAGCTGGAACAGCCTGCTCACGCGGTCGCGAACGGATATTTCGTAGGGGCCATCAACCGCGTCGGGCACGAGGAGCCCTGGGACATAGGCGAGTTCTACGGACAGAGCTATTTCTGCGATCCGCGCGGACAGATCATCGCGGAGGCGTCGAGGGACAAGGACGAGCTTGTCGTCGCGGACCTCGATATGGAAAAGATCCGCGAGGTAAGGAACACCTGGCAGTTCTTCCGGGACCGCCGGCCGGATACGTACGATTCGCTGGTCGCGGATTAGGAGACTTAGCCACGAATTTCGCGAATTGCACTAATGCCCGTGACCCCTGGCCCGGCTTGATTCGTGAGATTCGTGAAATTCGTGGCCTACAGATATGAAAGAAAGACGAACCTTTTCCTCCGGTCAGAAATGGGAGTCGATCGTCGGCTATTCGCGGGCGGTGCGCGTCGGCGAAAGGATCTACGTCACCGGCACGACCGCGACGGATGCCGAAGGGAATATCGTCGGCGAGGGTGATGCCTATTTGCAGACCGTCCAGACGATAAGGAACATCGAGAAGGCTTTGCTCGCGCTCGACGCCTCGCTCGAGCACGTCGTCCGCACGCGTATGTTCGTGACCGACATCTCGCGATGGGAAGAGTACGGCCGGGCGCACGGTGAGTTTTTCAAAGGGATAATGCCCGCGACGACGATGGTCGAGGTCTCGGCGCTGATCGATCCAAGGATGCTGGTCGAGATAGAGGCGGACGCTGAGCAGTGAGCGGTGAGCAGTGAGCTGTCGATAGTGGTGCAGGCTCGTCGCCGCCGTGTCCGAAGCCTGACCGTCAGGGAGGGCTACGATCGAGTACTGAGTAGAAAGGACTGAGGACTGAGTGTCGAATAGAGAGTTTCCTTTGCGGATCTTTGCGGCTTTGCGCCTTTGCGAGAGGTTTTCACACGCCGCATTTCGATGATTGGGAAAGAGAAGAGGCTCCCGCAAAGGCGCCAAGACGCAAAGGGCCGCAAAGCACGTAAAAGAATGACGAAGAAGCTCCCCAATGATCAGATCGAGAAGAACTTCTCACCCATCGATCCGCTGATGACAAAAGCGGAGGCGAAGGTCGAGTCGAACCGGTGCCTCTTTTGTTACGACGCGCCGTGCACGCGTGCCTGCCCGACCCACATCGACGTTCCCTCGTTCATAAAGAAGATCGCCACCGAGAATCTCAAAGGCGCCGCCCGCGTTATTTTCGACGCCAACCCGATCGGTTCGACGTGCGCTCGCGTCTGCCCCGTCGAAGCGCTCTGCGAAGGCGCCTGTGTTGAAGAAACGCTTGTCGAGAAACCGATCGAGATCGGACGGCTCCAGCGGTACGCGACGGAGCACGTGACAACTTCCGGAAAGCACGTCATCGAAGCCGGAGAGCCGAACGGAATGTCGGTCGCGATCGTCGGTTCGGGTCCCGCGGGCCTTTCGTGTGCGACTTATCTGGCGAGGCTCGGCTACAAGGTCACGATCTATGAGAAGAAGCCGCTGGCCGGCGGGCTCGATACACACGGAATGGCCGAGTACAAGATGACGCAAGAGGACTCGCTCGCCGAGGTTGCGCTGGTCGAAAGTCTTGGGGTGGAGATCGTTGTGAATACCGCCGTAGTTCCAGGTTCCACGTTCAAGGTTCAAAGCGAGGAAACGGAAGACCGAAGACAGGAGACAGGAATCGGAACCCGGAGCGCGAGCGACGGGCATAGTGGAAGTCAGGAGTCAGAAGTCAGAAGTCAGGAATGGGAACCCAAAGCGCAAGCGACGGGCATAACAGATTCGAGAATTCATAAGTCAGAAGTCAGGAGTCAGGGGTCAGAAAACGCACAGTCCTCGGTCCTCAGTCCTCAGTCCTCAGTCCTCTTCGACGATCTCGTCGAAGCCCACGACGCCGTCTTCCTCGGGATCGGCCTTGGAGACACCAACGACCTGAACATCCCCGGCGAGGATCTCGAAGGCGTGATCGACGCTCTTTCGTTCATCGATCGAGTCAAGACGCGCGATTGGGAGTCCGTCCCGCTCGCTGAAACCGTCGCAGTGATCGGAGCCGGGAACACGGCTATCGACGCGGTGACCCAGGCGAAGAGACTGGGCGCGAAAAAGGTGATGATGGTCTACCGAAAGGGCCGCGAGAACATCTCCGCGTACGATTATGAGTACGAGCTCGCAAAATCGGACGGTGTCGAGTTCGTGTGGCACGCTTCGCCGGTCGGGATCGAAGGGAACGGCCGCGTCGAGGCGCTGCGGTGCAAAAGGAATGACGGCTCGGAAGAAGAGATCGGGATCGCGTGCGGCATGGTGATCAAGGCGATCGGCCAGCAGAAACAGGGCGCGTTCTTCGGATCGCTCGGGCTCGAGACTGACGAGAAAGGGCGTGTAAAGATCGATGAGAACCGTATGACCTCGCGCGGAGGCGTCTTCGCCGGCGGTGACTGTGTCAACGGCGGCAAGGAAGCGGTGGACGCCTCGCAGGCAGGTAAACTTGCGGCGATCGCGATCCACGAGAAGCTGACGGGCGAGAGCGTTTCTTTTTCGGGCTCGGAAGGATAGCCACGAATTACACGAATTTCACGAATAAAGAATTGGACACGGATTAACACGGATAAGAAGTGTCCTTTGCGGGAGC
>JAGFIQ010000046.1 GCA_024103495.1 Aridibacter famidurans
CAAGCCCGCGGAGACAGGCACGCCGAGAGCGGCACCCGCGGACACCGATACGCCGACGCCGACCCCCACGCATACGCCGACGCCCACGCCGACGCCGACACCCACGCCCACGCCGACGCCCACGCCTACGCCGACACCCACGCCTACACCGACACCCACGCCTACTCCTACGCCGACGCCGACGCCAACTCCCGGTCCAACCCCGGATCCGAATCCGACTCCGGATCTCGCCGGACAGTGGGACGTTGCCTCCAGGTCCGGAGTCAAGTTCTACGTCGATCATTCCGCGTGGTACAAGGTTTCCGCCGCCGACCTTCAGGCGAACGGTTTCAACACGGCCTCAAATCGCGCTTACTGGCAACTCTACAGGAACGGCGTGCAAACGCCGATCCGGGTCAATTCTGACGGATCGATCGAATTCTTCGGGTCCGGCCAGGATTCGAAGTATTCGGGCTACGGGATCTACTACCTGATAGTCGGAGACGCGCCGGGAATGAGGATCCAGGTCGCCACCGATCTCGGCGCAGGATCCACGGCCGCTCAAACCTATCTGCTGCGGGTAACAGAGCGCCCCAGAAGCAATTACGTATCGGGTCTGGTCAACGGTGAGCACGAGAACTGGTTCGGACCGCTTGTCGCTCCGACGGCCGAAACCGCGATGCCGATCTCGCTCTCCGAAGTCGCGCCGACCGGTCCGAACACCTTTGCCAAGATCAGGGTCCGGCTCCAGGGCTACTATGGTCCTGACCACCTCGTAACCATCAGGTTCAACAACTTCACCGCAGGGACCGTTTCCTTTGCGGCGAAGGAGAACAGGGAGTTCGAGTTCGACGTTCCGGCCACAGAGGTCGTTTCGGGCGTGAACAATTTCTACCTCCGTTCTGCTGCTTCTTCGTTCGACTACAGCCTGATCGACGAGGTAAGTGTCACCTATGAAAAGAGACTTATCGCCTCGGACCAGAAGATCAGGTTCGGCGTTTCAGCGGGAGATTCGGCACGGATCGGCGGATTCTCGGGCTCGAACATCAAGGTTTATGAGGTCTATTCTCAGAATGCCCGAAATGAGGTCGATGTCGCGCCGGAAGTCGTGAACGGAACATTCGGGTTCAGCCTGAGCGCAGAGAGCCGAAACCGCGAGTTCGTTGCGATCGCCGAGACCGTCACGGAATCGGTTGCGATGATTAAACCCAACGAGCCTTCTGCGTGGCATTCGCTTTCGAATTCGGCAGAGCTTCTTATCGTCACTTCTGATCAGTTCCGAAGTGCCGCGGATGACCTCGCAGCATTGCGCACCGCGCAAGGCATTCCGTCGAGTGTAGTGCTCGTCGACGACATCGGGGACGAGTTCGGATACGGTGTCGCCTCGCCTGACGCTCTGCGTACCTTCTTCCTGCACGCAAGCTCGAACTGGTCCGGCAATCCCGGATACGTGCTTCTGTTCGGAGACTCGAGCTACGACTACCGCAACTATCTAGGTCTGGCGCAAACGCGCAATTTCGTCCCGACGAAGATGATCGAGACGTTCGATATGGAGACCTCGAGCGACGGCTGGCTTGTTGACTTCAACAACGACGGCGTCGAGGACCTGTCGATCGGAAGATTCCCGGTCGTCAACACGACCGAGGCGTTCAACGCGGTCGCCAAGCTGGTGCGGTACGACGCTTACAACGGAAGCACCGGCCAGTCTGCCGAGCTTGTTGCGGATACATTCTTCGAGATCCTGAATGGCGAACTGGACAACATCCTTCCGGGGCCGGTCTCGTCGACAAGGATCGAGAGATCCGTGCTCGGAGACAGCGCGATGAGCCAGCAGATCCGCGACGTTGCGAACACGGGACCGACGATGGTCAGCTATCTCGGCCACGGAACTACGGTCGGATGGACAAGCGCCAACGTCTTCAACGCGAACCACGCAGCGCAGCTCACCAACGAGAAGCTGTCCTTCTATATGCTTATGACCTGTCTCAACGGCTATATGTCGGACGCGCAAGCGGACGGCTTCGCCGAGCGGCTGGTCAAGGCTCCGAACGCCGCGATCGCGGCGTGGGCATCGTCGGGTTCGACCTATGCGTCGGGCCAGATCTCGATGAGCCAGAACGTGGTCTCGAGGGTCTTCTCGAACAACCAGAGGATCGGCGACATTGTCCGCCTCGCCAAGCAGACGTCGGGCGATATGGATGCCCGCCGGACCTGGATGCTGTTCGGCGATCCGACGGTTCAGATCTACTAAGAGCAACTCACTCCAGGTACAGGGGAACGGGTGCGCGCCCGTTCCCCTCTTTTTGTTTCTTTCAAAGTCCGCGCCTGCTTGCTAGTATCTCTTGGTACGGAGGTATGAAAGCGATGGGAGCGAACGAAGAAGTTAGATTTTCAGGCCGCGTGGACCATCTCGCGGTCAAGACCGAGGACCTCGAAGCCGACGTTGAAGGCTACAGGAAGCTCGGATTCACGGTCGAATCCCACTTCGACGACTGGGCGATGGTCCGTGATCCGAAAGGATTCGGGATCGCATTGCTGCCTCCCGGCTCCAAGCATCCGCCGCATATTGCAATGCGCGTCGACACGCTCGAAGAACTGGAGGCCGCAGCCGAAAAGGAAGGCCGGCCGATCAAGCCTCACCGTGACGGGACCTCTTCCTTTTACACAAAAGGAGTCGGCGGGAACATCGTCGAGCTTATCTGGTATCCCCCTGATTTCGGCAAGTAAATCCTCGCCCGAATGCCCGGAAGACTCCCAAGATCGTTTTACCTGCGAGAAGACACCCTTGAAGTCGCCCGCGATCTCCTCGGAAAGACGCTTGTCGTTCCCGACGAGGCGGGAGACCGTGTTTCCGGGAAGATCGTCGAGGTCGAGGCCTATATGGGTATCGAGGACAAGGCGGCTCATTCTTTCGGAGGGCGGCTGACCGACAGAACGAAGGTGATCTTCGGTCCGGGCGGAACTGCGTACGTCTTCTTCGTTTACGGGGTGTACCATCAGCTGAATGTCGTGACCGGGCCCGAAGATCATCCCCACGTCGTGCTTGTCCGGGCGATCGAGCCTTTGGAAAATTTGGATCGAATGCGCGAACGCCGCGGCAAGATGCCCGACCGGAATCTCACATCGGGACCCGGCAAGCTCTGTATCGCGCTGGGGATCGACAAGTCTTTTTACGGCGAAGATCTGACGGGAAACAGAATATGGCTGGAGGACACGCCCTCGGTCGCCGCTTCGGAGATCGCATCAGGCCCAAGGGTAGGGATCGACTACGCGGGGGAATATGTTGGAAAGCCCTGGAGATACTGGCTGAAGGACAACCCGTTCGTAAGCAAGGCTCCGAGGAAAGCATCGAAATGAAGAAAGCGCTTGTATTGATCATTCTCATCGCGGCGGCGCAGGCGTTCGGCCAGTTCAGCCGGACGAATGACCCCGCCCGGCAGTTCGATTTCTGGATCGGCGAATGGGACGTCAACCTTCGCGTCCAGCAGCCGGACAAGACCTGGAAAGACCAGCACAAGGCGACGGCGCGCATCTATTCGATCCTCGGCGGCAAGGCGATACTCGAGCTCTGGAGCGAGGGAAAGGACGGCATCAACGGCTACAGCCTTCGTTATTACAATCCTCAGAAGAAGAAATGGGACCTTTGGCTGAACTGGGCGGGCAAGAACCGCTCGGGGACCAACGGGTTGGAAGGAGAGTTCCGCCACGGCCGCGGCGAGTTCTTCGCGGAACGAAAACAGGAAGACGGGTCAACTCGTATCTCGCGGTACACATTCTCGGACATCACTGAGAACTCGCTCCGATGGGACGACGGTTACTCGACCGACGGCGGTAAGACGTGGGCCTCGAACTGGATAATGGAGTTTACCCGGAAGGCGGAGAAGGCTCCGGAGATCGGGAGCGAGAAGAATTTGCTGACGTATTTCGACGGGTCGAGATGCGATCTGCCGGAGTTCGAGGTTCTGAAGAAAATATCCAAAGAGTTTGGTTGGCCTCATCAGGACGCTTCAAAACCTGGCTCATCGGGTACCTATAACGTTCTGGATGGCTGCATCATGGCGGGTTTTCATACCGAAGGTTTGGACGAGTACTTCTTCACTATTACCTGGAATACGTACGCAGGTGTCTATGAGCTTGCGGTACTGAACGGAGGGTCCGCGAATTCACTTTCGCTCTATTACGGGAAAGCCAGTGAGAAAAATGGTCGGATCGAATTGGCGCTCCAAAGTCGGGAGGGAGAAGTAGCGACGATCGGCTTCAACCCGGTGACAACGACTCTGGATGTGTACTTCGAGTACGCTGGTAAAGAGGTGATGTGGAGTACCTGGATATCTGAGCTTGTTACCACTGATGGGAAGTGAAACGATCTGGAACGGCTTCTCAGGATGTAGACTCGCCCTTATGAATTGCCCATTTCGCGTTCACGATCGTTCTCAATTCTCAATTTTCCATTCACCACGGTTCCCTTCACCCACGTCACATCCGACGCGTAGACTATCCGGTCCGCGAGAGATTCGAGCCTCGTAGCTTCGATCAGAGGATGATCATCCCGGATCACGCACGCGTTCAGAGGCTTCCCGACTTCGAAGTATTCCGAAGTCTTCTCTCCTGTCGCTCTCACACCCGCAAGGAATGCCGAGCGGATCGCATTCTCCGCACTTGATTCGCTCTCACCCGTAAAAGTATCGCGGCGGTGCGTGGTCAGACGCTGGCCGTAGTCGAGAAGCCTTAGCTCTTCAAACGGATTAAGGCCGACGTGTGAATCCGTTCCGATGCTCCAAAGACCGCCCGCTTCCTGAAAGCATCTCAAGGGAAAGATCCCGTCACCCAGATTTCCTTCGGTAGAAGGGCAAAGGACCACATTTGCGCCCTTCTTCGCTATTCCTCTCGCCTCGCGGTCGGTCACGTGCGTCGCGTGGACGAGGTTGAATCGGTCCGAAACATTCACGTTCCTCAAAAACCATTCCACCGGTCTTGCGCCAAGGCGCTCGACGCATTCCTCAACTTCCTTTATCTGCTCGGAAATGTGTATGTGAAACGGCAGATTGGCTCCGAGTTCTTCCGAGGTCCGTACAACGTCCTCCGAATCTACTCCGCGAAGGGAATGCACCGCGATGCCGGCGGAAGCGAGCTCACTCTTGCTGCAGGCGTCAATGGTGTGTTGAAGAAGCGATGCGTAGTCGAACAGGTCCGGGCTTATGAACCGGCGCTGTTCCGGCAAGGGGTCCTTTCCAAAGCCTCCTTTCTGATAGAAAACAGGAAGAAGAGTGATGTTGATGCCCGCAGTTTCGGCGGCGGCGATAAGGCGTTCGCCCATTTCCACCGGATTCGAGTACGGCTTTCCGTCCTTGTCGTGATGAAGATAGTGGAATTCGCAGACGTGCGTGTAGCCTAGGCGGATGAGTTCCGAATAGAGCATCGTCGCGATCGCTTCGACCTGGTCCGGGTCGAGCGAAAGTGCGAGTTCATACATTGTGTTCCGCCAGCCCCAGAAATCGTCGCGGCCGGAAGATCTATCGTGGCGTTCGGCGAGTCCCGCCATCGCATACTGAAACGCGTGAGAGTGGCAATTGCGGAAACCGGGAATTGCGTAGTCGGATTCACCTTCCGAATCTACTGATGATTCGATAGATGTTATGATCCCCTTCTTGTCAGTCGAGATCTTTACGTTCTCGTGCCAGCCGTCGGACTGAAGGATCGCTTTGAAGTGGAAATCCATATGTAGCGCGAACTTTAGTTTGCCCGAGGTACCGTGAACTTCAGTTTGCGCCGCGCGCAAGCGCGGAAAACCGACAGGCTGAAGCCTATCGTACCTCGAGGTACCGTGAACTTCAGTTTGCGCCGCGCGCAAGCGCGGAAATCCGACAGGCTGAAGCCTATCGTACCTTGAGGTACCGTGAACTTCAGTTTGCGCCGCGCGCAAGCGCGGAGAACCGACAGGCTGAAGCCTATCGTACCTCGAGGTACCGTGAACTTCAGTTTGCGCCGCGCGCAAGCGCGGGATACCGACAAGCTGAAGCTCGTCGGACAAAGAATGCGGGCGGGGACGCCCGCGGTTCAGATCGACAGGCTGAAGCCTATCGTACCTCCTCTAACAGCCTCTCGAACACCGCTCGCAGATGCGCCTTCAGGACCGCCGCCTTTTTCTCGTCGTATTCGGTCTCCGTCTCGTCCATGTACAGGTCCTTCGACATCTCCAGCTGAAGCGCGTGGACGCCGTTCTCAGGATCGCCCTTCGAGCGCGTCAGGAACCCGCCTCGGAACGGATCGTTGTGATTCAGCCGGTATCTGCCCGTCGAAAGCGCTCCGACCGCCGTGTCGATGATCCTGCGCGATGCCGTCTTGCCGTCGTTGTCGCCGAGTATCAGATCGGGGAACGGCTCGGGCCTGATCGAAGGCACGAGCCTTCTGATCGAATGCCCGTCCCAGAAGATCACGTTGTCGAATCTCGTTCGAAGGTCCGATATAGCCTCGTCGATCCTGGAATGATACGGTCGGTAGTACAGATCCAGCCTCCGCTCTTTCTCGGTGTCGTCAGGCGCTTCGTCCGGGTCAAGGTAAATTGGATTGCCGAGGAAATCGGTCGTAGGGCAAAGTTCGGTGATGATCCTGCCGTCGTCGTAAAGCGGCTTGCCGCCGGGTTCCCGGTTCAGATCGATGACCCATCGCGAGTACTTCGCGTGGATCATCGTGACGCCCATTTCCGGCGCGAAATCGTAGAGCCGTTCGAGATGCCAGTCCGTGTCGTCCGGCGACCCGGTAAGCTCCGGATCGAGCTTCGCCGCAACTTCCGTAGGGAAATCCACGCCGCAATGAGGTATGCTAAGGACGAACGGCGCGGCTTCGGATACCGGTTCGACTATCACAAACGGGTCTTCGGAGTTCATCATTCGTTCAAGCCGGGCGCTCGGCCCGGCGCATAGGGAACAACTGATCGAAAATCATATCACCTGCCGGTAAGTTACTGAATCTCGGAGGTAAAGAGTGAGAATAACTGCCTTAGCATTGGTCTGCCTTATCGTCTTTGCTGTCGTCCCGGCAGCGGCCCAGGAATCTAAAACCGTCGAATTCAAGGCGGCGGACGGCACGACGGTCGTCGCCGATGTTCATACTTCCAGCAAAGGGAAAAGGGCGCCTTTGATCCTCCTGTTCCACCAGGGAGGCGCCGACGTACGAGGCGAATACGAACGAATTCTGCCGCGTCTGACAGAGAAAGGCTTCAATGTCATCGCAACGGACCTTAGGGTTGGAGGTACCGTGTTTGAGGGAACTAACCGGACCCGTGCCAACTTCCCGGAGCCGGAGACCGACTACTGTGCCGCATATCCCGACATGGAAGCGGCTCTGAAATACGCGAAGGATCAGGGATTCAGCGGCAAGACGATCGCCTGGGGAAGCAGTTACAGCGCCGCGCTTGTGATAAAGCTTGCTGCGGAGCACGAGGGAAAGGTCGATGCGGTCCTCGCATTCTCTCCTGCAAGCGGAGGCCCTATGGAGAAGTGCAGCCCTTCGATGTACTTATCCAAGGTGAAGGTCCCGCTTCTCGCCCTCCGGCCAGGCTCCGAAATGCAGCGCGACACCTCGAAGGCTCAGTTCGAAGAAATGAGTAAAGCCGGCCACAAGACCTACATCGCGGAAAATGGCGTGCACGGGTCATCGATGCTCGATCCCGCGCGTGTCGAAGGCGACGTGTCGGCCCACTGGAAAGCGGTGGAGGGGTTTCTCTCGGGGGTGCTTAGCTCCAAATAAGATGAGTGATGACCACGCCCTTCTCTGATGTGGGAACGAACGATTGCACCGCATCGATTGAAGGATGCCGGCTCCGTAGGAGCGACATGTTAATAGTTCTCGGCTCGAGATTGACACCAGAGCTCCGTAGGAGCGACATGTCTGTAGCGCGCGCGGCCCCACAAAGATCCTCCGCCGCTTTAGCGGCGAAGACAATTTTTCACGGCCAAGGCGCAAAGACGGGGAGAACGAACATAGGATCGAAGTCGCTACGCGACTAGGAATCTTCTGGCTTTCGTTGCTACAGACATGCCGCTCCTACGGAGCTAGGAGCGGATGGCGAACCGCAGATTGGAAGGCGACATTGATCAGTTGCCCCGGCTTCAGCCGGGGGTGAAAGGGCCGGTCAAGAACGTAATACCCGGCTAAAGCCGGCAAGGTTTACTTTGAACTCACAATCCCCCCGCTGAAGCGGGGGGCAACTGATTTTCGTTCGTACTCCCTCTAGTTCTTACCCAGCGGCCGTCCCTTATGCACGTCGGGATACGGCGGCCGCTTGTACTCTTTCGGCGGATTCTTTTCGAGTTCCTGAAGCAGCCATTCGACCGCTTTCTCGATCTGCGGATCGCGGCCGGAGCGCCAGATTTCGGGATCGAACTCGACCTCGATGTCCGGTGCGACTCCCCAGTTTTCGACCTCCCATTCGCCCTCGAGCCCGTAAACTGCTCCGTTCGGCGCGCGTATGCTTCCGCCGTCCATAAGCGTCGGGATCCCGAACGCGGCAACGAGTCCGCCCCACGTCCGTTTTCCCACGAGGGCTCCGACATCAAGCTTCTTGAAGAACCACGGCATCGCGTCTCCGCCCGATCCGGCAAGCTCGTTGATCAGCATCGCCTTCGGACCGTAGATGGCTCCCGCCGGCACGTTCCAGTCCTTTCCGTCGCGGAACGCGATCCTCGCGAGTTGTGCGCGGTTCAGGTACTCGACAACGTAATCGGCAAGAAGTCCTCCGCCGTTGAAGCGCTCATCGATCACCGCTCCCTGCTTGTCGGTCTGCGCGAAGAAATATCGATTGAAGCTGGAATATCCGCCTCCGCCCGTGTTCGGAATATAAACGTAAGCGAGCTTACCGCCGCTTAGGCGGTCCACCAGCCTACGGTTGTCCTCGATCCACGCGAGGTTGCGCAACCCCCGGTCGCTGGAAACCGGCACGACCGTTTCTTCTCTTGAATCAGACCCGTCGGCATTCGGACCGACCTTGATGACGACTTGCTTGTTGGCAGTACTCTCGAAGAAACTGAACACGTTGTCGGCCGCTGTGAGGTCGCGCCCGTTGACGGCGAGCAGATACTCGCCGGCCTTCACGTTCACGCCGGGCTCGGTCAGAGGCGCCCGCAGGTTCGGATTCCAGTTCTCGCCGTTGTAAACGCGAGCGAACCGGTACCTGTTCTGATCGACCGAGAAGTCCGCGCCGAGAAGGCCTCCGGCGACGAAGTCGGGCCTCGGCTGGTCGCCTCCTCCTATGTACATATGGCCGACGCTGATCTGGTTCAGCATCTCCCGGAACAGGTAGTTCAAGTCCTCGCGATGAACGACCGCCTCCAGGTACGGCGCGTACATCCGTTTGGCTTTCTCGATATCAAGACCGTGAGTTCCGGGATCGTAGAAGAAATCGCGCTCGCCTCGCCAGATCTCGTTGAACATCTGCTTCCATTCCGCGCGAGGATCGACCCGGACCTGCATTTCGGATGTCTTCACGGTTCCCTCACCGGGTTTCGCCGGGGCGCCGGCGGGAGAAATGGACCAGCCGGGACCCTTTTGAACGAGCATCTTCGAGCCGTCCGCCGAGATCGCGAACATACGAATTCCACGGTCGACGTCGTCGAGCTTTCGTTTCTCAAGATCGAACTTGTGGAGCACCTGGCCCGGAGGGCCTCCGTTCGGGCTGTTCGGCGCCTCGGTGATGAACAGCGTTCCCGCTTTTCCGGGGAAGAGCCCCGTGAAGTTCCTCGAGGGGATCTGCGGGACCGAAACGATCCTCTGGTCGATGTCGTCGAGGTCGATCCGGAGCGACTCGTCCTTCTTCTCTTCCTTTTTCGCTTCAGGCGTCGGAGTCTCTTCTGCCGTAGGTGAAGGCGAGGGCTTTGGCTCTTCCTTCTTCTCCTCCTTCACCTTCTCTTCGTCGCTCTCGGGAGCGAACGGCGACGCGATGTCGTTACGAAGCACGACCGCGTAGACCGCCCGCGAAGTCTGGTGCGCGATCCCTGAAAGGTCCGCGAAGCTGATCGTCGGCCCGACGTCCGTGCTCGCAGTGAAGAACAGGTACTTGCCGCTCTTGTCGAACACCACGTGGCGGGCGTCGCCGAGCCCGTCGGTGATCCTTGACGAAGAAGCCTTGTCCAGCGAATACAAAAACACGGCTCGCAGACGGTTGTCGAGCTGTTTCGTGTACGCGATCCACTTGCTGTCCGAAGACCAAGAAGGTATGAGAACGCCGTCCTGCGTGCCGAACGTGTTTGCATCGACCTTCGTGCTTCGACCGGATTCGACGTCCAGTATCCAAAGGTTCACGTGGCTGTCGTTGTACGCGATCTTTTTGCTGTCAGGTGACCAGATCGGCGAAGAATAAAACGCCGGACCGCCGCCGAGCGTGATCTTCCTCGTCTCCCCAAGTCCGCTTTGTTCGGTCAGGTGGAGGCGGTACTCTCCGGACTCGTCCGAGAAATACGCGATCCATTTGCCGTCCGGCGACCACGCCGGATCGCGCTCCATCACGCCTGTCGTGTTCGTCACATTCCTGGCGTTCCCCTTGTCGGCCGGCGCCGTGATGATCTCGCCTCGGGCTTCAAAAACGGCCCGGACTCCGGTCGGCGAGATCGACGCGTTCGCGATCCTGCCTCCGACATTTTCATACCTTGGCCTGATGCCCGGAAAATCGCCCGCGAGGCGAATGTTCACTTTCTTTGGCGACCGCGAACCGCTTTCCAGCAGATAGATCGTCCCGAACTGCTCGTAGACGATATCGCCGCCGTTCGACGATGCGCTCTTGATGTCGAGCCCGTTGTTGCTGACGACCTTTTCTACGCGATTCGATCCGGTGTCATAGCTGAAAAGAGTGACGACGCCGTTGTCGCGGTCCGAGAGAAAATAGACGCGGTTCCCGATCCACATCGGGTGTTTGTCGTTCGAATTCTCGCGCGGGACCTTCACGATCTTCGAGGTCGCGAGATCGGCGATCCAGATCGGCTGGGTCTGACCGCCTTTGTAGTACTTCCAGTCTGACTGCCACTGCGAGAGAGGTTCGTAAGCCACACGCCTGCCGTCCGGTGAAAGCGATCCGCGAATGGCCATCGGGAGTTTGATCTCGGTCGGAAGGCCCCCGCTTGTGACTCCGATCGTGTAAAGCCTCTGAAAGTTCGCATAGCTGTCGCGCCCCGATGAGAACAGGACCGAACGGCCGTCAGGCGTCCATCCCGAGGCCTGGTCGGGAGCCGGATGATAAGTGAGCCGCTTCGGCACGCCTCCCGCCGAGGGCACGACAAACACATCCGTGTTTCCGTCGTATTGGCCGGTGAACGCGATCCAGCGCCCGTCGGGCGAAAAGTACGGGTCGGATTCGATCCCCACGCCGGCAGTTAGCCGCCTGGCGTCTCCTCCCGCTCGCGGCACGATCCAAAGGTCGCCGCCGTATGCGAACGCGATCTGGTTTGAGCTGACGGTGGGTTCCCTGTAAAGCGTCGCTTCAGAAGTCTGAGCGGGAACGAGCGCAACGGCGAAGAGGGCGATGAAGATCGCCAGAGAGAGTCTCATCAGGCATTTCTCCGGAAAATGGTTTTGGTCATTCTAAAGACGGTACGGCAGGATGGCAAACAACACCGGGTATGACTTACCAGACACTCTGTATCTTCCCGACCGTCGAGTTCGACAGGAAGAACGGCGGAAACCAGACGTAACCATTGCTGCCCATAATGCCAACCCGGTCCCTGTCCGGACGGCTGCCCGGATTTGTCGTCGGGTTTCCGTTGAAAATATCGTCCGGACTGTGGTCGTTGTCGGTAAGGCCGCAGCAATGAACGAATTCGTGAATCAGGATCAAGGTCATCACCTGGATCCCCGTGCGCCGGGTGCCGGAAGGCGTGTGCATCTCGGGCGCCGTGGGAAGGAAAACGAACGCCTTCTCGATGTACGGACTGCCTTCGCGGCCTGCGAGCCCTGTGTAGCCGTGGAGCCGCTTGCCGTCAAAGTTACTCGTGAAGGTCGTATTGTCGTGCGTGTAGGAGATCGGGCCGTTTCCGACCGCTACGATGACGTCGGCGGAAGCATCGGCGGCCGCTTCCCGAAACGCAATGTTCAGGCTGGAAGAACTCAGGAGCCGGTTGATCTCTCTCAGTCCTCTGCTGAACAGGCTTGACCAGTTCCCCGAGCCTATGCTGTTCCTGACGGTCAGGCTCCTCGCGTTCTTGACACTATCGATCCAGGGTCTTGGCATAGTCTCCGTTCCGGTAAGGCCGCGCCTCGATCCACGATGATCCCGACTATCGCTTCCACAACCCCTACCGCCTTTCCGCCGGCGTCCAGACCCTTATGCATCGTTCGAGGGTCCTTACGTGCGGCGAGCCCAGTCCGCGCAAGGTCTCGAGGTAACCCTTCGCTCCGTCAATGTCCCCCAATCTCGCCGAAAGATATCCCGCGTGGAGAAGTGCGTCGTCGTTAAGCGGCTGAATCGCAAGCGAGCGTTTGAAGACCTCCAGAGCCTGGCGCCTCATTCCCAGGTCAAGAAGGTATTTCGCGTACAGGATCATTATGTTCGGTACTTCAGGCTTTATGCGAATGACGTTCTCGTAGGCCTCGATGGCCTTCTCCGGCTGATCCGTCTTTTCGTAGAATGTGGCAAGTCCAAGATACGCTCCGCCGTCCTCCTCTACTTCAAGCGCTTTCCTGTACGATTCGGCAGCCTTCTCAATGTCGCCGTTCGAGGCGTATACGACACCAATCGAGCCCCAAAGATCAGCGTCATCAGGGGCCAGTTTCCTTATTTCCTCTGCGTAGACCTCGGCCTCTTCCATCCGCCTTGCGTACCCCAGGATCTCAAAAAGTGCTAGCCGGACCTTCCAATTTCCGGGCTCCGCAGCGGCCCTGGCCTTCATTCCATCCACGTACGAGAGAGCCTGCTGCCGGGCTCTGGCTACCGAAAGGAACATCTTTATGTTCTCGTTATCCGGGGCCTTTCGGTTTGCGGATTCAAGCATTGGTATCGATTCGGAGAACCGTCCCGTGGCGGTCAGGACCAGCCCTAAACCCGACATCACCGACACGTTGTCCGGCCGCATCGAAAGGGCTTTCTTGAATGCCGGGATCGCTTGGTCAGGCTTCGAGGCCTGCAGCAGTGCACTGGCAAGTTCGGACTGATATTCGAAGTTCTCGGGATCGAGTTCGACCAATCTTGTTAATGCCGCCTCTGCAGCGGAGGAGTTGCGACGGCGGTTCGCTGCTTGCGCCAGATGGTAAAGGAAGCTCTCGTTGTTCGGTTCGATCTCCAGCGACTTTTTGAACCACTCTTCAGCATCGGCATTCTGACCAAGCTCCAAATAAACCCGTCCCACAAAGAAGTGAGCACGTGCGTTCTTTGGATCGAGCGCAAGCACCCGGTTCGCCGAATCGATCGCTTCCCGGTCGCGCTCGAGCTCGATGTAGAGCTCGGCAAGATGGATGTGCCAGTGGGTATTCTCAGGCTGGACGGACGCAAGCCGTTCGTAAAGCTCGGCCGACCTGACGCGGTCGCGGAGCTCGTAGTACTCGGCGGCAACCGCGATAACTTCCAGATTGTCCGGGTATCGCGAGAGAGCCCTTTCGATAAGTCGGCCGAGGTCGGGCGGAGGGGTCTTGACGAGGCGAAGCGCGATTATAAGGTCGGTGTTCGCTCTTTCCGAATCGGGATCGATTGCGACGGCTTTCCGGCATTGTTCTACGCCTTCGAGAACCTTGCCGTCAGCGGCCAGCGCGCGGCACAGACCCGCTCGCACTTGTGGATCGTTCGGCCGAAGTTCCACCGCTTTCCGGAAAGCATCGACCGCGCGATCGTAGTTTTCGAACGTGAAATGGATCGTGCCGATCAGCGCGAACGGCCTTGGGTCCGTGTCATCCAGCTCGACGCTCGCTTCCAGTTTCACAAGTGCCTCCGCGGGTTTGTTCTCCTGAAGCAGCAGGACGCCTTGCCGGTAGAGCTCTTGTGCGGTCGGCTGTTGTGTGTAAGCAACCTGGATAAGGACGAGTACGGCAAGAACCACGAGAAACGTGGACACTTTTCCCGCGCAGTTATCGTCAACACTCCACTTCTCCATAGATCTGCTCCGGTTCGATTTCAAAAGAATATACACCATTGAACTCGCCTGCCTAACAAATTACCGGCGGGTTCCGGCGAGCGGCCCTGTCTACATCGACTTCAGAGACACGTACCCGGAAGAAGTTCGCGGATGCCGACACCTGCACCCGGACTCCGAAAATCCCTTGCATGATTTGAACTCCCAGGGCGATCTGCAGAAGATTGTGTAACTAAAAATTTCCGAAGGTGGAAGAAAGTAACGATTTTTCTGGAAAAGTAATTACAAATCCGTGCTAGGATGTAACTGTCCATTAGTGATGCTCGACCATCTGTAATGATTTGTTGGAGAACCACTGCTGAATTAATCAAATATTGAAGTGAGTAACTATTTTTTAAAAGAGATCAGCCACTTCCTGGGAAGGACGACACCCGAAAGAGGCCGTCCCATTGGCTACTCGCTCTTGATTCGCGCTCTTCTCGAAGAACGTGACAGAGTTGTTCCTGTACCGGAAAGGCTGGCCATCAGCACTGAGAAGCAGACGCGGTACGACTCCGGGAGCTGGCAGGTGTTTCCTTCTCAGTACAGGCCGAAGGACAACCTTATCAGTCACGTAGTGTTTGCTCTCAAATATGAGGGTCTGGATCTCCTGATCCTGAAAGAAACGTTCAAGCTGACGGGGCCCGACCCGGTCAGGGATCTCCTGGAGAAAGAACCGACGGGCAAGTATTCGCGAAGGATCTGGTTTCTCTATGAATGGCTCCTCGACGATAAAATAGAAGTTGCCGAACCCAAGGCCGGTAACTATGTCGACGTGCTGGACCCTAGACATCAATATCCTGGTCCCTCCCGGAACTCAACAAGGCACAGAGTCAGGAACAATCTGCCGGGTACGGTGGAATTCTGTCCTTTGATCTTCAGGACGGAGAAGCTTGAGGAATACGGAAAAGCCGGACTTGTTGACTTGGCTGAAAGAACGATCGAGGGGCGCGACAACGATCTGATCAGACGGGCCGCCGCTTTTCTTCTGTTAAGGGACTCAAAGGCGTCTTTCGAGATCGAAGGAGAATATCCTCCTGAGATGAGGGCCAGGAACTGGAGTCGGGCGATCGGTCAAGCGGGTAGGAGACCGTTGTCGTTGGGAGAACTTGAGCGGCTTCAGGACATCGTGATCGGTTCGTCAAAGCTCAGGAACATGGGACTGCGGGAGCGGGAGGGTTTCATTGGCGAGCACGACCGGAGGACGCTGAGCCCGATTCCCGATCACATTTCAGCAAGAGCAAAAGACTTGCCTTCGCTAATGCGCGGATTGCTTGAGACCGACAAGCTTCTGCAAGAATCTGATTACGATCCGGTGCTTGCAGCAGCCACAATCGCGTTCGGGTTCGTGTTCATACATCCTTTCGCCGACGGCAACGGCAGGATCCACAGATATCTCGTGCACCACATACTGGCACGTTCGGGTTACTCGAAGATGCCGTTCGCCTTTCCTGTCTCCGCGGCAATTCAAAGCAAGATCGTCGAATACCAGGACGTTCTTGAAACGTTCTCTGAACCCAGGCTGGATCTGATCGAATGGGAGACCGATCCGGGGCACAACGTGAGGATCGTGAATGAGACAGCCGATCTGTACCGGTACTTTGATCTGACGCCCCAGGCTGAATTCCTTTACGAATGCATCGAGGAGACGGTCACTCGCGTGATCCCTGAAGAACTCGCGTATCTGGAAAAGTACGACCGCCTGTTCGGTGTGATAAGCGGCGTCGCCAGCCTTCCGAATACGAAGGCCGATCTGCTTATCAAGTTATTGATCCAGAATCGGGGGAAGCTCTCGCAGCGGAAGAGGATTGAACACTTCGAGGAGTTGAATCCAGAGGCCGTCAAAGCGATCGAAGATTCATACCGGGACATTTTCCTGGAAGTTCCATAAAGGGTTTCACAAGGTGTTCGAACCGGACTTCGGACCCGGTTCGGGACGCCCGTGAGCGCCGTAACCGTCGAAGAACTGTGACCTGGCAAGCGAAAAAAGCCGCCGGGGCTGTTTCGTCCCGCGCGGCATTCTTCTCGAGTTGCTCCGTCGACATCGCTTCACTTCGACCTGCTCCGCCTAGTCGTACCTGATTAAAGGCATCGTAAGCCGAGTGATCTTGCCCGGCCTGATCTCGACCTTTTCGAAATCGGCGCTTCTGATCGCGATCCCAAGACGGTCGTTGTTGTACCTCGAATGCGTACTGTTGTACCGCACCCTGTAAACTCCGGGCGCGACGTCGAAGTAGGTCTCGTGCTTGCTGTAATCCGTGATCAGCAGTGCGACCTCGTTTCCCGACGAATCGATAAGATCGAACGGGATCTCAACGTCATCGTTGTCTCCAGGGCTTCTCGCCAGTATCAGCCTTCCGTACCGCTCGCCGCTGACGATCAGTTCATAGCTGAAATACGGGTCGAGCTTTAGGTCGCCGCAGTTGATCGCCGGATAAATCCCGAATCGCTGTTCACGGCTGAAACTGAAGTTCCAGGTCCCTCCCCAGATCTCACCGCAGCCGTTGTAGGTGTGTGTGAGGTTTCTTTTACCGCGTGCGAGAGGATGAGGCGAAACCAGTTTGACGCGGTCGAAACTCGTCCCGACAAGTTCGTTCCCGAGCGCGTCGTAGAGCCTGCAGTTGACCTTCGCAGTCGGTTCGTACCTGCCGAGCTTGTGCTGTTCGCCGATCTTCTTCAGCTGGCAAACGTTTAGGCCTCCGGGTCCGATCATCGCGCGGAAAGTCCTCACGAACGGGAGCCTGTCCACCGTGCGGTCGATCGCGGAAACGATCAGCGACCGCGCGAAATTGTCCGGCGACAGCGTTTCCTCGATCCTTTCGACCATCCTGAGAAGCCTCTGTCGCCCCTCGGGCGTATCGTTCGCGATCAGCTCGCCGATGATCCGCACCGCGTCCGTGACTCTCTGGAATCCCTCGTTAACAACCTGCATCTGCGCTGCCGTGAGCGCCGCGGGGTATTCGAACATCGCGAGCGGATTGATCGCGTCGACACCGAGGCCCTTGAGTTTCAGGATCAGCTGCCCGATCGTGTCGCGGAAGCCTGCCAACAGCCGGTTCGCGTCCCTGTCCCAAACTCCCCGGTTCAGTTCCGCGATCCCGCTGGCGATGGTCAGGAATTTCTGGAGAGCGGACTTGGCGCCTTCAAAGGAGCCCCGCTCGCCGAATCCGTTCCTGTCGACGAGGTCGTCGACCGCCTGCGAGATTACCTTTGCGACTTCCAGAAATCTTCTGGCTTCTTCCACGTCTACGCCGTCGGAAGCCGCCATCTGCATAAGGTCCGCCGCCGGGCGGGCGAGTTCAAGCGTGGCGTTCGTCATTGCGGCTCTCCGGGCTTCGGGCGTTTCCGCACCGCCGATCGAATTGATGCTCTCTCGGAAGTCGTTTCCATATACCGCCCTTCGGTCGCGCTCCAGGCCGAACAGGTCCCGGATCGCTTTCAGGTTCGCGTTCTCGCCCGAGTACGGCGCAAGGACCGCCCGAGAATCTTCAAGGCCGCGAATACCGTCGTCCACCGAACCGTTCGATCCATCCTTCAGATGCCGATCGATCTCGTCGATCTTCTCCTGAGGGAGACCCGAAGGATTCCCGCCTTGTGCTCCGACCCTCGGGACGATTGAAATGACTATTGAGAATGCCGCAAGCACGGCGAGATAGGTCTTGATGGATGAACGGATCATTTTCACTGCCTCCGGTAGAACTGAACCAAAGCCGGCGTGATCCGCATTTGAAAAGCGTGTCGTTTCGCTTCCGGTCTCGGCCGGCTGCCCGGTCCCTTGACCCGGCTTGGCAGGAAGATTTGCGCTAGCAGGTAAATCTGGGGGAGCAAAAGGGGTGTCCGGCCAAGGGTATGATTTGGCAGTTACCCGAGTCAACGATCTCGCGGGAGACCGAAGATCCGGGAAGCTTTTCTTGATCGGAGGCAGGCGCCGCTTCGCATTCGGCACCGATTCTCCGTTTCTGGACGATGCCTGCGAATTCAGGTAACATCCGCTGGGCTTCCGCTCAGAATCTTCAACTCTGGACACACATATGGACCAGCGTTCCGGCGAGGCGTTCTTCTTCCACTTCGCGCTGACCGTCTTCTTGATCGTCGTCCTATCCTTCGGTATCCACGCGATCATGAGGGCGGGCCACTTGCCGCCCATGTCGGCGCCTCTTTTCATCCACGCGATATTGATGTTCGGCTGGTACGGCCTTTTCGCAGCCCAGGCCGGGCTGGTCAGATCGGGCAATGTTTCGCTACATATGCGGCTTGGAAAGCTCAGCATTATCCTTGCGGCGGGGGTGTTCGTGAGCGGCTTTCTTGTTATGGCCGAAAACTATCAGCGAAAGGCGGAGCCTCTTGTAGCAAGTTCGAACGTGATGGCGATGATCGCCTTCGCCGGGCTCTATCTCGCGGCGCTGGCGAAGCGGAAGCGGCCCCTTGTGCACAAACGCCTGATGGTGTTCGCGTCGGTCGTTATGTTAGCGCCGGCTCTGACCAGGTTCGCCCGCGCCTTCGATCTCGGCGAGGGAATCATCCTCCCGCTCTGGGTCCTCACAGCGGCTTCCGTGATCGTCTACGACCTAAAAAGACTTAGGAAAGTGCACGCGGCAACCGTCGCCGGCTGCGTGACGTTTGTGCTGGCGGTCGTAGCTATGATCGCATTAGGGATCTCCGGACCCTGGAAGGCGTTTCTCGATTCGATCCTTAAGTAAAAGCTTCGCCGGATAAGAAAAAAGCCGCCGGGCCTCTTTCGTCCCGCGCGGCTTATCCGGTGACTCGATTCACGGCTTTACTGCTCTTCCCGATCAGACATTGATCAAGCGAAACGCTCTAAGAAGACCATCGGCCTCATCTGCACCAATCGTAGTTTGCCGAGTTTGAACCGTAAGTCTCGCATCCAGGTGGCTCCGGAGGAATGGATTTTAATGCCTCTCGAAAAGCTCGGCTCTGTTCGAATTCTTTGGCGAGCTCAACCGTTGGTGCTTCAATAAACCAGTAAGCATAGGAGCGCTTTGTCGGTTCAATCCACGTGATTCTCGCATAAAGGGTCCGTCCAAAGAGATCCTTTATGACATCGATTTGCCGAAATCCGCCGCTCTTAAGCGCCGACTTCGGTTCCACGATCTCCCAGTCAGAGTCCGGTTCTGCGTATCCTGTAATAGATTCCTCGGCGTGTTCTTTCGACATAAACTGACGGTAAAGCTGAGTGTCTCCGTCTTCGTAAGGTGGACAACCGATGCAGTCGTCATAAGTCTTGAAAAGCCGTTCTTGAGAAGAGTGGAAAACATAGGAAGCAGATTCGCCGGAATCGGACTTGGATACGAGACGAAATCTTGACTGAGGGGGTGTAACGCCGTCAGAACTTTTTTGCGATTCCGTAACATAGGAAGTCACGGTATTGAGAAGAACGGCAGAGGATGCCGCCAGCAATGCAATAGCTACGATCTTCAACTTCATTGAATGAACCTACTAATCTGACAATCGGAGCCAATCGGACTCCGCAAATGATAACAGAAAAGAAAAAAGCCGCCTGAGAGGGAATCTCAAGCGGCTTTTCCGGTGAACTGTTTGGATTAGCCTGTACCGACAACCTTTCCAATTCACTAAGCAATTTCAAGAAAGGTATTAGGCGTCAGCCACCTCACTGGAATCTCTTAGCATATTTTGGATCACCTCCTTCTTCAGTGTTTGCAGCCACATAGTAGGCGAGGCTTAAAGTATAAGTCAAGGTTTTTCCGGGCACGGCTCGGAGTATCGATGTCCGAAGCAAAACGCGGTGCCGCTACCAGGGCAGCACATTGAACTTGCCCTTGATTATCGGGCAGACCGCGATCTCGGCGCCTACGCCCGCGCCGGGAACGTCCAGCGCGCTACTCACCGTGTCGCTTCCCCTTTTCGCAAGATCGTTGGCATTCCAGCAGTAGTTCACCCCGTTCTTGAGACCTTCAAGGTCGGAAGGGGTGAGCTTGGAGATTATCTTCGCATCTTTCATCGCTTCGACAGAGTTCGCGGATTTTAAAAGGCCCTTGACCTTCATCGCCTTTCCGAAGAACCCGATCCTGGTGAGGTTCTTGACCATCGCGGTCCAGTTGGGCCCGAGCGTGAAGTTGACGCCCCAGTCGTTGACGTCCGTGCCGCTGATCGAGAATATGCTGCTGCAGTTGAAGACCATCACAACGCTGACGCCGATCCCGCCGCCGAGCCCTAACTGCAGCCTTATGCTCTCGATCGTGAACGGCCTCGCCCAGTTGGGATTCAGCGCGTTGAACATTATGCCGGTCGTGCTCTCGACCCCGGCGGCGATCAATCCTCCGCCGACCTTGGTCGCCACCCCTATCCAGGTGTATCGCATTATCGCATCGTAATTGCTCAAGTTCCTTTTCCTCCGTTCGTCGATTTTTTTGCGCCTTATCCTAACAAGCGCAAACGGAATTCAAAAAGCGACAAATTAGTTCGCGGCGTGCGCCGGGAAAGTCAGTTTGTGGGATTCGCGGATACTCAAGTATGATTTGGCTATGAAAGAACTGTACCCGGAGATCGAGCCGTTCGATTCCGGCATGCTCGAAGTCTCCGACATACACACTCTTTACTTCGAACGCTGCGGCAATCCCGAGGGCATTCCCGTCGTATTCCTTCACGGCGGACCCGGAGGCGGCCTCATCCCTATGTACCGCCGGTTCTTCGATCCCGACGCCTATCACGTGATCCTTTTCGACCAGCGCGGCTCCGGAAAGTCCAAGCCTCACGCCGATCTGCGCGAGAACACGACCTGGGACCTGATAAAGGACATCGAGACCCTGCGCAGGAAATTCGAGGTGGACAAGTGGTACGTCTTCGGAGGCTCCTGGGGAAGTACTCTGTCGCTTGCTTATGCCGAAACTCATCCGGACCGGTGCCTCGGGCTGGTACTCAGAGGGATCTTTCTCACCCGCCCGAAGGAGTTGAAGTGGTTCTACCAGTACGGCGCCTCGGAGATCTTCCCCGATTACTGGCGGCGCTACCGCGACGAGATCCCCGAGGATGAACGGGACGACTATATGACCGCGTACCACAAGCGGCTTACGAGCGACGAAGAGGATGTCAGGATATCCGCCGCCCGCGCCTGGAGCGTCTGGGAAGGCTCGACATCGAAGCTGTTCCCGGACAAGGATCTTATGGACCACTGGGAAGATCCGCAGGAGGCGCTCGCACTTGCAAGGATCGAGTGTCACTACTTTATGAACAACTCGTTCTTCCCGACCGAGAATTACCTGCTTGAGAACGTTGACAAGATCCGCCACATCCCGACGGTCATAGTTCAGGGAAGGTACGACGTGGTGTGTCCCTCCGTGTCCGCGCACGAACTGCACGAGGCTTTCCCCGAATCGGAACTTCACATAATTCCGGACGCCGGGCATTCGATCAGCGAAAAGGGGATCACTTCGGCGCTCGTCAACGCTACGGACAGGTTCAGGGACAAGGAAATGAGCTGATATGCCGGTACTAAAAATAGTCGGTTACGAAACCGGAAAGGCGAAGAAGGACCTGGCGGCGCTGCTCGCCGAAAGGCTGGGGCTGGACGACGCCGAGGCGCGAAAAATGTTCGAGGCGATCAACGACGGGCGCGGCATCTCTTTGACGTTCGAGGATGAGGAGACCGCGGCGGGCCTTGGACAGGAACTCGACGAGGCCGGAGCGAAAGTCAGGATCGAGCCGTAGGCGTTTCGCCGGCCCGCCTTGAAGGTGAATTTTGGCCCGATTGCCTGTATGATTGTCGGTGTCCGGCGGTCATAGCCGGGCGATCGGTATTTTGTGAGGTTAATAAGCTATGTTGGGAACCACCGAGATCATCCTGATCGTGCTCGCGATCTTCCTTCTGTTCGGGGCCAGCAGGCTTCCGAAGCTTGCCAAGTCGCTGGGAGAGAGCCGAAGGGCATTCAAGGAAGGAATGGACCAGGCGGAAAAAGAGTTCAAGATGGAAGAGGAGACGAAGCAGATCGAGTCTGAAAAGCCTTCGGTTTCCGAGATGTCCGACGATGAACTCGCCGCCGAGATGCAGCGCAGACAGGCAAGCCGGTCCTGAGCTCCTAATCCCCGCTTCTTACTCCCGAAACGACGGTCGCCTTGACCGCGAACCGGAAGCTCATGTCGTCCCTGTCCTCATCGATCTTCGAGGCGAGGCTTTTCATCACCCGCCGGCGCTCGTCATCCTCCAGAAAACCAAGCCAGTTCGGCAGCAAAAAGTAACGGACCAGCGGCGAGTCTATGAAGCTTTCGCCCGATTCGTACTCGAGTATCTCGCTCTTCGTCAGCGATTCGACCTTCCTGAGCTCCAGCGCCCGGGCGGCCTCTTCGGCCTGCGAGACGGTCTTGATCCCCGTGATCAGCCCCTCCACCTCCGGGCACTTGTCGTCCAGGCCTTCTTCAAGCAGCACTTCCCATAGATAAGAGAACACCTCTCCGAAGCTGCCCGATGTGGGAAGAAAGAAAACGAACTTGCCGGCCGTTTGCTCGACCGCTTCCGCGAGGAACGCGTCGAGCGCCCACGGCGCGAGAAGGCTTGCATCGGCGATCACCATCTCCGATCGCGCCATCGGCGCGGCGGTCGAGAAATCGACACCGCTTTGCACCGTTTCCGATTTCTGCCGTGCTATCTCGCGAAGCTCGGCGTCTTCGCAGACGGGGAACACTTCGACGTCCTCGCCCAGCTTGTCGCGAATCTCGATCGCGTGCCCGCCGGCCCCGGCGTTGATGTAGGTTATGGTCGAATAGCCCTCGACGACGACGCCTTCGTTGAAGAGTTCCGTGAACTTCGAGGTGTATTCCGGCTCGACGTATATGCCGCGCAGGAACGCCAGTTCCTTTTCCGTTTTGTCCATAAGAAGAATCTACCGCAACCGGAAGCGCTTCGCCACGGTAGCGTGTTAAGGTTATCGGCGGCAGTTAATGTGATACTGAAAAAGTTAATCTGTAACAGATTGATAAAACGCCGGTTACGACATCGAAGATCCGAATTTCCGGAAAATCCTTGACACGGTCTTTGGACCTCGTTTAGATTCGTTGTCACCATTCGATTCGGAGCCCGGGACCTCCTCACAAGGTACGGGCGCTCCCAAAGCCGGAACAAGAATGATCCCGACGGTCGTCCCACGATCCATCTGAACAAGACATTCTCCGATACCGAGTCGAACCCGGACCCGACCCCCGCAAAGGGTTGCGGGGCCGGCAAGTAAATCCCACAGAGTTCTGTCATCCCACCGTGGCGGAATCAGAGGATCGCATCGCGGTCCTGCTTTCCATCGGTCGGCGCTGGCGGAACGACACAAGGAGTTGTTCCCCGATGAAAACCTTCAAGAACCTCACCAAGACACAACAACGAGTAATCCGCAGACGGCGCAGGCCCGAACTGAAGCCGAAGAGATTTTCCGTTAGATCGGTACTGATCGTCATGACACTGTCGGTGTCGGCGATCGCCGGTGCGGCCGGCCTGACGCAGGCCGGTTCGGTAGATACCGGGACTTCCGGTCTGATCGATCAACTTTACCGCTCCGTGTACGAATGGCTCTTTCCGCAGCCGCAGAGCCGGCGTCTCGCCCTATCAAAGGAATATATCTACGCTGATTCGCGGCTGATCGCTGTCGATGACGCCGGGTCGATCAACGGCAACCCCTCGGACCTGGCGGTCTGGCGCCCTTCTTCGGGCACGTGGTGGATCATCAACGGAGCGTCGTCCTCCGTTACGTCCCAAAACTGGGGTGCCGCGGACGACGTGCCTTCGCTGGGCGATTTCGACGGCGACAGAAAGACGGACTTCTGCGTCTTCAGGCCATCCTCATCCACCTGGTGGATCCTGAACAGCTCGGACGGGGCATTTCGTGCCGTCCCTTTCGGCATCGGCGGTGACCGGCCTGCCGCCGCGGACTTTGACGGCGACGGGAAGACCGACATTGCCGTTTACCGTCCCGGTGACGCGCGCTGGTACGTGGTACGCAGCGGTACGGGCGGTACCACGATGCACTCGTTCGGGTCGCCCGGCGATATCCCCACTCCTTCGGATTTCGACGGCGACGGTTTGGCGGACTTCGCGGTTTGGAGGCCTTCAGACAGGAGCTTCCACTGGATCGAAAGCACCGGCGGGGCGGAGCGCTCCGCAGTTCTTCCTCAGGGTAGCGAAGAACCGGTTCCTTCAGACTACGACGGCGACGGCCGCGCAGACCCCGCCGCACGTTCAGCATCCGGCTGGCTGATAAGAAGCAGCCTTACCGGAGGTCTGCAGACCGTCACCTGGCACAGCCTTTCGGACATAGCCGTTCCCAACGACTATGACGGAGACGGCAGGACAGACATCGCGGTCTGGAGAAGATCGAACGGGACCTGGTACATCCGAAACAGTTCGGATTCAAGCACAAGGACCGTCCAGTGGGGCCAGTCCGGTGACATACCCGTTCCTGCATTCTTCCGCAGGTGACGCCCCTTTCCGCACACGCAAAAATGAAACTCCGGATGCAGCCTCCTCACTTAAAGGCGGTCCGGACTGACTTCAGAGGTAAAAAAATGAGATCTCCCAAACTCCCGCAACGCTTCGATTCCGGAAGGCCCGCCGGTCTTCTTGCAGCGATCCTCGCAATCGTCACGCTTTCGATCCCGGTCTTCGGCCAACTCGGGAACGGAACATCTGAACCCTCCTCCACAGACTCCTCAAACCGAGCCGACACCGCGATCAAAGGCAAAGCCAGAGTAAATCCGAGAACTCTTGCCCTCGAGTTCTCTTTGCCGTTGATGAGCTATCCGGGCCGGAACGGACACGGTCTGAGCGCGTCGCTTGACTATTCCTCAAAGGTTTGGCGAATGGACTCCGGAGTTCGCTGGTGGTACGAAACCGTCGCCGGACGAAGATACGTCACGGACCTGAACGCGAGATTCGCCGAGCGAACCGCGGCCGGATGGACCAGCAGTCTTGCCGCTCCGTTTATCGAAGCCCGTCCCAATATCTATTACCAGGACGGGCGCCCGTTCAATGACCCGCTCGGAAGCGCGTCCGTTATGGACTCGATCTGGGCAGAAGCCGTGGCGACCGGATCTTCGAACCTTATGCCGAGCGAGAATTTCCGGTGCGTCAGTTACGGCTACTACTGGTGCCCCGACTGCGTCCTTCCGGACGGTTCGGTCGGAGCGCACATCTATCACTGCAACGGTTGGGAGATCGGACCGGGAGTACCGGAACCGCCTGAGATTCCCATTCCGCCGGACGAACTTCAACAACTCTTCTATGCCGCCCGCGTATTCGTCTCGATGCCGGGAGGCGCCAGACACGAGTTCCGAAAAGATGATTCGAAACATCCTTGCGGGCCACCGGATGCTGTGTGTGAGGCCGACCTTAGCGGTACATTTCTTTCCACCGACGGCACGGGAATGCGGCTCGAACGGTCCGGGGAGGGCTCGGTGCTCTTTCTCCCCAACGGCTCCAGGTACGTGTTCCCGCCCGATTCGGCCGGTAACGGAGAAGGGGTTAGCGCGTCGCGCTTCGTTGATGTAAACGGAAACACGATCTCCTATTCGGTATCCGGGACGGCCCCGCACGAGGTTCGAAGCGTTTCGGACACGCTTGGCCGCGAGTTGACGGACTACGTGCCGAGGAACGGGTCCGCACAGACACAGACGGCCGGGACAAACGAGGCTTCGCTGCCTTGGCTCGGAGGCGGAGAGAAGACCTTCGGAATGAAATGGGCCCACCTGAAACCCCAGGGGTGCGAGAACAGTACGGACTCCGATTGCGCCGATCAGGAGGGGAGACGCGGCGGCGCACTGGATAACCAGACGACGCGGCTCGCTTATGACTCCAGGTATTTCTGCAGGGGGAGCCTGTCCGATGATCTCGACCAGACCGATCCGGGAAATGTTCTCTTCCGGAACGTCGGTCAGGGCGTACGTCCCTGCAACGCCTTCAGGACCAGCAGCGGAGGTGCCATCGCGCCCTCGAGGTTCAACCCTGTCGTCCTCGAAGAAGTACGCCTACCCGATGGCCGTGCGTACCGCTTCAAGTACAACCGCTATGGTGAGATTTCCAGGATCGTCTATCCGACCGGTGTTTTTGAGGAGTTCGACCACGGTACGATCGAACCGGTCGGAGGGACCGGAGAGGCGGTTTACGATCAGACGAACCGGGGAGTCCGGGAGCGCAGGATCTACAACGCCCAGGGAGTACTGCAGCAGCGATGGAAGTACACGGCCGATTTCGAGTTCGCGCCGTCAGGCCGTTCGACCTACACCGTCGCGGCTGTTGTCTCGAAACCGGATGATGCGCTTGCCGACGGGGCGCGAACTGAGACCGAAATGGGGGCCTTCTCCGGTGACGAAGGATTCGGATTCAGGGATCCCGAAACCGGATCTGTCATCGAAGTCCGGCGTTTCGATGAGAGCGGCGGGCTCGTAACGCGGACCCTGTTTGAATGGACTTTCGAACAAGCGCTTCCGGGGGGCGAGCCGAACGCAAAGCGCGATCTGCGAAAGGCGCGTACCGTCGAGCTGAGTTTCGAACCGGGGTCGTCGAAAGCGCTCGCCTCGATGACGGCTTCGGAATACGACGGCTCCTCCCAGGGGCCCGGCTACTTCTCTCATCTGAACACGACGCGCAGCACATCGTGGGGATTCGCGGTGCTCGATGCGGCGGCAGCGGCCTCGATCGGTGTCGACGAAGCTTCAGATACGATCGCCGGCCAGGCGGAGAAACGGTCTGTCATCGAACGCGGCTTTATCTACGATCAGGACTATCGCGATATCGGATTGACGAATCTCGTCTTATTTGAGCGAGTGATCGATCCCAACGGTTCCGGTGGGACCCTGAACGAAACACGGTTTGAGTACGACTCGCAGGACCTTCCCTATATCGATCCGGGTAACGCTGAGGGCTGGGCCGATCCAGGGACCCCGGTTCGGGGACACCTCTCAAAAACCCGGAAGCTTGATCCGGCTACAGGAGAGTGGCACACGGAGAAGTTGCTGCACGACAAGTTCGGCAATACCGTCCGCAGCTGGGACGTTTCGGGCGATGAAAGCAGGTACACGGAGATCGGGTACTCGGCCGCCTATGCGTTCGCATATCCGGTCTCCGTAAGCCTTCCGGCTGCGGATCCGTCCGGGTTACGAGGCACTTCCGAAAGATCGAAGACCCTGAAGACCTACGACAGGGTGACGGGGCTTCTTCTCTCTGTCACCGATCTTCAGCTGCTGGGGAACGAGTCCGACGACCGCACAACTGTGACCGAGTACGCAGATCCCTTGCTGAGAGTAACCTCCGTTCGCGAGTCAGGAGGAGCCATCCGCGAGTATCTCTACACCGATGGGCCCGGAGTTTCCAGGGTCAGAACACGAGAGCTTCTCGACCTTGGCAAATGGCGGGACGCGGAGACGGAGTACGACGGATTCGGCCGCGAGGTGATCTCACGGTCGTTCCACTCCGAAGGCGTGTCGGTAAGCGAAACACTCTATGATCTCCACGGTCGGGTCGTTTCAAGATCCGCGCCTTATTTCGAAGGTACATCGCCGAACGGAATCGCACGGTTCAGAACGGAATACGATACACGGGGGCGGATCATCAGGCGGTACTCCGAGATCCCGAACGGAGGCGAGGAAGCGACTGCCGAGTTCGAATACGGGATCTCCTCCGCCCAGGGCGCAGCCGGCCGGTTTGTCGTTACGAGAGACGGTTCGGGACGCGCGAAACGGGAGATCAAGGGTTCTTTCGGCCAAACGATCCGAGCGGACGAAGCGGTCGCTTTCACGGGCCACACCGATGTCGATCTGGGTCCCGTCCATTCGCCCGCCAGGCCGACAAGTTACGTCTACGGTAAACGTGGAGACCTTGTCGAAATAAGACAGGGAGTCCAGCGGCGTTACTTCGCCAGGGATGCATTCGGGCGATTGATCTTCCAGAAGCTGCCGGAGCAGGAGCCTAACCCCGGAATCCGCTACACCGATCCCGATACCGGAAACTCCTCCTGGTCCGCAGCATTCGTCTACGATCCGATGGGCAATCTTGTACGCGCGGAGAGCGCGAACGGCGTTGTGACGGAGTCGGAGTATGACGCGCTCGACCGTCTGGTCTCGCGGTCGTGGTCCGACGGGACGCCGCCAGTGTTGTTCAAATACGATCTTGTCGCGAATGGAAAGGGAGAGGTCATTGAAGTATCAAACGCGATCTCGGTAACACGAATTCCGGCGTTCGATGCTGCAGGAAGGCCTTCGGCGTACGAGCAGGTCACCGCGGGGAAGTTGTTTAAGAGCGGAGTAGAATACGATCTGTCCGGCGATATCAAACGATCGACGTACCCGTCCGGCAAGGTCCTGGAATTCGATCGCGGAGCCGACGGTAGGTTGAGACGCGTAGGCGGAACGTCAGGCGCCGCAGAGGCCGTGTACGCGAACTCGTTCGTTTACGGCCCGAGAGGCAAGACGAGATCAATGAGGCTGGGCAACGGCCGCTTCGAATCGGCAGACTTCCACGCTTCAGGCCGCCTCGAATCGATAAGTTTGGGCGCCTCGGCGGATGATTCAGGGATCTGGTCTGTGGATTATGTCTACGGTGAGGCGAATGCAGACGGTTCTTTAGACAACTCACTCGTGAACGGGTCGGTTGCGGAACTAACCACACACGGTGCGGGAGAGGATCCATTCGTGCAGAGATTCCGATACGATCCCGTCGGCAGGCTCTTCGCGGCCCACGAGGGCAATGGCTCGGATGTGAACTGGAGCCAGGAGTTCGGCTACGATCGATTCGGGAACAGAACTCTCATTATCCAGGACGTCGAGGGTGCGCAGACCTCTGTTGTCAGCGAGTTCGACCAGGCGTCGAACCGCTTCATGACCGGCTCGGGCTTCGTATACGACCGAAACGGCAACGTCGTCCGGGAACCGTCTGGCCGGTCATTCGTTCTCGACGCACGGAACAAGCAGACGGAAGTTCGTTCCGCCGACGGGCTCCTCGTCGCAAGATACTTCTATGACGGGAACGGACGCCGAGTGATGACGGAAACGCCGCTTGAGACGACGGTGTTTGTGTATGCGGGCGACAAACTTGTCGCGGAATATTCGACGAATCCCCCTCGCGATCCCAAAACCCGTTATCTCACCCAGGACCACCTTGGATCGACACGGGTGATTACGGACAGCGGCGGCTCGGTCCTCGCTCGAAAAGACCATATGCCGTTCGGGGAAGAACTTGTCAGTGGCGTCGGCGAGAGGACTGCAGCAAGCGGCTACTCTTCCGCGACGTCCCGTTTGCGCCCCGGTTTCGCTGGCCTCCAAACTGATCCGGAGACCGGACTTAGCTATGCGGAAGCCCGGGTTTACGACAGCCGCTACGGGCGATTCACGGCAGTCGACCCTATGCTCGAATCGGCGGATGCTTCGGATCCGCGTACATTGAACCGCTATGTCTACACGCTGAACGACCCCGTGAACCTCACGGATCCCGACGGGCTCTCGGTCGTGGACGACTGGTATGTCAGCGACGACGGGAAGATCGAGGTCTACAGGACCGAGGACCCGTTCGACCGCTTCTATGTGTTCGACGAGAACCGCAACGTGTTCGTGATGGTGGCCCAGCTTCAGAAGAACAGTTACGGCCTTGTGAGGTTCCCGAACACGGGATGGGGCTATACATATTACAATCCCGGAGAGCGGGGCGGCTACGATCCCGAAACCAACGAGCACGTCGGCCAGGGCGATCACTACCTGCTTCCGGTGACCGCCGCGGCGCTGTTCGGCTTCACGAACCAGCTGAAGAACGACTTCGGCATCACTCTCGCTCTCGGGGACATGTCGTCGTCGAACGGAAGCGATCCTTGGGACAGCCGATTCCGGTCTGAGTCCTGGAACGGCCACCACGCCACGCACGGCCACAAGGGGAACGGGACCGGGCAGAGCATCGATTTTCGGTATGTTGACGGGAATGGGCAGAGCCGGCAGGGCAACTGGGTCACCAATCCGGGACGCTTCAGCGTCTACAAGAACCAGGCCGTTTTCGATCTCGCGAAGAAATGGGGATTCGGAAAGAGCCTGCGCGGATACAGCGCCCCGATCAGAGGAACGCGAGCGGCGTCATTGCACAACGATCACGGCCACCTGGGGTTCGACCTCAGCAAGAAGAAACCGAAGCGAATATTCCAGGATCGGCGCCGGTACTATATACGCTGGTCGGACGTCACTCTCGATTGCCTTGTCGATCAGTGTCATTAGGCGGATTCTGTTATGATAGCGACCTCGTAGAGCTTCGCGGGTACCGCCCGTGCCCGCGGAGCGCTTTTTGAAAACAAATTAACAAAGGAGGGATGAAATGGCCTATATCCTCATTCTCTCGGTTCTGCTTAGCTTCGGCTGCGGATCGGGGACGGGTCAGATCACTGAATCAAAAACCATCGAAGGGCACACCGAATCTCCCGCAGCAAACAAGCAAAAAAGAGACAGAAGACCGCCCAGCGAATCGACATTCGAAAAAGCGGAAGGCGTCGTCGTGTTCGACGGGACAGAAGAGGAACTGAAGAGTTCCGGCTGGAAGATCACCATCTACGGCGAGGACGGCGCTCCCTGGCGGGTGATCGACTACAACGACGACAGCCTGGAAAATCTGGAAGGCGAGGAAGGGGAGTTCTTTCCGTTGCTTTTCAGCAACGGGAACAAGCGCGATTTTGCGATCGAACTGCGCCTTGTCAGGCGTTCGGACGAATGGTTCGAGGTGATCGCGCACGAGAGCCGGGATCCCGGAACGCGGGCTTACGTGCGAACAGACGATCCGCTGTTCAAGGCGCTCGGCTGGGAAGAGTGGGTGATGGCGCACGACAACGTGACTTTCGACCGGCTGACGAACCCCGTGCTCGATTCGCCGGACGGCGCTCCCAAGCCGGCGGCGTTCGCGGAAATGCCTTTGATAAAGCCGGACAAGGTGAGCGGCGACTGGGTACTCGTGCGCTGGACGCAGATGGAGCCTGACGAACCTTCGGTGGAATGGATCAGGAAGAACCTGCCCGAAAACTCGGGCTGGATCCGCTGGTACAGGGACGGGAAGATCCTGATCAGCGAGAATTATCCGTAGCTCGTGTCAGGCATCGAAGGCAAGACTGCTTGAATCCGGTTTCTGCCGTCTGGGATTGAGGCGCCATCAATTGTCCCCTCCTTTAGCGGGGGGGGGTGAATGGGCCAATCGATTATTTCGACGGCTATCAATTGCCCCCCCTTTAGCGGGGGGGGGGTGAATGGGCCAATCGATTATTTCGACGGCTATCAGTTGCCCCCCCCCCCCGCTTAAACGGGGGGAACTGATATAGTTTGTCCTCAGATTTATGCTCATCCGGTCCGGGCACGTATAGGCACTGCTTTTGAGACAGCCCCATATTGATGTTCCGCAGCCACATGCCCCCCCGGCTGAAGCGAGGGGCAACCGATAAGCGAATTCTGATCGATCGATCCAATTTCTGATGAGTCGGTTGTTTTGATCGGATTCGCCTGTCGGATATTCTCCTCGATCTTCATTCTAAGGCCCGCCGCCTGCAATCTTGACTGAAAAGTAAAGATTTGAGATTCTACACCTTATTCATGAGTCCAGAATAGTTTACCGGGAACGTACGATGAAGATATCGGCACAGGAAGAATACGGCCTTCGATGCCTCGTTCAGCTTGCAAGCGCGGGCGAAGGCGAGTCGCTGACACTGCCGCAGATCGCGGAGCGCGAAGGCATTTCGCAGTCGAATGCGGGAAAGCTCATGTGGCTTTTGAGCAAGGCCGGGTTCGTACACGCGACCCGCGGGACTAAAGGGGGATACAGCCTCTCAAGGCCCGCCGAAGAGATACTTCTCAGCGAAGTCGTTAAGGTGCTCGACGATGACGAGATCGAAGGGCACTGCAACAGCTACACGGGCGTGATGGACTCCTGCGTCCACACCGGCGACTGCGGGATCCGTTCGGTCATCGTCGGGCTTCACGAGATCGTCCAGAACGCGCTCTCGAACGTGACGCTTTCGCAGCTCGTCGGGACCGAGAAGAAGGTCGACGAGAGATTTCACAGGATACAGAGACTGGGCGGCGGAGTCGCGAGGACCGAGAAATGAGGACTGAAGGTGGATGACTGAGTACTGAGCGATGAGGACTGAGGACTGAGGGCTGAGGACTGAGGACTGAGAGAAGAGGACTGAGTACTGAGGACTGAGGACTGAGGACTGAGGACTGAGGACTGAGGACTGAGGACTGAGAGATGAGTAACGGGTAACGAGTAATGAGTAATGAGTAATGAGAGATGAGTAATGAGTTATGAGTAACGCGTGGTATCTTGCTTCACCGCTCACCGCTCACCGCTCACCGCTCACCGCTCACCGCTCACCGCTCACCGCTCACCGCTCACCGCTCACCGCTCACCGCTCAACGCTCACCGCTCACCGCTCACCGCTCCGCGCTCCCGACTCACGACCTGCCACACAGCACCGGGACCTGAGCACCACAGCGAAAAGCATAAAAAAGCAGATCGCAGAAAGTC
>JAGFIQ010000094.1 GCA_024103495.1 Aridibacter famidurans
GGGATGCTTCGTCGCAAGTTCCGAGAGAGCCTCCTGGACCTCCCGGTCATCCCTCGGCTTCCTGACGTACCTGAACACCGTCCTCGAGATGTTCGCCGCACGGCACGAGCGCCTCTCGCTCATCCCGTGGTCCCCGATCAGCGCCCCCACCACTTTCCGCCTCGAGGCAGGCGTCACAGCTTTTTTTCGATCACGTCCTTCAGGGCCTCGTTCTCGAGCGACAGGTCCGCGTACATCCTCTTCAATCGGCTGTTCTCGGCCTCGAGCTCCTTCAGCCACCTTATGTCAGACGCCTCCATCCCCCCGAACTTCGACTTCCACTTGAAATAGGTCGAGGTCGAGATGTCGTTCTCGCGGCACACTTCGGCCACCTTTCTCCCGTTCTCCACTTTCTTCAGGATCTTCAGGATCTGGTTCTCACTGAATCTGCTTTTCCTCATTCTCGGTCTCCTTGGTTGTTCTCCATTGTGACCGAAAACTGTAATTATGTCTGGTACTGTTTCAGTGGAGGCTTACACAAGGACCAAGCTGTCAACATGCAGATAGTTTTGGATTTTCAAGAGGGAAGTCAAAAACTATTACCAAAATATCTTGACAATCTTATTAGAATCTAGTCACAATTGGCCGCTGTCCGATTCACACTTGGAAGTTCTTTGTGGGTCTTTCTTGAGGAGGCTTATATGTATTTCATCTTGATAGATCGTAACGGCTTTTGCATTTTTCTTGTAGAACCAGGTCATTGAGTAATTGGGATGACAGTACGTTCATAGCCAAGGTCGCTTAATGCCAGTTACAAAGCGAGACTCTGATACCGAAGCGGATTCAAGGTTTCGTTAAAATGAATGTTCGTCTAACGACTCAATGTGCTGATTTTTCTCCGACCAAGTCGGAAAGGAGTATGACTTAATGAAGAAGACGATCCTCGAACTCGCATGGGGCCGAATCGCCCTTGTTTCAGTGGCGCTTGGCCTAGTCATTGGTGCATTTGGTGGAACTGAGACGATTACCCAAACCACGTTGTCGCAAGGCTTCTATTGCCCAAATCCACTTATCATAGTAAATGGTCAGACCTGTACCGCGAATGGGTGCCGCCGCTCTAGCCCGGCCAAAGACTCGTACTGGGTTTGCAACTATGTAGGGGAGAATTGTCCCCCTCTGAATGAATGCTTGCCTCAGTAAATGGTCGCAAGCTTACACAATGTGTTTCCAATGTTCCGAATCGATGGTTTTTTGGTTGAATCATGAGATTTTCCGGCTTGCTAGTTCTTGTCCTTTTCCTACAGTTCGTCCTGTTCCTGCCTGCTGTACTGGCGCAGCAAAACAGTAATGTCGCTCGCGTAAATACCTGGCGCCAAAGAGTCGAGTCGCTCACGGATGAGATTGTGGCCGATTCAGGCTCCGTCGAGGCTTCAGAGCAGACAATCTATCTCGCGCTCTCTGCGCAAATGTGGAGCTCCGTCGACAATGAAGTTTCCGCGGGGCTCATCGGGAAGGTGAGTAAGTCAGCGTCCGGCTCCATTGATGAAGGCAATGATCCGAAACTCGAAACAAAGATCAAGAACTTGCAGGAGACCATTGAGATCCTCGCGAAGATAGACAGTGTCAAGAGCAGACAACTTGTCGAAGATCTCATCAAGCTGATTGCCGGCAAGGCAGAAGATCAAACGGCAGAGTCAGAGACTCTTATCGCAATAGCAATCCAGATCGTTGCGCGGGACCCCCAGCGAGCCTATGAACTGGGAATTGCTTCGCTCAGTGTTGGAATAGCCCCCGGATTCTCATCGCTCGTTGGCGAACTTAATCTAGTAAATGAGTCTCTTGCCAATTCGCTCTTCTCCGCCTCGTTAAACCTGATTCGGAACAGTTTTGACCTTCAAGATGCCGCCACCCTGCAGACAAGGGCATTCTTACCTTACAAGGGCAAATCATTATCCCTCGATTCCCGGCGCCAATATCTGACTACTTTGTCTGAAATTCTCGCGCAGGCCTTTCTCGACCCGCTTCGGCGACAGTCCGCCTGCCAATTTGCGCTGTTGGCTTCCGGTGTTCTTGATGCGTTTCAGCAGATCCTTCCCGGTCGCCTTCCCACAATTAGACAGCAGATCGGACTTTGTCAGTCAAGTATTCCTTCAAATCTAGCAGGGTCTGTGGAGCCCAGGATTAGTGATGAAAAGCTGGAGACGGTTGACGAGTTAGTTCAGGCGGCGAGGGCAACAAAGGATGCGCTCCTCAAAGCAAAATACTTCTACCAAGCCATTGTCATACTTGAGAAAGAGAAGAAGTTTGAAAAGATCCTCTCGCTCCTCGATGAGATGACGGAGCAGGAGAGGAAGAGCCTTGGTAACGGCGCCTGGGATAGTTGGCGTGCCGACTATGCGTACAGGGGTGCGTTAAACTCAATTGAGGCAGAGGATATTCCTTCGGCATACAGAATAGTGGAAAAGACTCCTAAGAAGCTTAGGCCATTCGTAAGGCTAAACCTCGCAGACGAGCTAGAGTACTCTAATTACAAGAGTCTGGTATTCGAAAATATCGAAGCGGCTCAGGCTGAGATTAAGGACTTAGGGATTTCGACAAGCGAGCGTGTCGAATTCTCATTGTCAGTGCTTCGATTGTATGCGAGATCTAGACCTGACGAGACAATGAAAGTCTTTTGGGATCTGGTCAAGGAGGTCAATGAAGCGGGAAGGGAAAATCGCAACGGCGAAATGGAAAAAGAATTCCTGGCAAACTTAAACTATATTCCGTTGCCTGCGTTATTGCTGGACATCGACGATATAGGTACTTTGGCATCGCTAAATGATGTTAGTTCGCGTCGAAACCGTGTTCGTTTGAAACTCGGTCTCTTGGAAACTTCCCTGAGAGAATACTCTATCGCCTTAAAAGATTTGAACAAATCTCTTGAAGATGAAACAAATAATTAAGAGAATTTTGGGTCTGCCAAGTAGGAAGAGTGTCATTTCAGTTGTCGCTTGCCTCTTTTTGACACTTGCCGTGCTCTCAGTAAATAGTGCTTTGACGACGCTCTTTCACTATCGCGAGATTGAAGGCTATGACTTTGACTCAATTATTTCTAATCCGAGTTATGATTGGGTTGGTCCTCAAGCAGGCGAACGGGTACAGCTAGGTTATTTGACGGATAACAACCTTCAGCCGCTTACTCAAAAACAGCCCCAGAAGTTGTTAGTATTGTTGGTTTTTGATCGGGAATGTGGTGCGTGTCGTCTAGCTGGCGATCAAAGTAGCTATCTCCGCGAATCGTTAGAGAAACAAGGGGTTGGTTTCGGGATCATTTCTTTTTCCCAAAGGACAACACATGCTAGGCTTTCTCGGTATGTAGACTCTTTTGATAGTGATGCCTCTACTTATGTTTGGACAAAAGGCGCGAGTACGATTCCACTTTCGATCCGCAAAATGGTAGTTCCTTCCTATATCCTAGTCAATAGAGATGGATGGGTAATTAAAACTTTTCCAGGCACCGATAAGAATAGTGCAGTTCGAGAGAAAATGATTAATCAAATCATAAAGGAAGCGACTATGGAAAACTTGAAGCCTCCGATGGCTGGAGATTAGCGACCCAAAGAGAAGAGAGAAGAGATGGACCCCATTCGCGGGACAGTTTGCCGGCTGATTTAAGGTGGAAAGCCTGTCCGATTATGCCGCCAGTTTCAGAGGTCCGGGCAGCCCGGGCCCCGCGAGTTTGTAATATGCCTCATCCGGGGTCCTCGAGTCGAGCGACGAATGAGGGCGCCTCTGGTTGTAGAACCCGATCCAGTTCCCGAGTCCCCGCCGGAGCTCGCTGCCTGTCTCGAACGCGTTAAGATAGACGCATTCGTACTGGACCTCCACCGAGGTGCCTCGTAGAACTTTAAACCTGAAAACTGGAACTGTCCGCGGAAGCCCTTGCTCACGCCGGGATTCGGACACGGCCTTGGATCCTTGAACCTGGAACTTTGAACTTGATAGAGGTAGCCCTCGCTCGCGCTCCGCGCTCAATGCAGCCCGAAGGGCTACTCTAAACGGGACGGAATCGGCAGCTTTGGGTCTCGCGCTTCGCGCTTGATGCAGCGCAAAGCGCTGCTCTAAACGGGGCGGTGTCGGCAACTCCGGGGCTCACGCTTCGCGCTCAATGCAGCGCATAGCGCTGCTCCAAACGGATCGGTAGCGTGTCTGGCTCAGAGGCGGGGGCAAGCCCCGACTTGGCTCTTAACCGCTTACAGCGCACTGCCGTATGCTCACGCCAGGACTTCGGACACTTCTCTTTGAACCTTGAACCTGGATTTGTCCGTGGTAGCCCTCGCTCACGCTCGGGCTTCGGACACGGCCTTGGAATTTTGAACCTGGATCCCGGAACTACCACGAGGTAGCCCTCGCTCACGCCGCTCACACCTCGTTCCTGAGCAGATCCTCGTACTCGTCCCGCTTTCTCGCTAGCTTCACGTTCCCGTTCTTCTCGATCAGCACCACCGCCGGAAGCGCACGGCCGTTGTAGGGGAACATCTGCGCTATCGAATAAGCGCCGCAGTTCAGGAGCGCGAGCAGATCGCCGGTCCGCATTCCTTCAGGAAGCAGCCTTCGGTCGGGCAGCCTGTTCCTCCCTTCGATATCGAAATACACGTCGCCTCCGTCGCATAGCGGGCCGGCTAGCCTGTACGGCGTTTCGTGGGGATCCGCCGCGCGCGAGGCGGCAACGATGTGGTAGTACCACTTGTAGGTCTCCATCGACAAGAGGATGTTGAAACCCGCGTCCGTCAAGAGCCATTCGTCGGTTCCCCCCTCAACAGGCCTCAGTTTGCGGTTCCGGATCGTCGTCAGGCAGATCCCTGCGTCGGCGATGACGCTCCGTCCCGGCTCCGTCACGATCTCGATCTCGTCGAGAAGTTCCGTGAATCCTTCGTCTGCCGCAATCTCCCGGACCTTCTCCCACGCCGATCTCAGAGCCTCGCCCGGGTTGAACTCCGATCCGAACAGCGCCGCCTGGTCGGTCGAGATCATTCCCGCGTGGGACCTGTCCCGCAGGTAGTTGACGGGGAAGCCGCCGCCTATGTTCAGGTGCGAGATCTTCACGCCCGTCTTCTCGAAAATCGCTCTCGATTCTCGGTAAAGCGCCTCAAGCGCACGCGCGTATGGGTCCGGCGAGGGGTTTTGGGAGCCGAGGTGGATGTGAATTCCTTTAAGCCGAACAGGTCCTTCGGGATCGGGCCATCGTTCGAAGGCGGAGACCGCTTCGTCAGGCATCATCCCGAACTTCGAGGTGACCAGCGCGGTCTGCAGGCCGTGAAGCGTGTCGGTGCGGATCTCGGGGACCAGCCTCAGCGAGACGTTCGCCGGGATCCCGGCTTCGAGAGCGACGCGTTCGATCAACTCGATCTCGGCAAACGAATCGGCCTGAATCGAGTAGATCCCCGCTTGGACGGCCTCTTCGATCTCGCGCTCGTCCTTGCTTGTTCCGTTGAAGATGATCTGCTCCGGCGAGAATCCCGCGTGGAGCGCCTTGAAAAGCTCGCCGCCGGAATTGACCTCCACGTCGGCGCCCGCCTTCAACGCCGCCTGCAGTATCGAAAGGTTCGAGTTCGCCTTCGACGCGTAGCAGATC
>JAGFIQ010000111.1 GCA_024103495.1 Aridibacter famidurans
TGTCGCCCGTTTCGATAAGATTTTCAAACGATTAGTTGTCGCCCCATACGGGTCCGCCAAACTAAAGAACGGGCGGGACCCGTCGGATCCCGCCCGCGAACTTTGTCACAAGCTCGTCTGTTTACGCCTTGACGAAAACGATGAGCAGAGCGAAGAGCACCAGCGACTCGATAAGCGCGAGCGCGATGATCATAAGCGTCTGAACCGTTCCGGCCGCGCCGGGATTGCGGGCTGCGCCCTCCGCACCGCGCGAACCGACAAGACCCTGTCCGATGGCTGCGAGACCTGCCGCAAGGCCGAATCCGAGGACGCCCATTCCGGCCCTGAAGGCCTCAGCGGAAGCCACGGTCGATTCATTGTCGGCAGCTCCTGCCTGAGCAAGCGCGGGAATCGCCATTACGGCGAGAGCCGCGAAAACATATCCGATCTTCTTAATCATTTTCATTGTTTTTGTCTCCTAAACGTGTTTTCTACACTTTGAAGACGATCGCCGATCAAAATTGCCGGGCCGCAGGTATGATTTCGCCTCACTTCCGGTATGCACTCGATTTCTACTCTCGTTGGAGTCGAGGCTCCTGATGCGTGCGGGCTTCTGCTATTGCGCGGTCCGGACGGCTTGCGCGCCGTTCGTCCTCAAATTCCTTGAACTTTCAAACTCCCGAAGCCTTCACGGCCCGGAATCCTATGCCGCCGCGGCGGCGGCCGTCTCCTCGCCCGCGTAATGCTCCTCGTCGTGATGCTCGTGCGGAGGATGCGACACCTCGCTGATGTAGATCATTGACAACAGAGTGAACACAAGCGTTTGAACGAACGCTACAAACACCGCCAGGGGCATCAGCGCCACCGGCAGCAAGTACTGTGTAAAGGGCGGAAAGAGATTGGCGATCTGCATCGCGATCTGCTCGTCGGCGAACATGTTCGCGAATAGGCGGATCGCGAGGGTCAAAGGCCTGATCATGTTGCTAATCAGCTCGATCGTGAAGATCAGAGGCGTAATAAGCAGCGTCATCAAAAGCGGCAGCCTGGGACCCGCGAAGTGAGCCAGGTGGTTGATGAACCCGTTCTCGCTGATGCCTACATAGTTGTAGTATACGAATGACGAGATGCCGAGCGCGAACGTGACACTGATGTGCGCCGTCGGCGACATGAACACGGGGAAGAGCCCCATAAGGTTCGACACAAGCACAAGCACCGCGAAAGTCGCGACCACAGGAAAGTATCTGAACCCGTGCTCGCCGACCGCGCTTATCAGAAGGTCTTTGATCGCAAGGAAACTGGCTTCGAGCGTGAGCTGACCGTGATGCGGATCGTCCTCCGAAAGCTTGCCCTTGAACACCCAGACCACAGCGACGCTCAGCAGGCAAGCGATGAAGAACATTATCGTGTACCACGGCACCGCGTTCTCGGCGGTATAAGGACCGAAGACGTCTTCCGGTTTTACGCCGAACGAGGAAAGCACCCACTCCCAAAAGGGATAGGTATAAGCCATCTGGAACTCGTGGACAGGCTTGCCTATGTAATGGTTTACGAATTCGACTATGAGCGGAGTGTGATGCCCGCCGCCGCCTTCAGCAAATAAGAACATTATTAAATTCCCTTTCTGTTACCTAACGAGCTGAATAATCTGGTAAATCCTTCGATCACAACAGCGAATGCGAAGCACGAGAGCCCGAGGATCACCGGGACCAGCAGCTCCCAGTCGATCAGGTAAATGAACCCGATGACGGTCGCGAAGGCGATGTACCGCATGAAGTAGTTGCTTCCTGCAAAGCTCGGCTTCACGCCTTCCTCGGTGTTCGCGAATACACGGGCGAGCGAGTGCTTCATCCAGAAGTAATTCACGAACGACAGGATCCCTCCGGTCAGGAAGCCGGCGCCGGCCTTCGCTGAGAAGAAGACAAAACCGATGACGGTTCCCGCCACCGCTACCACGCCCATAACCACGATCAGCCGGAGGTGCGACAGCGACGCAGGATTCTCTTCTGTACTGTCAACAGGCTCGTTCATTCGCTTATTGCGAAACAAGCATTCTATAAGCTGGGGGTGTAAATTTCAAAGCAGCGGAGCCGCCTTTACGCCTCTTCTTCAGAGTCAACGCGCTCCTGCGAACTCTCCGGCTCGGGCGCGGCCGGATCCGGCTCGAATGAGGCCCTCAGCGAGACCTTGTCGAAGTCGTTTGCTCCGCTCCCCGAAATGTGAGAAGTGATCCGAAAAAGTTGGAAAAACCCTATTGCCGCACCAAGAACGATGCCCGTGACGATACCCCAGGGAGACGAACCGAGCAGGACATCTGCGACCCACCCTATCGCGAGCATGAACACTACCGAACCGAACATCGCGATGGCAGCCGACCAGGCAAGGCCCATGCGGCGGAAGATCTCCACCTGGGAAACCGGCTCGTCGTCAGCAGTGGAAAAAGGCCCCCGGTCGGAATCTGCCGTATGCGTTCCGGAACCCGGCAAAGGAGTTGCTCCGATCGCTTCCGGCAAGGTGTCGTCTTCACCCGCATCGCGGTTCCCGCTCCGTCTTTCGATCTTCTTCTCGCGCTCCAGCTCCTTCTCGAGCTCCTTCAGCATTCTCTCGAGTTCGGCCGCTCTGCCGCCCGATTCCTGAGCGGGTTCGGAGACAACTTCCGGCTCGGCAGGCGTGTCCGCCTTCTGCACTTCTTCGGACACTGTCCGATGCTCAGGGCCGGGAGATGACACGCCAAGGATCCCGTCCCGGATCTCTTCCACGCTCTCTCCGGGAAGCTCGTCTTCGCTTTTTTCGTCCGACGACAGACCGATACTTACGAGGTCGTCCTTCTTCAATCGCTTTCGAAGGAGCCCTTTCTTTTCTTCCCGGCCATCCTCAGGCTGGTCCTCGTCGTCGAGAATGCTCTTGATCATTGTTTCGGCAGGCAGGCATTTTCAGGAATTGATGAGACGCCCGGTCTCCGGTCTCCGGTCTCCGGTCTCCGGTCTCCGGTCTCCGGTCTCCGGTCTCCGGTCTCCGGTCTCCGGTCTCCGGTCTCCGAGAATGATATTCAAATCAAATGGCTCTATCAAACTTCCCGGGATGCCGATGACAAAAAAAGACCGGCCCGTGCGGGACCAAATGGTCCCGGGCCGGCCGATTCGTACTTCGACCCGGACTGGCCGGATCGGTCTCTGATCAAACCTTCAAGCCGAGGCCGCCTCGCGTGTTTGCTCGTCGTAGCTTTTCAGGACCTGCCTGAGCTGATCGACGGCTTCTTTCGGCATCTCGCCGGAAGCGCCCTCCGCGACCCATCTTGCCGCCGCCACCAGGGCGGACAGCTCGAGGGCGTGGAGAGTGACGCGAAAGACGGTCGGACCTTGTTGCTCGATCTTCATCCTGCCGCCTGTGCCTTTTCGTTCTTGAGATAAGTGGCGACCTGATCGAGCTCCTTCTCGAAAGTGTCGTAGTCTTCCCGGATACCGTTCAGATAAGCGCTCCAGCCGATAGTGTGCTTGGCCAGATGAACTGCCTCGGCGATCTCATCGTCTGTTGCACCGTACAGCTTGGCGACTTCCGTGTGGAAGAGCGTGCAGTAGCGGCACTTCGTTTCGGAATGGACCGCGAGCATCATCAGTTCCTTGTACTTGTTCGGTATCAGGGTTTCCTCAAGCTCCCAGCGCTTGAAAAGCTTCCATTCTTCATCAAGCGCCTCATCGGGAATGCGTTCGAAGAAACTCGGCACTATGCCGATCTCTTGTTTGATATCTTTTTCTATTTCTTGTCTGGCGCGTGTTGCTGCCATTCATTTCCTCCTTCTGAAGTGATTTTGGGGTTGGTTGGAGAGCCGCAGGCACTCTCCAAGGATATTTGAACGAAAGCGCAGGCCGTTCCGAGGACTCGGAGGCCGCCTGGCGGATGCTTCTGCGAAACGCCTTACCGGCCGGCTGCGCAACCTGCAAATAAAGGTATCGGATCTGCGGACGCGATTCCGTAACCGCGGTTACTGAGACTCAAGTTATGGCTTGGTGGGCCAAGGAGAACGGCCTATCATTCTTTGCCTACTACGCGGGTGCGTTCTGAAGATTCAAGTTCGTATTCGATGCCTCTCCAGACGATGCGCCTTGAGAAAAGTGCCGAGATGTCATTCCAGAGGAACAGCAAAGGAGTAACGGTCCACATCGCAGCGTGCCAGAAATACTGCCGTCCGATCTTTTCTGCATAGGCGGGAAGCGCCAGCGACACCGCCTTGACCCGCAAAGCGGCCTTTGCCGTGCCCGCGGCAAGAACGAGCAAAAGGAAGAGCGCAACGAGAAAGAAATGGATATCCGAACTTAAGAACAAGAGCGCAAGGGCCGCGATCACGGTTCCGCAGTAGAGTGCGGAGCCGACCAGCGAGTAGGCCCAAAGGTCGGGACGGTAGACCCGTGTGATCTTCATCTGGCGGGTCGTGAATTCGAAGAGCTCCCGAAACGAGCAATCCTCGACAGACGCCGTCAGGCTGGCAGGCACGAACCTCACCTCGCCGCCGGCCTCCCGGATCATTCTCGTAAGCGCGAAATCGTCCGCAAGCTTTCCCTCCCAGCACTCCGCGACGCGTAGATCCTCGAATGTGCTTTTGAGGATCGCCGTCGAGCCGCCCCAGGAGAAGTTACGGCTCGTGTCCGGACCCAGGGCGGAAGCGACCGACGCATTCCAGACCGAGCGCAAGTGGCTCGCTATCCCGCCTTTTTCCGGAATGAACCATCGATAGCCGGTCGAGCAGCCGCGTTCTGCGACGCTCAGCCCGTCGAGCAGCGCCTTGAGCCATCCGGGCGAAGGCCTCGCGTCGGAATCGACGAAGACAAGCGCTTCTGATTCTTTGGAAATGTGTTTTGAGGCCTCGATCAGATTTCGAACCTTCTGGCCGGTCTCCACGGAAATTCCGGCGATTACCAGCTCGGCCGGAACCGAGGGATGTTCCGCAATCACGTCGCGGATCACGGTGCAGGAGGGATCATCCCCGGAATCGGTGACAAAGAAGACTTCGAAAGCGGGATGATCCTGACGCATCACGGCCATCAGGTTCTCCTTGAGACCCCGATCTTTGCCCCTGCAGGGCACGATCACCGATGCAAAGAGTCCCTTGCCGGAACTCCGCCCGGCAAGCTCGCTTCGAAAGAACCGAAGGTACTCGATTCCGTTCTCGAGTGATTTCCAGCTGAAGAACAGCTGGACGAGGGCAAAAAAGTAGAAAAGGTAAAGGATCATCCCACGACCGCGGCTTCGGCCTGGGACACTGTGCGGGAGTGGACTTTGAGGAACGGGTCGAGAATCTCGATCGTCTTTCCCGTCGCGCCGCGGTTGGCGTTCGCGACCGCAAAAGCGTTTCGGCCAAGTTCTTCGCGTCTCGACCCATCCGAGAGAAGTTCAAAGAACGCCGCGTCCAGGATCCGGGGCCAGTCTCCCTGCGACGTCTCGCCGAGCTGCAAGAACGCATCTGCTTCGGAGAACTTCTTCGCGGCCGAAGCGAAATTGTGAAGATACGGACCTGTTACGATCGCTTTCCGCTCGAGTGCGGGTTCCAGAAAGTTCTGGCCGCCGTGCCGGATCAGGCTGCCGCCGACGAAGACGAGGTTCGCAAGAGGATACGCGGACCGAAGTTCGCCGATCGAATCCAGCAGAATGACGTCAGCATCGCCGTCCTCGAGGCTCAGATTCGCGGACCGCCTCGCAAGCATATAGCCTTTGCTTTCAATAAGTTCCGCAACCTCCGCGAATCGCTCCGGGTGGCGGGGCGCGATAAGCATCCGTGCATTCCCGAGCCCTTTTCTTGTCCTTAAAAGACGAAGCGCCTCCAGAAGGTATTCCTCTTCCGGTTTGTGGGTGCTCGCCGCGACGACAAAAGGGACCTTGCGATCGATCGAGAACCGTTCGCGTATGTAGGCGAGCTTCGTCGCGTCGCCTCCGTCGCCTTCCTGGTCGTTCTTGATGTTGCCCGTGACCTTGATCTTCTTCTTTCGTACTCCGAGCGACTTGAATCGTTCGGCGTCATCCGCGGACTGGGCAAGAACGAGGTCCACGTTCCTCAATACCCTCCGGATCGTCTTCGGGATCCGGCGGTACTTCCGGGCGCTTTTCTCCGAAAGGCGTCCGTTGACGATCGCCAGAACGATGCCGCGGCGGTGCACTTCCCTGAAGAAATTGAACCAGATCTCCGTCTCGAGAACGAGAACTATGTTCGGCCGAATCGCCCTCAATGCCCTCAGCACTGTGAACTTCCAGTCGAACGGAAGGTAGAACACAAGGTCCGCGGTGTCCGCGAACACCTGCCTCGCGAGCTCCTGCCCTGTCTTTGTGACAGTCGAAACTACGATCCTGTGGGACGGGTGCTTTTCTTTGAGTTCTTTGACAAGGGGGCGGGCGGCGTTCGTCTCGCCGACCGAAACGCAGTGGATCCAGATAACGGGGCGGGCGTCCTTTCGGAACCCTTCGATCCGCCCGAACCGCTGCCTGAAACCGGAGAGGTATTTACCGCGCCTCAGGAGGAAAACGGGCATCATCGCGATGAACCCGAGCGTGTAGACGAGGCTGTAGATGACGTACATTTCAGCAAGCGAAGTGCTTCGCTCGTTCGCCTGTTCAGAAGAAAGAGCGCCCGGAGAGAACTGCGGGGCGCTATTTTACGCGTTCTATGTACTTCTCTTCCGAGGGATTGACCCGTATCTTTTCACCTTCGGTCATGAACGGCGGAACGTAGATCGTGACCCCGTTCTCGAGCGTCGCCGGCTTGTTCGAGTTCGACGCCGTCGCACCCTTCATAACCGGTTCCGTCTCGGTGATGGAAAGTTCGAGTGATTGGGGGAGTTCCACCCCGATAGGAGCGCCCTCGAAAAATTCCACCTGGATCTTCAAACCCGCCATAAGCCATTTCGCGGCGTCCCCGAGATCTTCGTTGCTCATAGCGATCTGCTCGTAGTTCTCGGTGTTCATGAAATGGTGCATCTCGCCGTCGGAATAGAGGTATTCCATCTCGTGCTGGTCGAGGATCGCGCGCTCGACGTTCTCCGTTGACCGGAACCGGTGCTCGAATGAGTTACCGGTCACGAGGTTCCTGAGCCGGGTCTGGACGATCGCGCCGCCCTTGCCGGGCTGGTTGCGGTCGAATTCCATCACCTTGCAAGGTGTTCCGTCGAGAATGATTATGTTACCTTTTCTAAGGTCGTTAGCCGACTTTGCCATTGTAATGCGGTCTTCTCCGTAACTTCGTGATCTTCGATGTTCAAACGCCCTCGCCCTTGTACGGCAACGGTTCAGGCTCCTCGCCTTCCTTCGGGTATTCCTTGTTCATTCCGCTATAGATCACGATGATCTGGTCGATCCAGGTCTTTGCCGTCTGGTTCGAAGGGTCCAGTTTTACCGCCTTCCTGTAGTCTCCGAGCGCCGCGGCGTATTGGCGTGCCTGCGTGAGGGCGACGCCGCGCTTTGTATACGCCTCCGAAAGCGCTTTCTTGGCGGAGTCGGAATTCGGCGACCCATCAAGCGCTTTCTTTGCGGAAGCGATCTCGCTGTCGAACTCTGAAGTGTCGATCGGGTCCCCGCCGCGTGACCAGCCGGTTTTGCCGCCGTCGTTTTGGCCTTTGTCCGCACCGTTCTTTCCGCTGCGGTCGGTCGAATGCGCGATGACGGTTTCGCGGTCAAGCGGACGTTCGTTCGCGGGCGCCGTGTTCCCCGAACCGACCGGAGCCGCCGAATCTCCGCAGCCGGTAAACATTAACAATGCTATCGCGAAAATAAGTGAGTATTTCATCGGTTGATCCTTCGAAAGGTCAATTATCTATCTTTGCCCCCGAATCACAAAACGCGGGCGCCGGCTCCTGAAGCAGTGCGCCCGCTTGAAGACTTTTGATCGTTTCAGTTCTCTATGAAGGGCCTCGACTGGAGTATGTAGATCCTGCCGTCCTTGTAGCCCCATTCGATGTCCTGTTCGACCTTGTTGCCGAACAAGCGCTTGATCCTGGAGGCCGCTGTCGCGAGCCGCCTTGCGACGGCATCGGTCAGTACGGCGCGGTCGCCGATTATCGGCACTTCCTTGACCCCGCCCTTTTCGTCAAAGGCCAGGAGCGTGTCCTCACCTGAGCGTGTCAGGACCTGGACCGCATTCGAACTCTTTGTGAACAGTATCTGTTCGGCAACCTTTTTCCCCTCGACGGTTTTGATCCCGATCCCCCGTTTCGCGCTGATATAGATGGCGTCTTTGTTCTCGCGGTCGAAAGGGTCCTTCGTGATCATCACGCCGCTGCTGTCCATATTCACGCCTACCTGGAGCAGCACGCCCATATATGTTCCCTTGTGCTGGATGAACCCCCGTTCGCGGGCTTCGTATGCCTCGAAATTCCATAGCGAGGCCCAGACGGTCTTGACGGCTTCGATGATCGCGTCCTCCTCGGTGACGTTCGGCACTGTCGTGTAGAGGCCGGCGCCGCTGAAATCCGGGATGTCCTCGGCGTTTGAGGAACTGCGCACGAAGACTCCGGCCCCGCCGAGCTCCGTCTTCCACTTCGAAATGATCTTCTCGCGAAGCGCAGGGTCGAACTCGGCCTTCTGCATTTCGGCGCGCAACTGTTCGAGTTTCTGCCGCCGGACCGGAGGATTGTGCACAAAATTGTAGTCGTACGCGAAATCATCTATCTTCACGTCGAATCCGTGCTTTTCAATGAACTCTTTGTAGTAAGCGAAGGGGATAGCGAACCCGTTCGGAACCACAACCCCGGAAATTCGAGCGCTCTTTACCTCGCCTAGATTCGCCGCTTTCGCACCATAGGCGATGCTCTCGCCCTTCCTCATCCCGGAAAGCGTGGCCAGTCTGGTGACCGTAAGGTCGGACGGCGGAGCTTTGAAAATGCGGCCCAGTTCTTCCTGCTGCGCGCGGTACGCATCAAGGATCTCCTTATCGGCGGGCCTGTACTTGTACTCGGTAAGAGTCGTTTCGAATTCGATCCACTTTCCGTCGAGCTCCTTGAAGAGCTCATCCGCTCCTTTTATGTAGGCATTGGGAATTCCCCATCCCTTTGCAAGGAGGTTTATGTGCGAGAGCGGTGTAGACGGTTTGGTGATGATGATCCCGGCGACCGGCGGAAGCGAGACCGGCACGTCTTTGAGAATGATGATCTCGTTGTAGCCGATCTCGACGTTCTCGGTAAGTTCATCGATGATGTGAACCCGCCCGACGCCTTTCGCCGTGTTGAGAGCCAGGTATTCCTGGTTCTTTGAGATCTCGTCCGAAGAGACGCGGTCGATACCGAGACCCGCGCTCAGATCGTCCTGTCTTGTCGAATTCGGTTTGAAAGCGACCTTCTTGAAGAATGATCCGTTGATCGCTTCGTAGGCGTCCCTGATCTGGTCGGCAGGGATAAGGTCACCGTCCCAGAATTCGAACGTGAACCGCTCCACAGGCTTTTGCCAGGCGATGGTACCG
>JAGFIQ010000155.1 GCA_024103495.1 Aridibacter famidurans
AGACGGGAGACAGGAGACAGGAGACGGAAGACGGAATCAGAACCCCGAGCGCTAGCGACGGGCATTACAGGAGACGGGAGACAGGGGACGGGAGACCGATCGATTCACGAAAATGACAAATCCGCAATTAGTTGCGATACTTATCGCGGTCCGACTTCAGACCGGAGAGCCAAATGGAACAATACTTCTGGATCTTGTGGGGGATACTCGCCGTCTTCCTTATCATCGCCGAGATCTTCACTCTCGGTTTTGTGCTCTTCTGGTTCGGCATAGGAGCGCTCGCCGCAGGCCTTGCGTCCTTCCTGGGCGTCGGACTCCTGGGACAGTTCCTTATCTTCGCGATCGTCTCCGCCGCTCTCACCGTGATGTCACGGATGATACTTTACAAATACAATCCGTTCGGCGAAGAAGAGGAATACCTCACGGGCGTCGATACGCTTCCGGGGAAGATCGGCACGGTGAAAGAAGGGAGCAAGGGCGCGCTCAGGGAAGCCTCGGTGAATGTTTTCGGATCGACCTGGAAGGCCTTTCCCGTCGACGACGATGAAGACCTGAAGGAAGGCGAGAAGGTCGAGGTAGTGAGCGTCGAGGGTTCTTCGATCTACGTCAGGCGCGCGGCCAGGAAACTGCACGGCTGGCGCCATCCGGATTAATTCCAGATCAAAAATCGGTTCATTAGGAAGGTGATCAGAGGATTTCCGCGGTGTCCTGTTCGGCGGTGTCGTGGATACTCTCCGGCGAGATCGCCTCGAGCCGTATCTCGTCCTCGGTCGGCTCTTCAAGACTGCTTCCTGTCAGGCGCGCGATGATCAGGGTGATGTTGTCCTCGCCTCCGCGCTCGTTCGCCACTTCGATCAGCTTGCCGGCGGCCTGCTGAAGGTCGTCCAGATGCTCGAACACGATCTTCTGCATATCGACGCCGTCGATCTTGTTCGAAAGGCCGTCGCTGCAGATGATCAGGATGTCGTCCCTCTGCGGCGTAAGCCTCGCGGCGACGGGGTAGATCTCGTTCTGGGCGCCGAGAGCCTGGAGGATCACATTCTTCAGTGCGTGGGTTTCCGCTTCTTCGGGAGAGATCTGACCGGAATCGATGAGCTGCTGAACAAGCGACTGGTCCTTCGTCACCTGGTATATTTTTTCGTTCCTTATCAGGTAGGTCCGGCTGTCGCCGATCTGGACCAGGTCGACGGCGCCGTTGGTGATGCCGACGCCGGTGAAGGTAGCGCCCATTCCCTGGAACTCGGGCTCGCGGCCTTTCTGGTGGATCTTGTGGTTCGCGTAGACGATCGAATCGTACAGACGTCCGACGAGCGTGTCCCCGAAATCGTTAGGCGAGACCGTCTTGTCGGGATCGGCTTCGGTCATCGTCTCTCCGACCGTTTCGACCGCCATCTTGCTGGCGACCTCACCGGCGAGCGCCCCTCCCATTCCGTCCGAGACCGCCAGGATGATGCCTTCCTCATCCACTTCGAACTCCTGGGACTCGATCACGGCGTCGCCTGCATCCTGCCGGCTTGTCCACTTCTTCGCGTCGGACAGCCGGAGAACGAGGTAATTGTCCTCATTCCCCTTTCTTATCCGGCCGACGTGGGACGTCGCGTGTACTTCTACGTTAAGCATATTCCGGAGAACGGCCGCCCCTACGAGCCGAATGGGACCGTTCAAACATTTCTCTACCGGCTCAGCGCCTGGTCGAGGTCATTGATGAGATCTTCGAGATCCTCGATACCGACGGAAACCCTGATAAGACCGTCCGTAATGCCCAGTTTCTGACGGGTCTCGAAAGGTACGGAAGCGTGGGTCATCGAAGCCGGATGCGAGATCAGGCTTTCTACGCCGCCAAGGCTTTCTGCCAAAGTAAACAGCCGGACGTTCTCAAGCACGGTCTTTGCGCTATCCAGCGATCCGGTCTCGAATGACACCATCCCTCCGAATCCTCTCTGCTGGCGCTTGGCAAGTTCATGCTGGGGGTGTGAGACAAGTCCCGGATAGTAAACCTTCGAGACTTTCGGATGCTCGGCAAGGAAGTTGGCCACCGCCTGGCCGTTCTCGTTGTGCCTGTCCATACGCACCGCGAGCGTTTTCGTGCCGCGGAGCACCATGAACGAGTCGAACGGCGACAGGATCGCCCCGATGCTGTTCTGCACGAAACCCAGCCATTCAGCGATCTTCTCGTCGTTCGTCGCGGCAAATCCGCCGACGCTGTCCGAATGGCCGTTAAGATACTTTGTGGTCGAATGGACAACGACATCGACCCCCAGGGCAAGCGGCTGCTGCAGATACGGCGACATAAAAGTGTTGTCGCAAACGACGATCGCCCCGTGCGCGTGAGCGATCGAAGAGACCGCTTCAAGGTCCGTCAGGCTCATCACGGGATTCGTCGGCGTTTCCACGAACACCATTTTCGTGTTGTCCCGGATCGCCTGCTCGACATTGTTGACGTCCGTCGTGTCGACGAGATCGAACTCGATGCCGTAATCCGAGAGTATCCTGTCGAAAAGCCTGAAGGTGCCTCCGTAGGTGTTGTTTCCGAGAACGACGTGATCGCCGGCCTTGACCAGCTTCAGAGAGGCGTCGATCGCCGACATTCCGGACGCGTATGCAAAACCGAACTTTGCACCCTCAAGCGCGGCGATGTTGGTCTCGAGAGCCGTCCGCGTCGGATTCTGGGTCCGGGCGTACTCGTAACCCTTGTGCTTTCCAAGGCCCTCCTGAGCGTACGTCGAAGTCTGGTAGATCGGAACACTGACCGAGCCTGTGGAAGGATCCGGCTCGTTGCCGGCATGAATTGCGATCGTCGAGAATCCCATAAAAGGCGCCTGCGGCACACAGGTGATTTCTGTTACAAAAGCCGAAGCAAGATTGTAACTCTTTAGGCCCTAAAATTCTATATGAAGGCGATTATAACGAGGCAGTATGGTAACTTGCCGCCTGTATTTTTGCAAACCGCGCGATTTCCATAAACCATAGAAAAGGCAACAGATGATAGCCTGCAGGAATTTTCCGGGCCGGGCACTGCGTCGAAGCGAGTCCGGTTCGTGGGAAGGGTGGTCGATTAGCTCCTAGGATCGCAGAAAAACTTTCGGACGGGACGGATTTGAACTACAATCACGCGTGTAACGCAGTCAGAGGTTCAGCACGTTACGTTCCGATGCGATTTCCGGGACGAGACCAGGGGAAGGCACGCCGCAAAAGCGCGGGAGATCAGACCGCATATGTTCGAACAATACACGTTGGGGATCGAAGAAGAATTCCAGATAGTGGACCCGAAGACGAGGGAACTGAAGTCTCACGTTTCGGAGATCCTGGAAGAGGGAAGGCTCGTGCTCGGGGAGAAGGTGAAGCCCGAGATGATCCAGTCGATGATCGAGGTAGGGACCGGAGTGTGCGCGAATGTCGAGGAGGCGCGCGAGGATATCTCCAAACTGCGCTGCATCATTTCCGGCCTTGCGCGTAAGAAGGGGCTCGAGATCGTCGCGGCATCGACGCATCCGTTCTCGAAGTGGTCGGAGCAGGAGATCTTCGAGCACGACCGCTACAAACTGCTTGTCGACGAGCTGCAAATGGTGGCCCGCAGCCTTTTGATATTCGGGCTCCACGTTCACGTGGGTATCGCGGACCGCGAACGCCAGATTCACATAATGAACGCCGCGCGGTATTTTCTGCCTCACGTGCTGGCGCTTTCGACATCGTCGCCGTTCTGGCTGGGGTTCAACACGGGCCTGAAATCGTACCGTTCGGAGGTCTTCAAGAAGTTTCCCAGGACAGATATTCCCGACCACTTCAACTCATACCAGTCGTTCGAGAGCTATGTGGACCAGCTTGTGCGAATGAACTGCATCGACGACGGCAAGAAGATCTACTGGGACGTCCGGCCGCATCCGTATTTTCCAACCCTCGAGTTCAGGGTGTGCGACATCCCCACGCGAGTCGACGATACGGTCGCGATCGCCGGCCTTTTCCAGGCGATCGTTGCCAAGCTGAATCAGCTGATCGAGAAGAACCTGGGGTTCCGCCTTTACCACCGTCGGCTGATACAGGAGAACAAGTGGAGGGCGGTTAGGTACGGCCTCGACGGAAAGCTCCTGGACCTGGGCAAGCAGAAGGAGGTTCCGGCGAAGGAGCTGATCCTGGAGCTTCTCGAGTTCGTCGACGACGTACTTGACGACCTCGGATCGAGGAAAGAGGTCGAACATATCCACACGATACTCGAAAGGGGCACTTCCGCGGACGAGCAGATACGTGTGTACAACGAATCGGGAGAGCAGTACGAGCCTGTTGTGGACAGGCTGATCGAGAATACTCTGGAAAACGTTCCCGAGCATTGTTTCGACTGATTCTTCACGATAACAGATGAAAGAGCGGCCGCCCGACCTGGACGGCCATTTCTTGTTGGAACGCTCCGTTGCCCCACGATCAGGCCTTTCCTGTTCCAGCCAAACAAGCGTAAAGTGTGGAAAATCGTGTTGTTAAACAGTTGCGCCAAATGTTTAAATATGTTAAAACAAAACTCTGCGGAATGACCGCGGCAATCTCACGTACGACTGTTCCGAGTCTTTGTAGCAGGTTCTCCCTATGAACACGAAATACTCCAGCTCGCAGCGCGGCGCATCGGTACTCGAGATGATCATCGTGGTCGTGATCATATCGATTCTGGTGGTGTTTGCCGTTGCTCAGTTCGGATCGGCGTCGACGGTCTATGAGACCCAAAATGTGGCGCGCGAACTGAAGGTCAATTTCGAACGCGCCCGGTTCGATTCCGTGAAGAGACGGCCGGATACCGACGTTCAGATGTCGAACGTCGTTCTCGTTGACAACAACACGATCACGGTATCGATCGATGTGAATCAGGACGGTGTGCTCAGTACCGCAGAGACAAGGACGATCGATTTTGCCGTCAGAAACAACGTCAGGATCGTAGGAGTTGGGATCTCGTATCCGGTTACGATTCGGTTCGACCGCCGCGGGCATGTTACCGCGACAAACAGCCTGGGCACGGAGATCGATCCGGTCTTTATCGTTTGCGACGGCTGCACTTCTTTCGAGGACGCGGACTCTCCGACTTCATATTTCGTTACGCTGTCGCCCACCGGCACCGTGTCGATGTTCGATAACGGGGAAACTCCGCCGACAGTCCAGGACCCGACCGTTTTGTCGATCAACAGCAATTCGTCGATCGAGCCGCTCGTTTCAACAGCACCGGGCGCGATAGATCTGACCGGGGTTACCGGATATCCGACTCCTACGCCCTGGCCGAGTCCTTCGGTTACTCCGACACCGAATCCGACTCCTACTCCAACTCCCAATCCGACCCCGAGTCCGTCACCCAATCCGTCACCGACGGCTACGCCGGTTCCGACCCCGACCCCGACACCAACGCCGGTTCCGACCCCGACCCCGGTAGCTTGTACCAAGAACGAGCGGCCTGCGGTCACGGGATGCGTTTGCATGCCGCCGATGAGTCTAAACGGATCGGGAAGATGCAAGTGATCGACGGGCCTCAGGGATGGCCTCTGCGACGATTGCTGATCCTCAAGGGACGGAGCGAGAAGCAAAATCAGCTGATGAGTAAGAAGGAACCCACATTTCGTGAACCCGGCCCGAACCACGATCCTGCGATGGCGCCCAGGGCGGAGGACGGCTTCACCCTGATCGAGGTCGTGATCGCGATGGTCGTCCTCCTGATCGCCCTTCTCGGCGTATTTGTCACGTTCACCTGGGCGATAACGTTCAATGCAGGAAACGACTCGCGGTCCGAAGCGCTTTCTCTTCTCCAGGGCGAGGTGGAGTTCCTGCGAAGCGCCAAATTCACTTCCGGAGTGATGGACAGCACGCTTGCGGGCGGTACCCGCGCCCAAGTACCTCTGACGGGGCCCAGCGGGAACGCTTACACAGTCGATGTGACCATCGACGACGATCCGTTCACGGCCGGCGTGCAGGTAGACAACAACAGGTCCCTCAAGGAAATAACCGTCACGGTTTCTCTCGTAAGTCCAACGCCGGGCTGGCAGACTTCAGTCCCGTCAACGGTTAGGTTCCAGAGAGTCCGCGGAAACTGACGAAAGTGATGAAGAAAACGGATCGCAGACAGGCCGGATTTTCGCTGCTCGAGCTGATGATCTCGATGACGATCACACTCGTCCTGCTCGCTCTCGTGACGACCCTGTTTTCAGGATCCATGAGCATCCGGGAGCGGGAAAGCGCGAAGACGGACGCCCTCACGGCCGCGCAGGCGGCACTCAACGTTATGTCTCGCGAGATCGCGAACGCCGGCTACGGCCTGACCGACAACGGCATCGTCGGTGCAGACTCGAATTCCAGCCAGATCCATTTCAGGTCGAACTGGAACAACGGCGACCTTTCAACCGGAACTTCCGGCGAAGACATTACTTACTATTTCGATCCTGCGACAGAATCGATCGTCCGTTACGACGCTCACGCGGGTACCACGACTTCGTCCGTGGTTAACGGTATCAGCAATGTCACATTTCAGTATTTTGACTATTCCGGAAGCTCATCCACTCCGACGGTAGTCGCAACCCCTTCAGCGAACACGGGAAGAATTCGAATCACCGTCACGGTAAACCTTCCGGAAGTCCAGGGACAGCCCTCCGGAGAGACGGTCTCCTACACGTCCGACGTCACGGTCAGAAATGCTGAGTACATGAGAAGTCAGTACTGACCGGAATTGAACCAGAGGTGAAAATGAATACCCCAGAAAGTAAAAGAACGAAGAGCCACGAAAGGGAAGGCGAGCGCGGCGCCGCGATGGTGGTCGTGCTTATGGTCGCTTTCCTGCTGCTGGTGGCAAGTGCGGGCCTCATCCTCGAATCCGCTCTCAACTCGGCGAACGTGACCGACGCGGTGGCTGAACAACAGGCTTATCACGCCGCCGAGAGCGGTATCCAGAGGACCCTCGACGTGCTGCGCGGCAACGTCGCACCAAACCCGCTACTCGACGGAACTAAGCCTGCGAGCGACCTCAAGAACAAGATAGATTTTTCCAGGGCGATCAATCTCGCAACCTCAAATGCGCCCGGCGACACCAGCACGACCGCACGACTTTCCAGGTGGATCACTTACAATCCGACTCTGAATGACCGGATCGCTCTGGGCCCGGATGTGAACGAGCTTGCGTATTCGATCGAAATCGTCGACCCGGACAATGCCGGTTCTCTGATCTCGTTTCATACGAATGCGAACATCAACGGAAGCGGAAGCACTTACACGGCAGGATCCGGAGGAAACACCGCCCGGATTTCGTTCGTCGGCAGAACGGTGAGCGACCTGAACGTTTCATCCGGCTCAGCGAACACCAACCTTGGGTACTTCGACGTTTCGACGACCGGAAGCGGCGCGACCATCACCGACGAGATAAGGTTCGTGATCGACTTTCAAATGACCAAGCCCTACAGCGCTCTCAGGAGCGTGAGAGGCTCGATAATGCCCGGTACGATCACAAACAACTCGATGGGGACGGTCTCGATCCAGTTCGACTCTTTGATCAACGAGCTGATGGGAGCCGATATCGCGTTTCCTCTGCGTACTCTGAACCTGAACCCGCCCAACACGAGCGGCGGGGACACGACGGCGAACGTGTCCATATCGAGCGCTGAACCGATCCGGCTTCTGATCAGGTCGACCGGGTTTGGGCCCAGAGGAGCCACAAAACAGCTTGAGGCGGTGGTTCGCAAGAGCCTTTTCGACGGCCTCCGCGCCCCCGCCACACTTATGCTCGTCGGGGGAACACCGAATTTTTCGTTCTCCCCCGGAAACTCCGCGAATGTGGCGTATTCGGGCGAGGACGTCGCCATTCCGAACACGATCATTCCTCCGGTCGGGACCACCAACGACGCTAACCTCGCAACCGTCTGGAACGAATTCAATCTCAACGGCACGGGCTTCAAAGGCGATCTGACGGGGCTTCCGGCCAACGTCAACGCGGAACTTCCCGCCTGGCTTCGTACTCCGGCAAACCTGGATTCGGTGGTCAGAAGTATGAGGGAAGTGGCACAGCTTGCAGGGCGATATTATCCGAACGGTGTGCAGCCTCCGCATTTCGGGAACAGCTCCACCGGAACGGGGATCACGTTCTGCGACGGCGATTGTCAGCTCAGCGGCGGCGGCGGAGGCATTCTTATATCGACAGGGCAACTGACACTAAAGGGAAATTTCAGCTTCAACGGGATGATCATCGTGACGGGCGCCAACGGCCTGCTCAGGAACGGAGGCGGCAACGGGACGCTTCAGGGAAATGCGGTCGTCGCGCCTTACGACCCGAACAACCTTGCCGGCGGGTTCCTTTCGCCCAAGTATGCGATCACCGGCGGCGGTACTTCGACGATGGTCTACAACTCGTCCAGCCTGAATAACGGCATGGTGGCCGTTAGCAATTTTGTGCTGGGTGTTGCAGAAAAATAGAGGCTTTGACCGGCGCGCGGGCCGAATCGATTCGGAGCTGCGGCATCACCCACAAATATGCTGATCAAGTACTTTTCAATCGCTGCAGTGGTCGTCGTGTTTGCCGTGGCAGCATTCGTGTTCGTAAGCAACCTCACGATGCGCCAGCAGGGACACGTAGTCATCACGGACGCGGATATCGTCGCACCGACGCTCGCTTCGGCGGCGGACATAGCTATGGCGAGCCAGACGGCTGAGGATGCGGACGTAGACCAGATCTTTCCCGGGAGTGCAGAACACGAGGGAAACAGGCTGTTGGGGGATCTTTCGACGATCTCGGTGAACGTTGACGGGTATGGAAACAAGACAGAAACCCGCGTCTTTAGGTCCCACCCAAGGCTGTCTCAGGTCCTGGTCAAAACGAGTTCCGACGGAAAACGTGTCGCCTTCGTCTACGGCCACTACGGCGATGTCCGAATGATCGACGGAAAGCGGTCCGAGATCGCATTGACGGGATCGGGCGACGAGATAGCCAACCTCGCGCAGATCTTCGAGACAAGGTTGGACAAGGACCGCCGAATGGCTCCGAGGGTCGTTCAGCCCGCAGACGAGCCCGAGATCACGGAGGAACCGACTCTCAGGATCGCGGACAGCGCCGGCGACGACGCATCAGACAAAGACAATGAAGCCGTCAAAGACTCCAAGAGTCTCGACGGCTAGCCATACAGTCCGAAAATCAAAGAAGAAAGGAGGCGTTCACGCCTCCTTTCTTAATTATTGTTGTGTTCGAGCGCCAGAATCAGGAAATTCTCGAACAAGATACGCCCGTCGCGGGACTCGTTCGGATGCTCCCAGCGAGTGGGGTTCTTCGACCAGTCCTCGAACGACTTCTCAAGATGGAACTGGACGGTGTAGATCAATTGCCCGTCCGAGCGCTTGACCATCATTTGGTTCTCGCAGAGGTACGCTTTCGCGAGTTGTTCGAAGCCTTCGGGGATCCCCACGATCTCCAGGCCGTGGTTCTGCCAGACGCGAAGCAGATGCCCTTCAAGCGTGTAGTCCTGCCAGACGCCGCTGTTCGGATCTTCCAGTCCCCTGAAGATCGGGTCGTCCGAGTCGATGATCTTAACGTACCGGTACTGAAACTCGGTCACACGGTTTTTTCGCTTTTCGTGAGGATATAAACCGTCGAGCGTCTTGATCACGCCTCCGAACGCCTGGCCGACAAGCTGATGCCCGCCGCAGATGCCAAGGACGGGGATCTTCGTGTCCTTGATGAATCTGTTGAATCCCTCGATGAAATCCGGATTGTACTGATCGAAGTCCGAAAGGGTTCCGCTTAGCACGATCGCCTCGGGCTTGAACGAGTCCGCCGCTTCCGCGATCTCCGAAAGATGGACCGTCAGCGTCTTCGGCTGCTTTACAAGCCTCTGTACGTTTTTCGCGATGTTGTCGCATGCCATCTGCGACAACTTGTTCTCCAGCCGCAGTTGCGGTTTCACTTCGTCCTTCCATTCCTCTTTCGCAAGCTCTGAGAGGTCCGATTCGTAGCGCAGAAGATTGCTGACGATCAGCACGCGCGCGTGATCGACCTTCTGCTCGATCGGTTCGTAACGGCAGAAGGACTTCTGGTTATATGGAAATGGAAGCGAGAGCGTGTTGTGCAACACAGGCGCAGCGTCGAACATAGTAATCCGTTAAAACTACGGCTGAAAATGTTGTAACCCAAAGGGGTGGTAAAAATCAAACGGCTCGGAAGCCGGCAGGCTCACTTCCGTTGCTTTGTACTTGTCTTGAAAAGCGGCATCTTCTCGCCTGCGCCGATCTTCGCGATCTCCTCGCGGATAGCACGGACGACCAGCGAGCGCACCTTTGAACGCGCCGCCTGCGAATCTCCCTTCGTACTTTCGGCGATCCTGAGCAGCGTCCTTTGCCAGGAAGACTCGAGTTCATCTGCGAGGCCCGGGATCGCGGATACGTCGTACGGTACCGCCACGCTTTTGCAGCCAAGCCTCGCAAACACGCGTAGATACCTTGCGGTCGAGAGATCGGGACACGCCATCCTGTGTTTGCCGACCTTGAGTTCGATCCCCAGAAGCGTGTGCTGGATCTCGGCCGAATTCTCCTTTT
>JAGFIQ010000156.1 GCA_024103495.1 Aridibacter famidurans
GGGGTTTCGTACCAGTTCACCGCGACCTCGATCGAGGACCCGCCGATCAACGAATCGCTCGATCCGGTGGACCGTATCCCGATCATCTTCGAGCAGCCGAACATCATCACCAGCCGCATCACACCGACGTTCGTCTACGACACGCGTCAGCCGGCGGCTAACGGCATCGACACTTTGCGCGGCACCCAGATCTCGGCCTCGTTCGCGCTGGCGGGACTCGGGGGCGATGTCAGGACCTATCAGCCCAACGTTACCTATACTCAGTTCATTCCGGTCAGGCGAAAGAACTCGGACAACGCCGAGGTGTTCGGTTTCAGGATCCAGGCGGGAACGATCGGAAGCTTCGCCACGACGGAAACGATCCGGAACGCAAATTCGCTTTCGTTCGTCGGGGGCGTGCCGATCTTTGAAAGGTACTTCCTTGGAAGCGAGTTCGATGTACGCGGGTACAACACCCGGTCGATCGGACCGATAGCACCGTACGACAGCTACATCACCACGCGCGACATCGTCGTCGCAAGGAATCTCGTTGGCACTCCTGAAGCGGCTCCCGGGCTCCCGGACAACAGGCGGGCCGAAATTGCGACGCTCGGGATGCTGAATGGGCCGGACGGCGATCTGAACGCGTTGTTCAGGAACAACTACAGGTTCATTGGTGGCGATACGCGGCTGCTCGGCAACTTCGAATACAGGATCCCGATATTCGGGCCGCTTACTCTTGCGGCATTTGCGGATGTCGGCGCCGTGTTCAATCTCCGGGAGACCGGTACTCAGAGGATCGACAGCGAGTTTCTTAGAGACGATGTTTTCCTTGGCGCGGGCACGCTTGGAGTGCTTGCACTCAGGAACTATCCTCAGCTCGCGAACAGCTTCGGATCCTTGCTTTACTATCAGGACCAGCTGCTTACGAACTCGTCTTTCAGGCGAATCTTCTGCCCCAACCAGGCCTGCCCGGACAGCATTCCGCCGGGCGTGCAGGCTCTGTTCCTGAGAGGCGAGGCGCAGACGAACTCGCTTCTCGAGGTCGATGAGGCGGCGTTCAACAGCATCGGGGATTTTCGTTCGAGCCTGGGAATCGAGGCGCGGATCCAGGTCCCGGTCGTGAACGTGCCGTTCAGGCTGATCTATTACTACAATCCGAACGGCGTCTTCGGGTTTACGGAAGAAGTTCCGGGACTTTTCCTGCCGGGCAAGAGCAGCGGGTTCAGGTTCACGGTGGGCAGGACCTTCTAAGCCGGCGGGAAAAAGGCCGCCGGTCGAAGCATCATTTCCGGGCAGGGCTTCATCTACGTGGGTGAATTCTCGCCAGATAGAAATTTCAGGGGAAGTCGCGAAAGGCGGTTTCCGGACAAGCAATAATTTTTAATCAGGATCCAATGTGGTGGGGAAGGAACGGCCGGACCGTGAATTTCCTTCTTCGGTGTCCAAGGAGCAACTTAGTAATGAAAGCACTTCGGTTATTTACAGGCGGGCTGATCTTTACGGCGATCTTTGCGGTATCAGCGTTCGCCCAGACCCAGGAAACGCTGAAGATCGGCGTCATCAATCCGTTCTTTTTTGAGCAGGAAAAAGGCGGTATCGCGAAATACATCAACGCGCTTGCCAGCCTGGACAACGAGTTCAAGCCGGACAACCAGAAACTTCAGACGCTGGCGAACCAGATAAACACCCTGAAGACGGAGATCGAGACGCTTCAGAAGCAGAACGCGACTGTCCCCGTGAAACCCGAGGACCTCAACAAGAAGATCGAGGAGTACAATCGTCTCGTCCGCGAGTTGGATTTCCAGAAGAAGGACGCCGAGGCGCGGTTCGAGAGCCGCCAGCGTGTTGTGATGGGCCCGATAATGCAGGACATAGGCAAGGCGATGCAGGAGTATGCCGAGAAGAACAGCTTCTCGATAATCCTGGATGCTTCGAAGCTCGACAACGCGGGACTCGTGCTCGCCTTCGATCGCAAGCTGGACGTTACCGAGGACTTCATCAAGTTCTACAACGCCCGCCCCGCCGGGTCCGCGAGCACCAAACCCTAACCTCAGATCCAACGGATCTGCAGCGAAGCCGCGTGGAAGTTTCCGTGCGGCTTCGGACTTTTTTGCCCTGTGACTTATAATAACTGGCCGAAGCCACGAAATTTTCGATGCGGGCGTGTGGCCGGGCGGCGTTCGCCGGGACCCCGCACGCACAAGGAGCCTTGACCCAACATGAGAACCATCAGATCAGCAGCAATAATACTGGCAGTAATCTTCATTTCCGTTTCTGCGGCCGCCGCGCAAGCTCAGCCCGCCGGAAAAGTAGGACTGATCAACCTGGACGCCCTTGGGGCCGAAGGAGGGATCACGAAATACGTTAACGCTCTCGCGACTCTCAATAAGGAGTTCGACACGGAGCTTAAGGGTCTTCAGACTCTTGCCGACTCGATTAACACGAAAACGCAGGAACTTCAGAAGCTCGCGGAGCAGGCGCGGAATCCCGGTTCGCCGGTCAGCAACGACACCCTTAGGCAGCGAAACGACGAGATCGAGACGCTCAAGAGGCAGGCGGAATACAAACAGAAGGATGTTCAGGCACGGTACAACAGCCGCCGGCAGACCATAGTCGGACCCGTGTTGTCGGAAGTGATGAAATCGCTCCAGGATTATACGCTTCAGAAGGGCTATTCTATGATCCTGGACGGAGCGAAGCTCGAGGAATCGGGCATATTGATGACGTTCGACACGCGTTTTGACGTGACGAAGGACTTCATCACGTTCTTCAACACGAAACCGGCAGGAAATGCGCCGGCGAGCCAGTAAAAAACTGTCCACGAACGATCCGAAGTCAGTGACCGCCGGACGCCGTCCGACGGTTTCTGACTTCTTGCTTTCTCAAATATAATACCGCGCCGAATATGATCACTTACGACATCAACCAGATCAGGGAGATCCTCCCGCACAGATATCCCTTTCTGCTTGTCGACAAGATTATCGAGCTTGAGCCGCGCGAACGGATCGTCGGGATAAAGCAGGTTACCTTCAACGAACCGTTTTTCCAGGGACATTTTCCGGAAATGCCCGTGATGCCCGGAGTGCTTCAGATCGAAGCCCTTGCACAGGTCGGCGCGATCCTTGCGCTCAGGGAATTCGAGGACCGCGACAGCCGGATCCCTTTTTTCAGCGGCATCGAGAAGGCGCGTTTCCGCAAGCCGGTCGTTCCGGGAGACACTCTCACGCTCGAAGTGACAGCACTCCGCATCGGAAGCCGTGTTCAAAAAATGCGGGGCGAAGCGAAGGTCAACGGCGACATCACCGCAGAGGCGGAGATAATGAGCGTGATCGCCGAAAGGTAGCGCCGCCGGCTTTCAGTTCTCCCTTCCGAAATGCCAGAGATCCATCCAACAGCAATCGTAAGCGACGGCGCCGTGCTCGGCGAAGGCTGCTTCGTCGGACCGTTTTCGACGGTCGGCGGCGGAGTCGTATTGGGCGACCGGGTGCGGATCGATTCGCACGCAGTTATCGACGGAACCACATCGATCGGCGACGACACGCACGTTTTTCCGTTCGTCTCGATCGGCCTCGCGCCGCAGGACCTGAAGTACGGGGGCGAGGAGACGCGTACCGAGATAGGGAAGCGCAACCAGATACGCGAGTTCGTCACAATCCACAGGGGAACGGCGGGCGGCGGAGGCGTGACGCGGATCGGCGACGATAACCTGCTTATGGCCCAGGCGCACGTTGCGCACGACTGCAGCATCGGCAGCGAGATCATTATGGCGAACGCCGCTACTCTCGCGGGACATGTCGAGATCGCCGACCGCGCGAATGTAGGCGCCTATTCCGGAGTGCATCAGTTCTGCAGGATCGGCCGGGAAGCGTTTGTCGGCGGCTACTCGGTCGTTGTAAAGGATGCGATGCCTTTTGCCATCATCCAGGGCAATCACGCGAAATGCTACGGGCTGAACAAGGTGGGGATGAAGCGCCGCGGGTATCCGAAAGAGACGATCAAGGCGCTGAACCGCGCCTTCCATTTCCTTTTGTCCGCGAAACTGAACACGACACAGGCCCTCGAGAAGATAAGGGAAGCGATCGAAGGCGTTGAAGAGGTCGATCTCCTTTTGCAGTTTATCGAGTCTTCCGAGCGCGGCGTCGTTAAATAGCCGGGCTCCCCGAAGGTATTCAATGAGATACGGCCTCATCGCCGGCAACGGCAGATTCCCGTTCCTTGTCGCGGAAGGCGCGCGACGGTCGGGCTGTGAGCTGGCGGTGGTCGCTATCAGGGAAGAGGCCGACCCGGAGATCGAGAAGATAGCCGGCGACGTAAGGTGGATCGGGGTCGGGAAGCTCGGGCAGATGATCTCTTATTTCAAGGAGATGGGTGTCGAGCAGGCGATGATGGCGGGCCAGGTGAAGCACGTGCAGCTCTTTAGCGGCGCCATCCCGGACCTGAAAATGGTAAAGATGCTTTGGAACCTCCCCGCGAGGAATACGGACGCTTTGATCGGCGGGATCGCGAGGGAAATGGAGACTGCCGGGATAGAGCTCATCGATTCGACATATTTCATCAAGGACCATCTGGCGGAGGAAGGCGTGCTTACGCGCCGGAAGCCCTCGAAGGACGAACTGCGCGATATAGAGTATGGTCTCGGCGTCGCGAACGGCATCGCAAGGCTTGATCTCGGTCAGACGGTGGTCGTCCGAGGCGGGGCGTGTGTGGCGGTCGAGGCGATGGAAGGAACCGACGCGGTTATTAAGCGGGCGGGCAGGCTCGTTGACGGCAGGTTGTGCGTGATCAAGGTCGCCAAGCCGGACCAGGACATGAGGTTCGATGTGCCCGTCGTCGGCGTTCCGACGATCGAGACGATGATCGAAGCGGGCGCGGGGTGCCTCTCTGTCACGGCCGGGAAGACCCTTATATTCGACAAAGGCGAGATGATCGCGCTTGCCGACAAAAGGAACATCTGTATCGTCGGCTCGCCGCCCGAAACAAAAGGCGTCGAACCTGCGTAAAGGTCAGGTATTCTAAGCCCTACATTACATTGACGCGCACGGCCCTCACGCAGGAGTTCTGCGCGTACAGGCATTTGGAGACAACATTTAATAATGAAGAAGAGACTTATTGCGCTTTCGGTCGTCCTTGCGTTCGCATTGCAGGTCACGGCCCTGGCAAACGACCCGACAGTGACGATCACTACCGCCGAAAAGAAGATGGCGGAAGCGATCACGGCAGAACAACTAAGCGATTACCTCTATTTCGTCGCTTCCGACGAGATGGGAGGCCGCGACACTCCTTCGAGAGGACTCGACATTACTGCGAAGTTCCTTGCTTTGAATCTCAGCCGGTGGGGCTTCAAGCCCGCGGGCGATGACGGCACGTTCTTCCAAAGGATGTGGATCGTAACTGACACGATCGACAAGGACGCCACGAAGCTCAAGGTGGGTGAAAAGGAGTTCGAGTTCATGAAGGACTTCTACCTTTTGCGCGGCAACGGCCTTGCGGAAGGAGATATGGTTTTCGGCGGCAACGGATGGCTTGTCAAATCCAAGAATTTCGACGCCTTTGCCGGGGTTGATGTGAAGGACAAGATAGTCGTGCTCTACAAGACCGGGTTCAACGGTCGCGGCTTTCAGGCTCCCGGAGAATTGGGAGCGGGCGGAATGTCCGGTGAAGAAGGCGTGGACTGGGCCAACCCGATGGACCACGCGAAGATGAAGGGAGCTAAGGGCGTCATCGTCGTAGCGGATCCGCAAATCCAGGGTTTCTGGCCACAGCTTGCCAACTTCCTGGGCCGAGGAAGATCGTATGTGGAAGGCCTGGGCGGCGGAGGTTCATCTTCGGATTCACTTCCCCTCTTTCTCGCTTCGCAGGACGTAGGGACCGCGATCTTCGAAGGCGCGTCCGCTAACCAGGATTCGGCCGCGGCATTCGCGATCGGCAAGCCCGGTTTGCTCGCCGCCGCTGCCAAGACCGTGAAGGTTCCGACCCAGAACGTTGTAGGCCTTTGGGAAGGCGGAGATCCGAAGCTTAAGTCGGAAATGGTCGCCATAGGGGCTCATTACGATCATGACGGAACCAACGAGAACGCTCGCGGCGAGGACAAGATCTGGAACGGCGCTGATGACGACGGTTCCGGAACGGTCGCGGTTCTGGCGATCGCCGAGGCTCTCGCGAAAGCTCCTCAAAGGCCGAAGCGCTCGGTGCTTCTCGTATGGCACGCGGGCGAGGAGAAGGGGCTCTGGGGAAGCGAGTACTTCAACAAGTATCCGACGGTGGACATCAAGAACGTCGTCGCCCAGCTCAACATCGACATGATCGGCAGGAGCAAGAAGCCCGGCGACACCAACCCGAAGAACAAGGAGCTCTCCGGAGAGGACGAGATCTACGTGATCGGCTCGGAGATGATGAGCTCGACGCTCGGCGCGGTCACGAAGGGGACCAACGGCGGGTACCTGAACATGGCGTACAACTACAAGTACGACGAACCGAAGGACCCGAAACGGATCCTCTTCCCTTCGGACCATTTT
>JAGFIQ010000179.1 GCA_024103495.1 Aridibacter famidurans
CTTCAGTAGTCCCAACTTGTTCTTGATGATTTTCTGTTCCGTAGTCATCGTTAACATTCTCCTATAAAATGACGAAGCAGTTTAACCTGTTTCGTCGAGAATGTCAGATGAAGTTGTGACTAGTGCACATTAACTTAGCCGTGGTCTTCAGGCCACGGTAGCGAACGATCGGCCGACCCAGCCGCGTCAGCGGCGTCATGACCAAGCCTTCGCGGGACGATGGACCGGTCGGTGTCGTTGCTACAGACATGTCGCTCCTACGGAGCTTATGCGCTTGTCGATCCCGTAGTCTATTAACATTTGGCGCCTACGGCGCCCAGCTGGGGACACCTGATCCCCGTCACCTGACACTTGATCTCAGTCCTCAGTCCTTTCCTCTCATTACTAAGATCATGCCGCTGAAGCGGCTCGAAAGACTGATTGAACCAATGACTAGTTCTTAACGTCCAGATCGATCTCAACTAAATCGCGCCCTTCAAACCAGAAGCCGGGTGAAAAGGGATTCAGTACGCCTTGATTTACAAGTACGGAACTCAGCCATCCGAAAAGCCCGAAAAGTAACACGACGATTAAACACCAAAGAAAATCGGAGAACGAAAGGAAATCATCCGCGCGTCTCGGTTCTGCCCAGAAGACAAGCACGAGCAAGAGCATGGAAACGCCTGCGCTGACCAAATAGACAAGTGCCGCTCCAATCGCGCGACCGACTAACCTGGAAGATCGTTCACCTTCTCTAACCGCCATTGCAACGGATCTAACCATGACAACGAGGGAAAAGACAAAGAAGAACAGCCAAAGCCCATACAGTGTCAGCGCTGCGGTTCCGGGACTAACCATTTGCTCAAGGTCCTAGTAGCTACGCGATCGGATATTCTTGTCGGTGCCATTCCTACAGACATGTCGCTCCTACGGAGCTGATGACGCGGAACGACTTCCAATGCTATTAACATTTGGCGCCGACGGCGCCCGGCTTGTGACACCTGATCCCCGTCACCTGACACTTGATCTCAGTCCTCAGTCCTTTGTTCTAATTCCTTTTCTCCGTCGCCCCTCCGGGGCTTGGGATCGTATTCCGATCTCTTCCCCGGGGTTGCGCCTTCGGCTCCACCCCGGGCTAACTTCCGTCGCCCCTCCGGGGCGATCTCCCGCGATGTCCGATAAGCTTCAGCTTGTCGCCCGCCGAATGGCGGGTACGATCCGTTTCCTGATCGTCCGACGCCCCTCCGGGGCTTGGGATCGTATTCCCATCTCTTCCCCGGGGTTGCGCCTTCGGCTCCACCCCGGGCTAACTTCCGTCGCCCCTCCGGGGCGAAGAACACACCCAACTCAGCCAACTCAGCAAACTCAGTCGACTCCCCTAAACGTCCAGATTCTTCACATCCAGCGCGTTGTCCTCGATGAACTGGCGCCTGGGTTCGACCTGGTCGCCCATCAGGATCGTGAAGATCTCGTCCGTTTCGATCGCGTCCTCGATCCTCACCTGTAGCAGCACTCTGGTGTCGGGATTCATCGTCGTCTCCCAGAGCTGTTCCGGGTTCATCTCGCCGAGACCCTTGTAACGCTGGATCGCTATATCTTTCTTCGCACCGCCGATGACCTCGTCGAGCAGTTCGATACGGTCCTCGATCTCCTTCGTCTCGCCCTTCTTCGTAAACGTGAACGGAGCCGGGAACCTCTCCTCGAGAGCCTGTTTCAGCTCGACCGAGCGGTGGAACTCGACATAGCTGGCGATGTTCCAGTCGAGCAGCACTCCGCTTCCGGATTCCGTGCCGATCTCGATCGCGTGAAGCCCGTGCTCCTCGTCGGTCGTAAGCTCGGTCGCGTAGCCGGCGTCGCTGATCTGCGCCTCGACGACCGCAAGCGTGTCTCTTTGTTCGAACACCTTGCGTATCCCGACTCCCTTCGTATGAAGGACCCCGTTCTCGCCGACGAACGCGTCGAGGATCACGTCGCGAAGGCGTTCGTCGCTGCCCAGCCTCCGCGCCAGCCTCGAAGAGAACTTCCGGTAATCGACCGTCTGCTGCAGCACTTTCTCAAGCGCCTTTCCGGTAACCGGTTTGCCGCCCGCAGTCACCTCGATATTGTCCGCCGCCTGGCCCATAAGGTACCGGAAGAACTCCGCCTCGTCCTTGATGTATTTCTCCGACCTTCCGCGTTTTACCTTGTAAAGAGGCGGTTGGGCGATGTAGATATGGCCGGCCTCTACCAGTTCGGGCATCTGGCGGTAGAAGAACGTCAGAAGCAGGGTCCGGATATGGCTCCCGTCCACGTCGGCGTCGGTCATCAGGATAACCTTGTGATAGCGGAGCTTTTCGATATCGAAGTCGTCCTTCCCGATTCCCGTTCCCAGCGCTGTGATCAGCGCCTTTATTTCGCCGTGGCCGAGCATCTTGTCGAACCGTGCCTTCTCCACGTTCAGGATCTTGCCTTTCAAAGGAAGCACGGCCTGATTTCTTCGGTCGCGTCCTTGTTTCGCGGAACCGCCTGCGGAATCGCCCTCTACGAGATAGATCTCTGAAAGAGCCGGATCTTTCTCCTGGCAGTCGGCGAGCTTGCCGGGCAGGGTCGACGATCCGAGCGCGCTCTTTCGGACGATCTCGCGCGCCTTTCTCGCGGCCTCGCGGGCGCGGGCCGCGTCTACCGCCTTGCCGACTATCTTCTTCGCTATCGCCGGATTGCGCTCGAAATAGTCGCTCAGCCTTTCGTAGAGGAACGAACTGACTTCGCCGTCTATCGGCGAGTTCAGCTTGCCCTTCGTCTGGCCTTCGAACTGCGGTTGCGGGATCTTGACCGAAACGACAGCGATTATGCCTTCGCGGATATCGTCGCCGAGCAGCGACCCCTTGAAGTTCTTCAAAAGCCCCGATTCCTTGGCGTAGTTGTTGACGACACGGGTTAGCGCGCTGCGGAATCCCGAAAGGTGCGTTCCGCCGTCGACCGTGTTGATGTTGTTCGCGAACGTGTACACCTTCTCGTCGTAGGCGTCGTTGTACTGGATCGCGATCTCGATCGAAATTGCGTCATCGACCTGCTCGAAGTAGATCGGCTTGTCGTGAAGCGGGCTCTTGTTCTTGCTGAGGTGCTTTACGAACTCGGCGATGCCGCCTTTGTAATAGAACTCGTGGGTCCGTTCATCGTCCCCGCGCTCGTCGCGGATCGAGATGCGGATGCCTTTGTTGAGAAACGCCTTCTCGCGAAGCCTTTCCGAAAGCTTCTCGAAGCTGTAGAGCTCTGTCTCAAAGATCGATCCGTCCGGCTTGAACGTTATCTTCGTACCGCGCTTCTTGGTCTTGCCGACCTCTTTTATGGGAGCCTGCGGAATTCCCAGTTTGTAGTCCTGCTCGTAAGTCTTGTTGTCGCGCCAGATCTCGAGGTGAAGCCACTCGCTCAGGAAGTTCACGCACGAGACGCCGACGCCGTGAAGGCCTCCCGAGACCTTGTACGAGTTCGAATCGAACTTGCCGCCGGCGTGCAGGACGGTCATCACGACCTCTGCGGCGGAACGCCCCTCTTTTTTGTGGATGTCCACGGGGATCCCGCGGCCGTTGTCGATGACGGTTATCGAGTTGTCGAGATGGATGGTAACCTCGATCGTGTCGCAGTAACCCGCGAGCGCCTCGTCGACGGAGTTATCGACGACCTCGTAGACGAGGTGATGAAGGCCGATCTCGCCAGTCGACCCGATGTACATCGCGGGACGCTTTCGGACGGCCTCACGGCCCTCCAGGACCGTGATCGAATCTGCGCCGTACTTAACGGTTTCGCGTTTGATATTATCTTTGGTGCTTTTTGCTTCTGCCAATTGTTTTCCCCTGAAAAGATAGGATTTAAAGCGGAGATTTCTGATCTGCTAAATAAAAGGTTATTTTACACTATTTTAACGCTGTAGGACAGCCGGGAAGGGAGGCTCCGGCCGCCCCCGAAGGCCCGATTTTTCGGCATTTCACGTATTTCCGACCTCTTTGGCGCACGCGTTCGCTGTGCTACTCTCGTTGGCAATTTTTAAGTTATGCGTTTCACAGTCCTCGGAAGCGGTTCAACAGGCAACTCGGTCCTCATAACTACTGAAAACACAAGAGTTTTGGTAGATGCGGGGCTTAGCGCGAAGCAAATCCTCCTGCGGCTCGCGGAAGTCGGCGAGGATTTTGAGAAACTGGACGCCGTACTGGTCACCCACGAACACTCCGATCACGCCGGCGGGTTGAGGGTCCTTCTGAAGACCGTCAGGTGCCCGGTATTCTTGTCTGACAAAACGCAAGACGCTTATCTTCGGCCGAAGAACGGGGCAAACGGGGAGAAGGAGACCCGTTTGCGCCGGAAAGTGCTGAAGGACAACACGGTTTCGATCGAATCGGACGAGGGATTCACGATCGGCGATATCGATTTTGAGCCATTTTCGGTGCCTCACGACGCGGCGGACAATTTCGGATTTGTGGCCAAGAACAGCGGAGTGCGGGTCGCGACCTTGATGGATTTCGGGCATTTCACGCCTCTGATGAAGGAAAAGCTGACGGGCTGCGACGCGATCGTCGTGGAATCGAACCACGCCATCGATATGCTTCGCGCGTGTCCGGTTTACAGCTGGGAGCTCAAGGAGAGAATCTCTTCGCCAACCGGGCACATTTCGAACGAGGACGTCGCTGAATGGCTGACGGAGGACTACGACGGCTCGGCGAGAGACATCGTGCTGGCGCATCTCTCGCAGAAGGCGAACGAGCCGCATCTCGCGAAGCTGACCGCGGAATACGCGCTGGATGCGCGAGGAATGTTCTTTAGGTCCGAGACGAAGATCACGCTGTCCCGGCCGGACATTCCTACGGAGTGGATCAGTTTTCAATGATCAATGGTCACCGATCATCGAGCAATGGAGGAACGCACGCGTCCCGACCCGCAAGGACTGAGAGGAAAGGACTGAGGACTGAGAACCGCGTCGCGTCAGCGACAGCATTAACTTAGCCGTGACCTTCAGGCCACGGTGACAGCGTCGATGTTTTTCAGCCGCGTAGCGGCGTGCGGACCGGCCGTCGCTACGCGACTCCTGATCTCGCCACGGGTCGATTGCCACAGACATGTCGCTCCTACAGAGCTAAGATCTCTCGGCGGTTTTCCGTGCTATTAACATGACGCGCCTACGGCGCTGCGGACGCGAAGGGTAACAGGAGGCCTGGAGCATCGATCATTGCCCAATGCTCATTGACCAATGCGCATTGACCATTGACCATTTACAATTGACCAATGCCCATCGATCATTGACCAATGAATAGCTCCGTAGGAGCGACATGTTAATAGCATTCGGTTCGCGTCCGGCACCTGAGCTCCGTAGGAGCGACATGTCTGTAGCAGGCGGCACGAATCGGTACCCGGAACGCAAGCGACGGGCCCAATCGGTACCCGGAGCGCAAGCGACGGGCATAAACAAATGACAGATAACCAACCCACAGAACCCCGTCATTCAAAAACCCGGCAGGATTTCGACGAAGCCCAACTCGCGGGCCTGTACGAAGAAGGAATGGCGAACATGGCGCTTTACCATCGCCATTGCCAGGATCCAGTGATCTTCAAAGCCCTTGGCGACGTGCGAGGCAAGACGCTTCTCGACCTCGCCTGCGGCGACGGATTCTACACACGCCGGTTCAGAAAGGAAGCGGGGGCCGATCCGGTCGTCGGCATCGACCTCTCGCCGATGCAGATCGAGAAAGCCAAGGCGATCGAAGACGCGGACCCGCTCGGGATCGAGTATTTCGCGGGCGACGCGTCAGACCTCGATCTTGGCCGGCGCTTCGACATCGTTACCGCGATCCACCTTCTGCATTACCTCGAAAGCGGCGAAGAGATCGCGGGCGTCCTGGGCAGGGTCCACAGCCTGCTTACGGACTCAGGCCGGTTCGTCACGATGGTAGCGAACCCCGAGTTCGATCTCGATATACACGATCCCGAAGACTCAAAGAAGAAGTTCGCCTATTACTTTTCGGCCGCGCCTAAGGAGAACGGCGCGGTGATGACGTTCCATCCCGGAGGCCTTGAAAAGGAACGGGAGATAACGATCGGGTTACGCCGATGGCACCGGGACTTCGTGAACGACATCGCGAGAGAGGCGGGATTCGAACCGGAATGGCACGACCCTTTCATCAGTGAAGAAGGACTGGAAGAGTATGGCGCCGGATTTTTTGAGAACTACTTGCCGAATCCGCAGAGCAAACTGTTGGTTCTGTACAAGCAGGACTGAAGGGGCGAATCTCGGAACGCACGCGTCCCGCGTGCAGTGTCCGTAGCCCGAGCGTCAGCGAGGGCGAGAATGTGGAGCGCGATCAATGCGCGCGCAATTGGTCATTGCCCGTTGAACGTTGACCAATGAACCGCTCCGTGGGAGCGAAATGTCTGTAGCGGGCAAAGCCTACAAATAATTCCCAGCCGCGTAGCGGCATCACGAATCAGGCGTCCGGGAATCCGGAGAGAAAAGGTCAGAATAAGGAAGAATAACGAACATGGAAGATATGAACGGGAAGGTAGCGCTCGTAACAGGCGCGAGCAGCGGTATCGGGCGGGCGACCGCTAAACTATTCGGCGAAAAAGGCGCGAGCGTCGTAGTCGCCGCGAGGCGCGAAGAAGAGTTGAAAGGAGTCGTCGAAGGCATCGAGGCCGCAGGCGGAAAGGCGTCCGCCATCAAAACGGACGTCTCGAAGGCTGAAGACGTCAGGCGGATGGTCGAACACGCGATCGAAACTTACGGCCGCCTCGATTACGCGGTGAACAACGCCGGAATCGAGGGACAGGTTTCTTCCCTGATAGATCTTGCCGAGGACGATTGGGACCGGGTCCTGGACATTAATCTGAAAGGAAATTATCTCTGCATCAAGTACGAAGCCGAGGCGATGCTCAAAGCCGGAAACGGGGGTTCGATCGTCAACGTCGGTTCGGTGAATTCGTTTCTAGGATTCGCCGGCGGCGCCGCCTATGTGGCGTCGAAGCACGGTCAGATCGGATTGACGACAAGCGCTTCCGCCGAATTCGCACCGCAGGGCGTCAGGGTGAATATCGTATGTCCCGGCTTTGTCAAAACGCCAATGCATCAACGTATTCGCGGAGTTCTGGGAAATGAGCTGTTCGATATGGTGCTGGCCAACAGCGTCCATCTCAAGCGCGCGGGGGAATCGGAAGAGATAGCCCGGACGATCGCATTTCTTTGTTCCGAAGACGCCAGTTACATCACGGGCCAGACGCTGACACCTGACGGCGGATTTACGTTGACCGTATGACCTATTGGCCCAGGTGTCATTGATCAGGGATCAAGTGTCAGTACCGAGAGAGCAGGGCTGAGGACCGAGCGTCGCGTCAGCGACTGCATTAGCTTAGCCGTGGCCTTCAGGCCACGGGAATCGCGGCCAATCCGCTCCCAGCCGCTTTAGCGGCTGTGTGATCTGCCGTCGCCACGCGACTTGAAATCTGTTCTGTCTTCTATTGCTACAGACATGTCGCTCCTACGGAGCTAAGATCGGTTGTCGATCCTCGGTACTTTTGACATGTAGCCCCGATGGCGCTGGTCATCGGACAATGCTCATTGAGCAATGACCGATGTCATGTCCGTCGCTGGCGCTCCGGGTTCCGATTATTGCGCTCCTTGTTTTCGCCCTTGCTGACGCGCGGGCTACTGACACGCTGACGCGCGGGCTGCTGACACCAGTGATTTAGGGTTTTTGCTTCCGAAAATCTATGAGTACCAGAGACGAAAGACTTAAGATCTATGACGAGGTAGTGGCGAACTGTCCCAGGTTCGAGAGGAAGGGAAAGACGATGCCTTACACTTCGGCCAACGGACACATGTTTTCGCAGCTGAACAAGGACGCGGAGCTTGGGATAAGGTTTTCGAAGGAAGTTCAGGAGAGATACATCGAGGAGCTGGACACGGACTATTTCAAGTCTTATGGCGCGACGATGAAAGGCTATGTACTGATGCCCGAAAGCATCTGGCAAGAACCGGACAAACTTGCCGAGCTCCTGAACGAGAGCTACGACTACATTATGTCGCTTGATCCGAAGTGAGGACCAATACTGAGAATCGGAACGCACGGGTCCCGCGTGCAGTGAGCGCAGCGAAGTGTCTATACCGCAAGTGAGCAAGGGCAAGATTGGGACTGTGGAAGAATGGCAAGCAATCGGAACCCGGAGCGCCAGCGACGGGCATAATAAGAAGAGATGAGGGTATGGGACTGAGGTCTTAGGATCGTGTAGTGATGACGTATCTTAGCCGTGACCTTCAGGCCTCGGATGATCGGCAACACCCGTATCAAACCGCTTTAGCGAAATGGCTGAAATTCTGAAGGAGTGATAATCACCGTGAAGCACCTGATCTTCTCTCTAACTATCGCCCTCCTGGTCGCTGCATGCACAACCTGGAGTACTTCCTCCTCAATCGACGCCAGCCCGACTCCATATCCAAAGCGCGAAAGGACTACAGTATTGAAAGGCGAACAGGCCGAGGCATTGTTGGAGCAGTGTTCGCGACCTGCTCCAAGCAAGATCGAGGGAACCTGGCTGCCGTCCGACGCGGAGATCGCAGAAATGGAATCAAGACTGAACGAGATCAGGAAGTTGAAGGTTTCTTATTTACCCGAGATCGCAAAGGAATTGAAAATTGAAGAGAGCCACTTGCAGTACGCCGGAATAATTGTTGAGGGTCGAAAGCTCATTTATATCAATGCCTTTCCAATCGGATATAGCGATACGCTTAAAAATATAACTGACATTGATTGGCGCCAGCATGCGGTGGAAGTCTGCGACGGAGGGTCGGCGTTCTGGGGAGTGGAGTACGACCCCGCGAAAAAGGAATTCTTCAATCTCCATGTAAATGGCAGCGCGTAAGGGTTTTAGAGTCTTGATCGAGAAGGATTGACGACTGAGAAACGGAACGTACGCGTCCGGCGTGAATGACGCCTTAGTAAAGTTTCGACTACGAGCAGATGGAGCCCTACGAGTTCATTATCGGCCACGAGAAGGTAACTGAAGCCTTCGGCAGGTGGCCCAGCTTCCACGACGCGGAGATACTCCGGGTCCTTCTCGAACGCGGAGAACACGGGAAGAACGACGCGAGCAGCACCTCTGTTGAATTGGTGCTCCGCGCATGGACGATCAAAAACGATCTGACGGGAACCGGCCCATACGATCAGGACAACGAATCAATAGTGCATTTTCGTTTTGAAGGTATTTCGGATCTGGAGATTGGCGGACTCAACAACCAGAACGTCATATCCGGGCTTTCGTTTGAACTTCTTGATGGCAGCGAAAATGGGGCGCCCGTCGTCCGTGTGGACATCGGTCCTTGTTACGGATTGGCAGGGGAGTTCCGGGCCAAGAAAGCAGAGATTGTAAACGTCACTCCGGTTGAATCGATAGGGTAATGACTTTCGTCGCCAGAGACTGCACTTCGCTTGCATTTCGGATTTTCGCCCTTGCTGACGCGCGGGCTACTGACACGGTCGCCTCTTTTTTTATGCCCGTCGCCGGCGCTCCGGGTTCCGATTGTTGCGGTCTGCATCTTCGCCCTTGCTGACGCGCGGGCTACTGACACGGTCGCCTCTTTTGTTATGCCCGTCGCTGGCGCTCCGGGTTCCAATTGTTGCGTTCCGTTTCTTCGCCCTTGCTGACGCGCGGGCTACTGACACGAATAGGAGAAATTATGAAACTAGGTTGCTTTTCGGTGAGCCTCGCGGTGAAGGACCTGCAGGCGTCAAAAGCGTTCTACGAGAACCTCGGGTTCGAGGTATATCACGGAGAGGAGGACCAGGGCTGGCTGATAATGAAGAACGGAAGCACGAACATAGGCCTTTTCCAGGGGATGTTCGAGGGCAACATCCTGACCTTCAATCCCGGCTGGGATCAGGATGCGCAGAACCTTGAGTCGTTCGAGGACGCCCGTCAGATCCAGGCGTCGCTCCGGGTGAACGGAGTCGATGCGGGGGCGGATATCGAGAGCGAGTCGGGCCCGGCGAGCTTTATGGTCACGGACCCTGACGGGAACACGATCCTGATAGATCAGCACGTGTGATCAATTCTCATTGCACATTGGCCAATGAATCGCTCCATTGGAGCGCGATGTTAATCGCATTCGGCCGACCGGCGGGCTTGCAGCATTGATCATTGCCCATTGAACAATGACCATTGAGTAGAACCGCTCTCTTTCTCCCATAAGTTCCCCGTTTTCGTGCTATTCTTCTCTGCCCGAATCAGCCCGCCGACGGAGGAATTGCACGATGTCAGAGGACCAGGTCACCTATTCGATCGATCATTCCACGTCGAGCGCCGAGATCGTCCTGACCTCTGAGCGGCTTCGTGTTCGAACCAAAGGCAAGGGACTCGCTGACAAGGAGCGGATCATCGATATCCCTGTCGCCGGCCTCAGGCAGTTCTGCCTGGTGCCGACGATAGGCGCACAGAACCTCGCCGGGGCGAAACTCGCACCAGATAACTCTTACGATTCAGAGTTCATTTTTTCTTATGACGACGGCGGGCGGCCGGGGAAGAAGCGTCTGTTTGTTTCGAAAGGAGACGAGGCTTTCGTACGGGTGATCGAAATGCTGGCTTCCCTGCGTCCGGACGCGAGCCTTCTGCATCTCGAGCCCGTCGAAGCGCAAAAACAGATCGGAGTTATCTCCGCAGCGAAAACGGTTTGGGTGATCGTCGCGATCATCGTCGGTATTCCCATCCTGATAGCGGCCTTCTTTCTTGTCTCGGCGATTCTCGGCTGAGACGGTCGGGCCGTTGCTACGGGACCTGGGGTCTTTCTTGGGTTTCGTTGCTACAGACATGTCGCGCTTACGGCGCTAAGATCTCTTTGCGGTTCTGGCGGCTATTAACATATCGCGCCGATGGCGCTAGAAAGGCGATGCGACCCAGCGGACTGACCGTCGCGTAGCGACAGCATTAGCTTAGCCGTGGCCTTCAGGCCACGGGCGTCGGGCCCTTCCAATTGTCAGCCGCGTCAGCGGCGTCGCGACCGGCCGTCGCTACGCGACTCGGGGTCTGTATTGGCTTTCGTTGGTACAAATGTGTCGCTCCTACGGAGCTCAAGAGCGTATGGTGACCCGACTAGCTATTAACATGTTGCGCCCATGGCGCAAGCAAGGCCAGAGGATCCGGCTGACTATCAACATTTTGCGCCTATGGCGCAAATCATTGGTCAATGTTCATTGGGCAATGAAGAATCAAAGCCCTTCCGCTCGCGTTCCGGATCTACGCCCGTGCCTACGCACGATCTGTTGACACCTCATACCTCATATCCACCCAATCCCCGATCCCGCTCTGTTGATCCCGATCAATTTCCCACTTTTCTTGTCCTGATCCGAACCGCTTTTCCGCTTCACTTTATGGAAATAATTTCTATAATCCATCCCTCGTGTAAGGAGCAAAAATGAACGCTAATAAAGCTTTGTGGGAGAAGGGCAACTTCTCTGAGATCGCCGCATATATGCGCGATTCGGGCCGCGAAGTCGCGGAAGGTCTGGGCATCACGCCCGGGATGAAGGTTCTTGAACTCGGATGTGGCGACGGAACGACGGCGCTTCCGTTGGCCGAGCTCGGCGCCGATGTGCTCGGAGTCGACATCGCGAGCAATCTCGTTGCGGAAGGAAACAGACGTGCCGCAGAGGCCGGTCTGACCAACGTAAGATTCCAGGAAGGCGACGCGCGCGATCTTCGCGACCTTGCGGACGATTCGTTCGACCTTGTGCACTCTTGCTTCGGCGCGATGTTCGCGCCGGATCCGTTCGACGTCGCGAAGGAAATGGTCCGCGTTACGAAACCCAGAGGGCGCATCGTGATGGGAAACTGGATCCCGGGCGACCAGACATCTTTCGTTTCTCTTTTGCTGCAGATCGGTTCCGCCTATTCGCCTCCTCCGCCGGAGGGATTCGTCAGCCCTATGACGTGGGGCGTCGAGTCGCATATCATCGAGCGTTTCGAAGCGGCGGGAATCCCCGCGGAGAATATCGCGACCGAAAAGGGCGTGTTCACTTTCAAGTCCGATGAGAGGTCTCCGGCAGATTTCATCGACTCGATGAGGACGTGGTACGGGCCTACGATGAACGCCTACGACGCGGCAAGGAGCCAGGGAAAGGAAGACGCGCTTCACGCGGAGCTGATCGAGATGGCGAACGCGCAGAACAGAAGCGCGAACGGCTCGACCTCGATCCCGGCTACGTACCTGAAGGTGACCGTCCGGGTGTGAATGCAGGACTGAGGACTGCCGGAACGCACGCGTCCCGCGTGCAGCGAGCCGCTGGCGGCTCGAATATAGTCCTTGGGCTTACGTATCGGAACCCGAAGCGGCAGCCGTGGGCATTTCATTGATCATTGCCCATTGAACATTGACCGATGAATTGTTCCGCGATCCCGGTCGGAAGAAGTCTGCCGGTTCATTGGCGTCCCGATCATTCAACGCGATTCGAATCAAACGAATATGAATACCTGCTTCCGCTCCGTTTTGGTGACCCTTCTGGCGTTCCTTTGCTTCACCATCGCCGCCGCGGCTCAGGCCACAGTCGGGACTTCTCACGAGATCAACTCAAACGTCCTTTCCGAAAGGCGCACATACAAGGTCCAGGTTCCCGAGAGCTACCGATGGGCAAAGGACCGCAGGTATCCAGTGCTGTACGTTCTCGACGGCCAGACACAGTTCCTGCATACGGCAGTCTCCGCGGATTTTCTGGCAAGGAACGGCGAGATCCCGGAGATGATAGTGGTCGGGATCGACAGTACAGTCCGGGTACGCGATTTCACACAGACCGACTGGCCGGAGATGTGGATCGGCGGGGGCGGCGCGAAGAACTTCAAGAAGTTTCTCTCTTCAGAGCTCATCCCTGAGATCGATAAGTCTTTCCGAACCAACGGATTCCGTGCCTTGTCCGGGCATTCGGCAGGCGGGCAGTTCGTGCTGTACTGCCTGACGGGCGAGCCTTCGCTTTTCAAGGCGTACATGGCTTTGGCACCGAGCCTCGACTGGGACGACAACCTTCCTCAGCGGTCGCTCGAGGCTTCGTTCGAGAAGACCCCGGCGTTGAAGAATTTTCTTTATGTCGCGAGATCTGACGACTTCGGGAGGCCGCTTGAGGATTACAACAAGCTCGTCGAGACCCTGAAGACAAAGTCGCCGAAAGGGTTCCGTTGGTTCGAGCGGCCGTTTCCCGGAGAGACGCATTCCGGAATGGCTTTGCTCGCTCAGATCGACGCACTTCGAAGGCTCTTTGAGGGTTACCACTTTCACAACGACGATATCCCGAAAGGATTTGCCTACGCGGAAGAGCATTTCAAAAAAGTTTCCGAGACTGTCGGATGGACCCTCCCGGTACCCGAAAGTGTAGTGAACGAGTTCGCGTACGAGGCTCTGGCGCAGGGCAGAACGGACGAGGCAATCGTTTTGTTTCGCCGGAATGTTAAGGAAAATCCGTACTCCGCGAACGCCTGGGACAGCCTCTCAGAGGGCCTCGAGAAGAAAGGCGATCTTAAGGAAGCGCTGGAGGCGGCTAGAAAAGCGGCATCTTTGGCGAAGGAGTTCGATCTTGCGAACCGGGATTACTTCGAAAGACGGGTGAAGGAACTGGTAGGGAAATTGAAGGACTGAGGAATCTGAATTCATTGATCATTGCCCATTGAACGATGAATCGCTCCATAGGAGCGCGATGTTAATAGCATTCGGCCGACAGGCAATTCTTAAGCTCCGTAGGAGCGACATGTCTGTAGCACGCGCAGTCCCGAAATTACCCCGAGCCGCTTCAGCGGCGACAGATCGGATCAACCGCAGAGGCGCGAAGACGCAAAACTCAGAACATTCGCAACCGCGTCGCGTAGCGACAGAATTAGCTTAGCCGTGGCCTTCAGGCCACGGGTGGCGAGACAAAGCCAGCCCCAGCCGCGTCAGCGGCGTCGCGACCGGTCGTCGCTACGCGACTCGGAAATTCCATTTGGGATCCGATTCTACAGACGTGTCGCGCCTACGGCGCTCAGAAGGGTCGGGCGGTCTTGCAGGCTATTAGCATTTCGCGCCGATGGCGCTGAAATCAAGTGACTTTCTTGCTCTGTGTTCTCTGTGGGCTCTGTGGTGATTTCCGAGAACCCGGGCGGGCACAGGTCCCGCCCCTACAGAATCACCGCCGCCCTATTGCAAAGATCTTGATCATCGCCACGCCCGCGATGAAGCCTCCGATGTGCGCCGCGTATGCCACGCCGCCGGTTCCCGCGGGAGTCAGGAAGCCGAGGATCAGCTGATAGCCGATCCAGATGCCGAGCGCGACCCACGCCGGCACGGTCGTGAACACACGGAAAATAAGCGCTTTAACCTTCCTCTGCGGGAAAAGAAGGACGTAGCCTCCCAACACGCCGGATATCGCGCCGGAAGCGCCTAGCATAGGGATGATCGAATCCGGCGACAGCGCGATCTGCGCCAGGGCCGCCGCGAATCCGCAAAGCAAATAGAAGATCGCGAACCGGATGTGCCCGATCAGGTTCTCGATGTTATCCCCGAAGATCCAAAGGAACAGCATATTGCCGGCGAGATGCATTATGTCGCCGTGCATGAACATCGAGCTGAGGAAGTTGAAATAGACAGGAAGCGGGGTGGCGACGTGGTCGATCTGCGCCGTCTGCCGGCCGATCTCGATCAGCTGTGGCCCCGCAAGATCGACGCCGTCGACAATCTCGCGAGGTACGAGCGAGAAGGCGTACGTGAAGGAATCATTCCCTCCCAGCCCCTGAAGGAACACGAACACAAGGACATTCACCGCGAGGAAGATGTAGTTCACCCACGGGATGATGATCACGTCTGTGTTGTCGTCGCCGAGGGGGAACATATCGAAAGTGATGAGTGATGAGGACTGAGGACTGAGGACTGAGGACTGAGGACTGAGGAACGTGCCAAACGCCCGACTAAGTGTCAAATTCTTATCTCAGTCCTAAGCCCTTTCCTCTCAGTCCTTTCTCAGTCCTCAGTCCTTTTATCTCAGTACTGAGACTAAGCCAGCTCCGTCTGCCTCACGTTCTTCAGCAGTTCGTGGCCTTCCGAACGGGCCACGTAAGTCGCCGCCGTGATATCGCCGACGACGTTCAGCGTCGTGCGGCACATATCGAGTATACGGTCGACGCCGATGATGATCGCGATCAGAGCCGGATCAATGCCAATCATAGCCAGGATACCGATGATGAACGGTATCGAGCCCGAAGGAACTCCCGCCGTGCCTATGCCTCCCAGGATCGCCAGATACACGATCATCAGCTGCGTGGTCAGAGTCATATCGAAACCCGCAAGCTGCGCGATGAACAGGACCGTCACGCCTTCGTAAAGGGCGGTCCCGTTCTGGTTAGCGGTGGCGCCGACCGTCAGGACGAACCGGTTGATATCCTTCGGTACTCCAAGATTCTCCTCGGAAACGCGGATCGCGGTCGGAAGCGTCGCGTTCGAAGAACTCGTCGAAAATGCCGTAAGGATCACCGTCCGAACCCGTCGGAAAAACTCGAGCGGGCTGATCTTGGAAAGATACTTGACCGAGATCGAGTAGACGATGAAGAAATGGATACCAAGGCCGAGCAGGACCGTCCCGACGAACCACGCCAGCGATTGCAGCAGTTCGAGCCCGAAAAGCGCGATGTTGTTGAACAGCAGACACGCCACGGCGTACGGCGCGAACTTCATTATTATGTCGATTATCTTCGCCGTTATCTGGAACACCGCGTCCATAAAACTGACGAACGGATCGGTCACCGAGTCCGGCACAAGGGTTATCGCGATGCCGACGATCAGGGCGAAGAACATTATGTGCAGCATGTTCGGGTTCGTGCCCGCGATCGAGTTGAACACGTTGCTCGGGACGATCGTCTTCACTACAGACATCAGGGGCGTATCCGACTCAGTGGCCGCCATCGCACCGGTAACACGCTCGCCGGCCTCGGTGCTGTACTTCGCTTTCAAGGCCTCTTGCGTAGCGGGATCCATCCGGTTTCCGGGTTCGATCGTGTTCGCAAGCGTCAGACCGATCACGACAGAGATCGCCGAGATGATCAGCGTGTAGCCGAAAGACTTGGCGCCGATCCGGCCCAGCTTGCGTATGTCGCCGATGCCCGCGACTCCGACCACAAGCGAGGCGAATACAAGCGGCACGACGATCATCAGCAGGAGGTTCAGGAACAGCTGGCCGATCGGGCGCGAGAAGTTCTCGACTATCGAGACCACGCGCGGATCCTCGCCGCCCATTGTCCAGTTGACGATAAGCCCTGCGACGACACCAAATACGAGCCCGATCAGGATCTTGGTATGAAGCGGGATCCCCTTCGGCTTGTCCGGAGTATCGTCGTCAAGGTCGGTCGTCAGTTCCCGCTCGTATTCGTCGGGAGGGAGTTCTTCGTCTTCGCGTAGGTCTTTTTCTTCGGCCATAGTTTTGAGTGGAAAGGACTGAGGACTGAGATCGTTACTAGAACTCGATTGGTTCTTATCTCAGTCCTTTATCAATCAAATTAAGGGAAAGCAAGTTAAGTACGTGCCTACGGAATCGCTGGAATATCTCAACTCACACTCTTCCGTTTTTCGATGCCCCGTCGGAGTCCGCCTAGAATCCGACCGACTTCTCGCGAATCCCTCATCAACTCAGCAAGTTCATCGCGGGTAATGTACCCGACGTCCGATGCCAAGTACAACTGGGATCTTACTTCTGCACAAGATGCCTTGGCTATAGAAACAAACTGCGCAAATTCCGCCGGACGGCTGCGCTCGAAACCGTCGGCGAAGTTCGACATTATCGAAACCGCGGCGCGTTGGATCTGGTTGCGCAAACCGTAGTCCTTCGCGAAATCGCCGTCACCCGTAATCTCGTAGATCCGGGATGCGAGTTTCAGGGCTTTCTGCCATGCGATCAGGTCTTCGAACCGTTCAATGCGTTCTGTCATTGGGAGATGCTCCTTTCTCCCACAGAAATCGAAAATGTGATCGCTTGTGGGAGATTCATGACCCTTCAGCCAACGGACTCCCACAATCCGTGTAGTAATCGATTTTCGACAAAATGAGAGAGAGTTTGCCCGGCCTCGGCCCTTAGTCCTCAGACCTCAGTCCTTTCCCCTCAGCCCTCTCCTTTCAGTCCTCAGTCCTGGGCCCTCAGTCCTCCCGGGCTGCGCGCCGCTCATCTCCCCCACTTCAGCTTGTTCCTCAGCACGTCGAAGTAGTTCCGGTTCGGCGACTGGACCATGTTGAATGTCGTCGCGCTCTTGCGGATACGGACCGAGTCGCCCGCGCGCATCTCGTGGCCGATCTGACCGTCGAGCGTCAGCACGACGTCCTCGCTTCCCTCGTTGAGGATCAGATTGATCTCCGAATCGTCAGGCATCACGATCGGCCGGTTCGTCAGCGTGAACGGACAGATCGGCGTGATGACGACGGCGTTCATCGTCGGATAGACGATCGGGCCTCCGGCGGAGAGATTGTATGCCGTCGAGCCCGTCGGAGTGGACACGATCAGGCCGTCGGCACGGAAACAGTTTACGTGGAGGTCGTTCAGTTCGACCTCGATCTCGATGATCCTCGCGAGCGCGGCCTTGTTGATCACGACGTCGTTCAGGACGCGGCCTCTGGCCAGCCTCTCACCGCCGCGCACGTGCTCCGCCTCGAGCATCACGCGGCGCTCGACCTTGTAGTTCCCTTCCAGGACCGCCTCGATCGAGGGCAGCATCTCCTCGATCCTCTGCTCGGTCAGGTATCCGAGTCCGCCGTAGTTCACGCCCAGGACAAGCGGCTCGTTGTTTCCGATCAGCCTTGCGGCGGAGATCATAGTGCCGTCGCCGCCGAGGACGACGATCAGGTCCGCACCGCCGAACTTCTCGGTGATCTCGCTCTCGAGTCCCGCCACTTCAGCCTCCTGACGCGGTTTGGCGACCATCGACACGCCTCGTTCGGAAAACCATTCGGCGAGCTCGCAGGCGGACGCCCACGCTTTCCGATGGTTCGGCTTCACGACGATCCCGGCGGTGCTGATCTGGCGTTCGGTCATTGGGGACTATTGGAAATGCGGGTAAATAATGGGGGAAAAGAGGTTAAAAGGCAAGAAATCAGTCTCCAATTGTCAGGCATCAAGGATCAAGGAACACAGTTTAGATCGGTGCCTTGACCTGCGTCGATCGCGAAGCGCGAACTCTGGCAGACATCGTGAACCAAGGCGGAAACGCGACCGTCAGGGAGCGAGCCGATCACCAAGACGGTAGCCGTCCGGATCACGCAATCGCTTCGCGATGCGCGGAAGATGCGACGCCTACCGTGGGTTCCGCTTCGCTCCACCCACGGCTAAAAGCAGGCCGTCGCTGCGCGACTACAGACATTTGGCTCCTACGGAGCCGGGTATCTCGAGGATGCCTGTTGCTATCAACATTTCGCGCCGATGGCGCTTTTCAGTGGTCAGTGGTCAATTCGCATTGGTCAATGGTCAATGAGCATTGGTCAATGAAAGCATCCGTGTCTATCTGTGTCCGATTTCTCTCTGCGTGCTCTGCGATCGATTTCACGGCCGCTTGGCGGTGCTTTCACGGGAAGGGTTCGCGCGATGGGCTCAATGCCCGCGGGACACGGGCGTTCCGATCGTCCCGCCGATGCAGCGCAGAGCGCTGCTCTAAACGGCTCACTGCTCACCGCTCACGACGTCAGCCTTCGATATATCGCCGGCAGCTTCTCCGGCAAAAGCAGCACGTCGTCGATGATCGTGTAGCCGACCTCGCCGTAGAGGTCCTTAAGTTCCTGCTCCGAATCGCGGTCGATAGTGATGCAGAACGGCGTGATCCCGACGATCTTCGCTTCCGTCAGAGCCTCCCTCACGTCCTCTTTCGCGTATTTCGCGTCGCCGTAATCGTGGTCATACGGCCTGCCGTCGGTGAGGATGATGAGCAGTTTCGTCCTCGATTCCTGCGCGTTCAGCTTGGCCGTCGCGTGCCGGATCGCCGCGCCGAGCCGGGTGTTGTTCTGGAATGTGATCCCGCCGATCCTTCGCTCGACCTCTTCCGAGTACTTCTCGTCGAAACCCTTGACAACATAGAACTTGACGTTGCGCCGGCCTTCGGACGTGAACCCGTTTATCGAGTAAATGTCGCCGACCGCCTCGAGCGCCTCGCTCATAAGCACAAGGCCTTCCTTCTCGATCTCGATGATCCTTCGGCCCGGATGCGTGTACGGCTGGAGCGGGTTCCGCGTGATCGTCCTCGCAGTAGATGACGACTGGTCGAGCAGAAGCGAGACAGCTACGTCGCGTTCCCTTCGGAGCCTCTTCGTGTAGAGCCTTTCGGACTGGTGTCCGTCCGCCTTGCGGTCCACGATGTGGTCGATGACCGCGTTCAGATCGTAATCCTCGCCGTCCAGCTCGCGGTTGATCCGCGTGAGGTTCTCCGGCTTCATCAGCTGGAACTGATGCCTTACGGACGAGATAACGCCGCGGTAGCGGCTGCGTGCGAGCTCCACGAAGTTCCGGTCGCCCTTTCGCACGTGCTTTTCGATGACGCGGCACCATCCCGTCCGGAAGTCGGCAAGCTCGCGGTCCCATTCGTCGTAGCTGAAGGCCTCGTCGCCCGGCTCGAGCGGCTGCTCCGGCATCTCGTTGAATGACCAGTTCTCCTGGCTCTGGAGGTCGCGATTGTCCCCGTCTTCCTCGTCCAGCGTGTTCCACGCGTTGAAAAGGTCGCGTATGTCCTTCGTTTCCTCGGGCCTTTCCTCCCGCTTGATCTGCGATTCGGTCACCGCTTCGCCGCGCTCGTCCTCTTCGGCGCGGTCGCCCTTTTCGTCACTGTCCTCCGGCTCGTCGGTCTGCCGGTCTTCGGACGTCACGTTCTGGAAAAGCGAGTAGACGCGGCTTGTGGCCACGACCGAATCGGCGACGGTCGTGTCGCGGCCGCCGAGGAACTGTTCGATCACGGTCTCGATCTCCGAAACGATCTGACCGTAAAAGTGCTTCGCGTCCTCTGTGGCGCCGCCGCACATCGTGATCTGGAACAGGAGCTCGAACGGCACCTGTTCCATCGGAAGATCGAATATGTAAGGGCGCTTCTCCCTCAGCATGTCCTCCATCAGGTCCAGGTCCTTCACAAGGCCGCGGTAGGTCTGCCTCAGGCGCCGGTCGATCCGCGCGTTCTCCATCGTCCCGAAGATCTTTCCCGCCAGCCCGGGTTCGGGGAAGCGGCGCAGGACCTCTCGATAGCCGCCGCCCTTCGGAAAGCGGCTGCGCTTCTTCCTCGCTTCTTCCAGGTACTCCTCTTCAGAGAGCGCGGTCTCGCCTTTCTGCACGTCCTCGATGTATCCGGCGAGCGAGAAAGCGTCGAGCTGCTCGGCGGAGGCCTCGAAGAAATCCGCAAGTTCGTCGAAGGCCGCCTTCAGCTCCGGTGTTCCGCGCGCGAAGGTGTCGAATTCGATCTGGCCGGCGCCGTGCGCGGCGAGAACCTTGTACAGGCGAAAGTCCGTCTCCTCGTCCTTGAACTCGTCGACCTTTGCCGGAAGGTAGATGGTCTTTCCGTCGCCGATCCTCGACTCCTGCGGCATTGCCGAAAGCGGCGCGATCTCGACCTCTTTTCCGGTCAGGCCCTCGATGTAGATCCTCAGGATAGTCTGCACACGGTCGAGCGGAAGCCCTTCCTGCGCCTCGTTGAGAAGCTCGTTCGAATGCCTGGTCTCGAGAGCGAAGAACGATCGGCGGGCCTTTGCCGAAGCGTCCTGCTTCGATTCGAGGCCGGTTTCCACCCATTCCTCGAACTGATCGAGAGAAACCTTGCGAAGCGCCTTTGAGCTGGACTTGAATGCGGCGAGCGCGCTTTCGGCGTCCGTCTCCGCGATCTTTCCGATCAGTTCCAGCACGCGTCTCGAGATCCTGCCGGCATCTTCCCTGTTCTTCAGTCCGGAGATGTTCCTGAAGAATCCCGGACCGAGCCTAAGGAACGTGATCAGCACCGCGTTTCCGTGCGCGCCGAACTGTTCCGCCGCCGAGCACCATTCGTCGAAGACCTCTTCGTGCCGCCGCAGCGTCGATCCGCCCGCAGTGACAAAGTGAAGCGTCACGCTTCCGCCATACTCCAGAAACTCGGTCCCGCGCCGCATCAGGCGCTCCGCGTCGTGCGCCGAAAGATCCCGAAGCACATCCGGCAGCCCGATCCAAAGATCGGCGGTCATCCCGCCGGTCCTTTCGGCGAAAGCCCCTGCCAAGTCAAGAACCGCGTCCGCGACTATTTCGCGGTCGTCTCCAAAACCGGAAAGCGCGTCCGCGACCGCCGGTGTCGATTCAAGGAAATCCGCGCTGTGCTTGGCGGAACGATTGGCGATCTCGGATCCGAGATCCAGGATCCTTGTGAAGAGGCGGCGGTCCCCGACCCTTTCGGCAAGCTCCGGGATCCTTGCGTATGTGGCAAGCGCCGTAGAACTGGACAGAAGCAGCTGGCGCGTAGCGATCCGGAAAGCGAGTTCCCTGGCGGCGGGCTCCAGGGCCTCAAGTTCGTCAACGCCCTTCTCGAAGAACTCCACTCCGGAGTCGGCGTCGGCCATCGCGAGCCTCCGGCCGAGTTCCGCCCAGTCCCGCAGGTCTCCAGCCGAAAGCGATTCCGACGCCTTCGGAACGGCCTCGACAAACGCTCGGCTTACCTTCAGCGACACGGCGGCAAGCGCCGCGCTCGCTTCGATCGCGGCCTTGCGTTTCTCGGCCGGCAAGCGGCCGAGCCGCTTCGCAAGTCCCGTAAGCGTCTGGCGGGACTTTGAAGAATTGCCGTTCGGCTCTTCGGGCATACCTGAATTTTAAGGGATGGGAGTGTTTTACCGAAATCTGGGCATTCACATCTGCGGCGGGACGCCGTCGTCGTAAATGAACACGTGGAAACAGGCGTTGACGTTGCCCTCGCGAAGCGCGTCGAGTATGCCCTCGTTCTCCATTCGAGCAAGCTCCGCCATCACGAAGTTCTGCTCTTCGGCGGTCATATGCTTTCTGGCAAGGTCGAACGCACAACCGGATGTGTGCGGCGGAAGGCTTCCCTTTCCGCGCACTTTGAACGAGTTCGCATTGGTCTTGTTGAGGAGGATCTGGTATTCCATCGACCGCGAGAGCGATGTGACGCGGAGCGGACGATTGAATCGGGCGTGGTACGCCTTCGCGAGACTTATGAGGATCGGCCGCGCGCGCGGATGGAACATTCTGAGCATCCTCTGCTTCATCTGCTTGCGGTCGGCGCCGTTGTTCATATCGTACCGGTGCCCGGAGAAGTTGGTCGCAAGCTGCGACAGCGTCACGTAGTCGGGGAACATCGGCGTGATCGTCGGCGCGTTGACGTGGTCGTCGAAATCGAACGAGGTGAATTGTTCTTCGTTGGCGCTGCTTCCGACCTCGAGAACCCAGTACTCGGTCGCCATCGGAAGCTCGACCAGCTCTCCGCTCATCCTTTTCTTCGCCAGGTCCGAGTAATCCATCGGCTGGACGTACCCTTCCTGAAGCATCTCGCGGAGCTTGGCCTTCTGCTTGATAACGCCGTCTCCGCGCAGCTCGGGCGGGATCTTTTGCCCGGGAGGATCGTTGCCGGTCGGAGCATTCCTCGCTTCCATCGCTTTCGCCTGCTGTTTCTTGAAGAACTCGACGGTGACATTGAAGTTCTCCTCCATCGGCGCGTTCGAGTCCGATCCGGTCACGTCGTTCAGGTCCGCGACGTCGATGTCATCCTGGACCTCGAAATACTGGACAAGCTCGCCGATGTCCTCCTGTTCCTGGCCGCCGAACGGATCCTGGACCGCTATCGGGATCATCGCGCGTGAATCCATCTCCCGACGGGGCGTACCGTCCGCGGTTTCCGGGTCGCCGGGTTCCATTAAAATGAAGATAACGATAAGAGCACCAAAGATAATGAGGAACGTCGATCCCAGGGCCACATACAGGATCAACTCCGTCTCCCCGGACCGTCGGCGGGAAGCGGAAACGGGCTTTGGCGCTGGTTTCGGAGGCGGAGATCCGGGCAGCGGCTCTTCGGCGACCTCGGCTGCAGGCTTCGCGGTTTCCCGCCGTTTGTCGCCGATCGAGACCCTTACGCGGGTGTCGAGCCCCATCTTTATCTCGTCACCGTCGAACAGCAGTCTCGGCTCGCCTTCGATCCGCTTGCCGTTCAGGAAGGTCCCGTTCGAAGAGCCCTCGTCAACGATCAGGACCTCTTCATTGTCGCGGAAGATGGTCGTGTTGATCCTCGACAGACCGGGATCGTCGATCACGATGTCGGCAAGCTCCGTACGGCCGAAGCTGATCTCGCCCTCGAGATCCAGCTCGCGGATTCCTTCCGGCGAATCCAGTTCGAGTTTGACCTTCTTTCTCAATGGTGATGGTGCTCCTCGTCAGAGCCTTCGCGGAGCTTTGAAATGTCCAGCAGTTGCGAGAACTGCTCGAAATGGAACATCGAGTCGTCCTTGCAGTTCTCGCAGTAATAGGTCACGTCATCGCCAAGGTACATGTCCTTAAGATGAAACGCGATCAGGCAGCCGTAGCAGCGCTGAACGCGCTTTCCGAATCGTTCGATTATCTCTTCCCTGGTCGGATTCATAAATTGCCTTTGAATGTTACCACACGGAATGCGGCGCGCCGGACAGCGTATAAAAAATGAGGCTGCCCTTTCGGACAGCCTCTGCAAGGTGCAGGAGGATCAGTCAGCCCCTGCTCCCTGGAAGGGCCCAAGCCTAATTAGGTGCAGACCGCGAATAGACGGCAGGGGCCGGTTCGTCTCCGGTCGCGCCGAACTGAACCGCCTGGAAGCCGGACGTCGATCCGAAGATGTACCAGGTCAGGTCGGATCCCCGGAACACTGCCGGATCGGCCTGTCCGTCTCCGTCATAATCACCCGGAGCAGGAATGTCGCCCGTGGCTCCCCAGGGGAACGCGAAGAACGAACTGTCTTCGGACCTGAGTACATACCACGTCGCATTGGAAGGCCTGAAGAACGCCACATCAGCGGCTCCGTCGCCTGTGAAATCCGCGACCGCGGTCTGATCTCCCGTCTCTCCGAACTGGTAGGCGATGATGCCCGCCGTGCTTCGGAACTGCCACCACTGGCTGACCGAAGGTCTGAAGACCGCGATGTCGTCCGAGCCGTCTCCGTCGAAGTCAGCAACGGTGGGAAGGTCCTCGGCGACGCCGAACGGCACCGAAGCGGTCTGCTGGTCGGACGAGCGGAAGATGAACCACGTGCCGATGCTCGGCCTGAAGACCGCCGGATCCGCTATGCCGTCTCCGTCGAAGTCTCCCGGTGCCGGCTTGTCGCCTGCGGCTCCGAAGGGGAATGAGAAGAACGACTGGTCCTCGCTCCTCAGAACAAACCATTCGCTGGTCGAAGGCCTGAAAAACGCGATGTCCGTGCGTCCGTCACCCGTGTAGTCGGCGGGTACCGGGACGTCATCGGGCTGTCCGAACGCGGCGGCGAACGTTCCGAGGTTCGAGCTGTTCAGGATCCACCACTGCGAGGTGCTTCCTTCCGGTCCTCGAAGGGGCGCGAACGAGCCCGGATTCCTTCTGAACACGCCTACGTCGGTCTTGCCGTCGCCGTCGAAGTCGAACAGAGTCGAACCGGCGCTTGACCCTGCGTTCTGCGCGCCGGGCGTCAGCATCCCTCCGGCGGGAAAATTGGAACTGAACGGTGCCGCGTACTCGACCGTTTCCTCGGGCGAGGATGCGAGCTCGCCTGAATACCAAGCGGCGGCACTGTTGATATCCGTGTTCCCGGGGAACCGTGTCGCGGCGTCCGGCACGTCCCCGAGAAAGGTCTCGACCAGGTTCGGCCCCGGCCCGTACTTGTATTGCTCTTCCGGGTTAAAGATGAAATTCACGCCGTCCAGAAAAAAGAAGGAATCGCCGTTAAGTCCCGCCTTCGACAGGCCTGTGTCGAGGATATCAACAACGCCGTTGTCGTTCGTGTCGAGATCGGTGCCCGCGGTCAGCGTTACGTTAGTCGAAACCAGGTAGAAGCCTTCCGAGCCCTGGCCCAACGTGAGTGGATTGAAGTAAGTAACGACGTTCGCCGCGGCGTCGAACGGCCTGTTCGGGCAATCGCCGCCGTTGGTATTGTCGAGAACCAGTATCCCGTTCGAACCGAACTGCAGACCGCCGAGATCGACTGCGGCGTTCAGGAACCCGAAGTTCGAGGCGTCACTGTTTATCGATATGAACCAGATATCCTGACCGATCGTCGAATTGGGAGCGCCTATGAGCTCCACGTATTGGCATCTGTCGCCAACCTGAACGGGCGGGTCGACCTCGATCTCATTCAGCCAGACCGGAACACCGGCGCTGACATTGAACGCCGCTGCCAGCGGAATGACTGCCGTCCCCAAAAAGCCTAAAACTCTTCTCATTCTTCCTCCTTTAAGTGGAACATCCTGCGGCTGGTTCGTAATCGAAGCGACCCCACGCACCACCCGATAAAATTGTTGATTGAAAGATATCCTTGTCTCGTATTCCGCCCTGCGGCGATCCAATTGTTCAGGAAGGCCGTTCACCTGGCCTTCGCGTTCTTCGGAGCCGGCACGCCGCTCTTGCGAGGCTTCTCCAGCTCAACCTTGAAATCCTCCGGTAGCGAGACCGGGCTCGCTTGCTTGACCTTGGCAATGAAGGCCTCGCGCTTCTGCCTCTCGACCTCTTGCCTGGCGATCTCGACCGGCGTCATAAACGGCCTTGGGATCCCGGGAAGCTTCTTCCCGGGCTCTTCGAACTTCCTCTGGAGCACGATATGCCGGACGCTGAAAACGTATCTGCCGGTTTTCGGATCGGACCCCGAACCCTCGAACTTGAGAATGTGCCAGCCAAGCTCGGTCTCGATCAGTTCCCCGGCGATCTCACCGGGCTTCATAGTTTTCACCCGCTCCTCGAACTCAGGCCAGAGCGCTCCGATCCCGACATCCTCGTACAGCCCGCCCCTATGGGAGCTTCGTCCGTCCTCGCTGTACTTCTTCGCGAGCTCTTCGAAGTTCTCGCCTGCTTTCACCTTTGCGAGCACCGCGCGGGCCGTTTCATATTTCCGCTTCGGGTCATACTCCGGATGATCCGCGAGATACTTCGCGACTTCGGCATCGGTCGCAAGAAGGCTCGGGTAATTCGCAATCAGATAACCGTTTGCCAGGAGCCCCGCTTCGAGGATCTTTATCCTCAGCGGTATCGCGGGCTGGGACATGAACTCCTTGTCTTTCCTCGCCATTGACGAAAGGAATTTCGTCCTTGCGAAGTTGTCCCTTGATTTTCGGAGCGTTTCTCCCTTCGGCGCCGTTACCGGCACCTTCTCTTCTTTCGCGTCTGCCGCCCTCTTGCGAATTCTAAGAAGGGCATCCATTACCCGCTTGTATCGCGCTTCGTTTGCAGGGTCCTTCCAGACCTTTTCCATTTCCGCCGGCGGGACGACATACAGCCGGTCCTTGCCCTCGCTCAGTTTCGCCTGGTAAAGATCGCCGAGAAGAATGTCCGTTTTGTATTCGAGGTTGATCTTGAAGTCTTCGACCTCCGCGTATCCCTCGCGCCGCGCCTGCGCCGCCAGAGCGAGATGCTCCTCAAGCCCTTTAAGGAACTCCTTCCGCCTTTCGGGGCTCTCGTTCAGTTCGCGGATCGACGAAACATCGGCCGTTGCTTCGCTCTTCAGGACCTCTGCCAGTTCGTTCTGATCGATCTCTTTCAGGATCTCCGATTCGGTCCTCGCGGCGTTCGCCCTTTCCTGCATCACGCTCCAGACCACAAGTCCGACGACGACAAGCAGGGCAACAACGGTCACCGCGGCGACCAGTCTTGTTCTTTCTATGCTCTTGCTCATTTCTTTCCTCCCGGCCTCAGGCGGCGGCTCCATCTGCCAATGTCCGCCGCCGCTCGAGCCCGTTTTGTCGTCAGAACCTCACTTTGGCGCCGAACTGCATCACGCGCGGAGCGCCAACCGTCCGCGTAATCTTTCCGAAGTCCGTTTCGTCGCTCAGATCGGCATTCGGATTCGCGAAGTTCACAAGGTTGAACACGTTGAAGATGTCCCACTTGAGTTCGAGCTCCATCTTCTCCTTGAAGAACTTGGTCGATTTCGAAAGGCTTATGTCGAACCTCTTCTGGGAAGGTCCCCGAAGAACGTTCCTTCCGAGATTGCCGAATCCGCCGAGAGGCGAGACAAGGGCGCAGGTCTCGTCATTCGGGTCCATGCAGATGTTGAAGTACGCCTGAGTTATGTCGTCTCCCTGCTGTCGCAGAAGGTCGAGACTGCGGATGCTCGGCCTGCCGAAAGCCGTGTTAAAGATCGTTCCGCTTGCGACTCCTACGTTGTAGCGCTCCTCGCGGAACACGCCTCCCATAGGAGTGTTTCGTTCAGTCACGAGAGCGATGATCCCCAGGTACTGCCTTAGGAAAGCACCCCCGGACGCGACCGGATCCCCGAACTCCGAATCTGTTGCGAAGATGGAGAACGGCGTACCGCTCTGCCACTGACCGAGACCGGAGAGCTGCCACCCGTTGAGGAATCTGGATCTGGATCCGAAATTCGGCAAGTCCCAGGTAAAGGACGAAACGAATCTGTGGGGCCTGTCGAAGTCTGATAGGCCGCGGTTACTGTTGAGGTCCCGCTGATTGCCCTGCACGACGAGCCCAAGGTTCGCTGTGTCGGGACGGCCGGAGGCGGCGGTGCTGCCCGGATCGGTCGAGCCTATGTCGATCGATTTCGAGAGTGTGTACGAGGCATTGAAGGTGAATCCTTTAGAGAACCTGCGTGTCACCGTCAACTGTCCGGAGTGATAGATCGAGTACCCGATCGACTTGAGGATGACCGCGTCGGTCGGATCGAAGCCGAGGTACGGTGTCCTGACAAGCGCCGAAATGATCGCCCTCGGGCCCTCAAAATCGAAGCTCGACAGATTGAGATCGACACCACCCGCTCCAAGCACGCCGACACACGGCAGGTGTCCGGCCGACCCGGCATAGACGGGATTGCAGGCGCCGAACGCCCTCTGGCTCGAATTCGAAGTTGTCGTTCCGCGGTCTCGCTCAGTCTGTCCCGGCATGAGCGCCGGCAGCGCTCCGGGAAACACCGCCGTGAGGGCATCGTTGATGCGCTTGTATATGTAGTCCGGCGTGTTCGGATCGTTAAGGTCGTAAGGCTGGTTGAATCCGATGGCGAGGAGAAGGTTCTGCCCCTTTGTGCCGACGTACCGGGCCTCGACAGTCCAATCCTTAAGGAACTCCTGCTGGATCCCGATGTTCCATTGCTGAACCATTGGCGTCTTCAGGTCCCGGTCTATTGCTCGGAACTCGAGCGGCTCTGCTCCCCTAGAGGTGTTGATGCCGAGCGAGTTGTCACGCAGAAGGTACGGCGTAGTGTCGAGCAGGCTCGCCAGTCCTACAGAAAAGGGAAGGTTGTTAATGAACGGTCTGTTCGGATCGACATTTTGATAGGCGGTCGAACCCTGCACCGTATCCGGATTGAACAGATTCGCGGCCTCCCGGTCGGTGAAGAACGGGAAATTCGAGTACACCGTGTTGATGAACCCTGCTGAGGGACGATCGAAGAAGATCCCGTATCCTCCCCGGATAGTGGTGCTCGCGTTCCTGAAAGGCTTGATCGCAAATCCGATCCGCGGAGCGAAGTTGTTGTAGTCCAGGCCGTTCAACGTGTGTTTCGTATCCGCGCGGGCGATGGAGTCAAGGCTGGCGTCGATCGCGTTGAACCCGGTCGGCTGGCTGTTGCTCGGGAGAATGAATCCGGGCAGGATGTTGTTTGGGTCGGCCACGCGGTCAAAGTCGAAGTTCGTAAACCTACCGTTCTTCTCGACGGGCAGTCCGAAAAGGTCCCATCGCACGCCTACATTCAGCGTCAGCCAGTCGGATACGCGCCAGTCGTCGGTGATGTAGAAACCCCAATCGTTAAAATTGAACTGCTTGTCGGAGATCCCCAAAGCGACATCCGCCTCGGGAACCTGGGTTGTCAGCAGCTGGGTGAAGTTGATCAGCCCTTCGAATTCAATTCCCTGTTCTTCCGGCAGGTTAGTGTCGAATTGATTCCGTTTGTGTTCGCCCCCGAAGCGAAGCGTGTGATCGCCCATAAGATAGGTGACATTGTTGGCGAAGGTCAGCGTTACCTGCTTTCTCTGGTTGTAGATGTCATTCGGCGCGTTGACCGAAAAGTCAGTGAGATTGCCGGCCCCGACGATGTGCGCGAGGCGCTGCGATTGCGGACCCGGAACAAAAGCTTCGGCGGGATTGACGATCCCCTGGCCTTCGTTCGTAAGCTCCGGGGCGAGGAATCGCTCATCGAGCTTTCTGGAGTTGTTGAGGTAGAAATAGCCGAACCGCGCTTCATTGATCAGATTGCCCGAGAAAATGTGCACATCCTTGAGCGCGATCGTGCGGTTTGCGTCATCCTTGATCAGGGGAAACGGCGAGACAAGCGTGCTGTCAGAGAACGGATCGAGCGAGGGAAAGTCCGAGAAAAAGAACGATCCCGTGAGGACGTTGGAATTGTTACCGGCGTCGTCGCCCTTCAAAAGGTTGTAGTCGAGCCTTGTGGAGAACTGGTCCTGTTTGAACTCCGCGGGGAATACGTTCCTGAACCTAACAAGCGGAAGGCCGCCCGAGATCTCGCCCTGAAAAGTACCGTCGAGCAGCGGTAGCCCATTCGGCAGACCGAACGAGGAAAAGTCCGTGACCCTCTGTCCGCCGATAAACACGCCAACATTGCGAGTGTCCAGGTAGAGCCGTTCGAATCTGCCCGCCGCGAGCGAGGGAATGATGTAGTCTCCGGTTGCCGGATTTATAAGGCTCAGCAGCCTGAATCCGACCTGTGATGGATCGATGCAGGTTAGAGATATGGTCGTCGGTGTTGAAGCAGGCGTCAGCGAACGGATACAGCTCGGCCCGTTCCTGAACGCCCGTCCCACACCGCCATTGTTCACAGATTGGACGAACGCCTGGCGTACATTCTCAGGATCGCTCCGGTCGGTAATGAAGGCGAGCGCCTCCGGAAGTACGACAAAGCTTGAAGCAGACGGGACATATGCAGTCTTTGCGTCCGTCTTCTGGTAGCTGGCGAAGAAACGAAGCTTGTCCTTTATGATCGGGCCCCCGATCGTGAATCCGCCCTCGTATCTCTGAGCCGCCTGCCGGTCGATGCCGTCGCGGTTAAAGAAGAAGTCGTTGGCGTTGAATCTTTCGTTCTGGAAATAAAAGTAGCCGGTGCCGTGGTAACCGTCGTTCCCCCCTTCCTTGATCACCAACTGGAAACTGCCGCCGCCGCTTCGTCCCAGTGAAGCGTCGTAGTTGCTGGACAAGAGCTTGACCTCTTCGACTGCTTCAGGAGCGGGGGCGGCGTTTCCGGTTAGACTGCCCGTGCCCGATAAATTGGTACCGTCGATGCCGTTGAATATGAAGCTGGAACTTCCCGGACGCGTGCCGTTGACGGCGGTTTCCGGGTTCCCCGTGCTGTTGTCGAGCGGGCTCGCGATATCCGCGCTGGTCGAGCTGTCGCGGGAAGTGAAAGCGAGCGAGTTCCTCGCCGGCTGGGGAGCTGCCTCGATGGCGCGTCCCGTAAATCTTGAAGAATTGGTCCCCGAAGTCGATTCGCTGATAAGGCTTACATCGTCCGTGCTCACTTCGACGACTTCGGTTCCAAGCCCGCCGACCTGAAGGTAAAGGTCGACGAGGTTCGTCTGTGCAGCCTGGACCACTGCCTGCGATACCGCCTTGTCGAAGCCGTCCACTTCCGCGGTCACTTCGTACGTTCCGAGCGGAAGGGTCGTGATCTTCCAGCGTCCCTGGTCATCCGACGAGGCCTTGCGGGTGGTGCCCGTAGCCGTGTTCTTGACGGTGATGGTCGCATTGGGAACGGCCGCGACCTGGGGGTCATAAACTGTGCCTTCAAGCGAACCGTTGTCGGTCGCCTGGGCGAAGACGCCGGCGGTCAGCAGTAGCATCGCCGCCAGCAGTTTGATTTGACTGATCTTTATACTTTTGAACATTTTCCTATCCTCGGAACCGGATCCCCTTCAGAATCCGGACCTGTATCTTGTGAGCCCGCGCCGTCCGGGGCGAGGCGGGGTGATAATGCCCCCGCCTTTCGCCTCGCGGTCGGCCGTTCTCGTTGTTAGCGAATTCCTGCTCCGTTGTTCGGGATGTCGAAGCCTTCAAAGTCAGCGCAGATCGGCGTGACGAGGCATCCGGGCGTCGTGAACCGTCCGTAAGCGGGCGCGGTGAACGGGCCCGAGTTCGGATCGGCGTCGCCGAAGAGAACCTGGCTGTCCTCGAGAAGCAGAACAAGTGTTCCGTTGTCGAGGCTCGCGAGGCCCGTGTCCTCTCCGTCGGGAGAAGCGAGCAGCCTTTTCACGAAGCTCGCCCTTCCTGCATTCGGACCGGTCAGGAAGATCCTGTAGAGGCTTCCCAGATTTCCGGATTTGGTAGCTCCGAAACGTGCTTCCGAACCATATGCGACTCCGTTCGGGAGGATCGCGAGGCCGTCAAGATAGGGATTCTCTTCTCCTCCGGCGGGACTCGAAGGCACGAGCGTTACGCCGGTCCCGACGAGCGTCGCTGCGCCCGTGGTCGGGCTGATCCTGTAGAGGCGCGAACGGATCCCCGTGGCGGGAAGCTCGTCGTCGCTCGCAATTGAATAAAGCCAACCGTCAGCTGCGTTGTAGGCCGCCGCGGCCTCGCCGCCGAAGTCGATGCAGGTCTCGCCGATCTGCGGTCCGACACCGGTGGCGGTGAAGATCCTTACATCCGCTGCAAGTCCCGTGACCGGATCGGATCCCGTGTTGCAAAGCTCCGTATCGAACTCGGACACACCAAGAAGCACCGAGCCGGCCGAACCGAAGCCCTCATATTCGCGGCGGATGACGGGCGTTCCCGCGCCGTCGTCAAGCGTCTGGATCAGCGTCCCAACACCTGTTGCGAGGTCGATCGAGTAATACTGCTGAGCCAGCCCTGTAGCGTCGCGGTTGTTGTCCGTTACCGAATACGCGATCTGTCCGAACGCGAGCGCCGACAGCGAGAGGATCGCCGCCGCGGAAAGAAATACTCTGAAAGAAATTCTCATTGTTCCTCCTAAAAAGATGAGCTCCTTGCTTGTCTTGATCTGATAAACACCTTTGGTCCCGGCGAATCGGAACCCGGTTCAAAAAGCCGCGAACCGGGCGCCGGAACTGACCAAACTGGACAGGATCCGCTGGCGCTCGGAGCGCAGGTTCGCTTGTAACGAGTTGTTGTCTGCAAGTCTCAGAGGTTAGGGGGTCGGTATGTCGACTCTGTTACCCGAGGATGAATTCGGTGTTAATAATCGGAGGGGGAGTGTTACGAGGGAGTTAACTCAGCGGGATCGCGGAACGGAAGTGATGTTCGGGATCGTTCGTGAGCCGGACAAAGACGACCGTTCCGGGTGGAGGCGAATGGCCGACCGTTCGGGATTCCGGACAAGAACTGCGTTAGCGATTTGAAAAACCTCTTGAAACGGAAAAAGATAGCGAACGGGATCGCAGTTCGAAAACAGCTCCCGAGAATGCTTATGAAAGTAGATTTCGAAAAGTACAGCGATGGCCTTATGCCGGCGATCGTGCAGGACGCGGTGACGCTGAGGGTCCTTACCTTCGGGTTTATGGACAAGAGGGCCCTGAAGAAGACGCGGAAGAAGGGCGTCGTTACATTCTTCAACGTCGCGGATGAAAACGCATCGTCTGCCGGGAACGGCACCGGGGCGGTCCTGAAAGTCAAAGAGATACTGACCGACTGCGACGGCGGCTCGATCCTGATCAAAGCCTATCCAAAGGGAAAGGTCTGCCATCTGGGCAAGTCGACCTGCTTTGCCGAGAAGAACAAGCCGGAGATGTTCCTCCACGAGCTGGAGAACGTGATCCACAAGAGAAAGGACAAGCCGAGCAAGTCCTCCAGGACTGCCCGGCTGTTCAACCGTGGCCATATGCAGATCGCCAAGAAATTCGGAGAAGAAGCCGTGGAACTTGTGATCGAGGGTGTGAATTCGGATGACGAGCTGTTCCTGGGAGAGGCTGCCGACGTGCTATATCACTACCTGGTCCTGCTCGCCGACCGGGATATCAGGCTGGACGAGGTGATCGAGGTGCTCAGGCAGCGGAGGAGGAAATAGGAGGCGGGCGCATTGACCCTTGGATTTTGGCCGACTGTAAGCGCCTTCGCGGAATCGTGAGCTATCTGATCGAGTGCCCCCTCGCGCTTCATTGCCTAGATCTCCATCCATTCCTCCAAAACGAGCATCGGCAGTAACCTCCGGAGAAGGAGGTTATACGATGCCCCTCAATGGGTGGGTCATTTTTATCTGCCTGCTAACGGGTCAGTTTTTCATGCTTGTTTACAGCAGCCGAGTCGTCCGCGAATTTCGGGGTGCTTTCCGTGTGGCACGGCGACTGGTCATAGGTCGTGCTTGTGCTTGAGAGCATTCTCCAGACTTTAGAGGAATAGCTGATCGAGATCGGTACATTGATACCCCTGCCCGGATACTTGCCGAGAGGAAGATCGATCTCCATAGCAAGGGTTGAAGGATTTACACGACCATTTCCCTTGAGGATCTTGTCGGCGTTTGCCTCCGTGTCCTGGGAGAACACGGCTCCGGCTGCCAGCAGCGCTATGAGAAGTGCCGCCAGCGAGAGTGCGGTCTTCCTGCGATCGGAGAAAGACGGGAGATCAGAAAGGTCGCCGGTCTTTGGGATTGTCCTCTCTTAGCTACTTTTGAGAATTTCGTCACTGTGCTGCTCCTTCAAATACTGTCAACAAGCGGTCTGAGATCGTCGTTGGCTCGGCCTCTAACGCCTGTAGAATGCCGGCACGGGTATGTCGCCCGATGCCCCCCACTGCTGGGTCCGGGTGGATAGATCGGAGCTCTTGCGGATGTACCACATCCCGGAAGAATCCCGCCAGACGGCGATATCTACCTTGCCGTCCCGTCGTAGTCGTTCTGAACGGCGATGTCGGAAGCATTCTCCCAGGCGACGGTACTAGTCGTATGGGTAGAGCTGTTGCGGATTATCCAGTTGTTAGAGTTCCGGATCGCATAGTCCGCTCTGCCGTCCCCGTCGTAGTCTCCGGGTACCGGATTCGTGCTGTTGTTGGCGAATGTGTGCCAGTTGAGGGTCCAATCCGAACTGTCGTAGGAATAAAAGGTCTTGTTCGAATCCCGCCAAACCGCAAGGTCCGCCTTTCCATCGCCATCGAAATCGTGCGGTGCGGGGAGATCGGTGGAGACGCCGAACTGGACAGTCGTCATGCCAGAATCCGTGCTGCGGAGGATGTACCAGGTCCCGCTAGAGGGTCTGTAAACGGCGATGTCGGTCTTTGAATCGCCGTCATAGTCCACCTGGGCGATCTTGTCACCCGAAGCTCCGAACGTGACGGCGTAGTAGTTGCTGTCCGAGCTCTTCATCACCCACCACTCATTGCTGCCTGGCCGGAAAATGCAAAAGTCTGTCTTGCCGTCCCCGTCATAATCGCCGGGAGCGAAAATATCCCCGCTTCCTCCCCAGCTGTAGCTGACCTGCTGAGAACCTGGACCACCGAGCACATACCAGACACCCGAAGATGGGCGCCAGACGGCGAGATCGGCCTGGGGAGAGGCGATCGCGCCTGCGTCCTCGATCGCCACCATTCGGGAACCGGCGTAAACATGCTCTTTGGCGAGCTGAGGCATAGGGGTCGGGGAAGGATTGGCCAAAGGGTTCCAGTGGCTGCCCGTGGCGTGTTCGTTGAACTTGACACCAAACCATCCATACCTCTCGCCCGAAAACGGATCGGTCCTCGGAAGCCAGCCGTTCCGGGCGAATGTCCCGAAGACGAGAAGGAGCAGGAAGGCCGAACCGGCGATCCAGTAGATGATCTTCCGCCTTCCGGGCTTTCTTGCCGTTTCCTTCACTTCCGGCTTATCAACAAAACGCTTTGCCATATCAGCCTCTTCTCAAAAGAAAAGACCGCCGGCCCGGTTACCCGGATCAGCGGCGGTCTGCGAAAAATGAAGTATTGAGGACGGGAGACCGAAAACAGGAGACGGGGGACCGGAAGGGTCCGTTCGGTAGCAGGCGCGCCGGCGAAGATCACGTCCGGAATTCGCTCCGAGCTCCGGGGGCCCATTGCCCGCGGTAGCCCGCGCTGACGCTTGGGCTTCGGACACAGCCGTGCGACATCGGACACGGCTGCGATGACGCTTGGGCTTCGGACACAACCGAGCGACATCGGACACGGCCGTGCGACGAATTTCTTTAGTGTATTGGGGGGGGCGTGCTCGAGCTCCAGGTTCCAGGTTCAAAGTTCCAAGGAAGGAGGCAGACGGTACCGATCCGAATCACGCAACCGCTTCGCGATGCGTTGACTATTCATCGCGTTCCGTGGGTTCCGCTTCGCTCCACCCACGGCTAATTGCAGGCCGTCGCTTCGCAACTCATGAGCGGGTATGCGGATTCGCGTGCTACAGACCTGCCGCGCCTACGGCGCTGGGCTCGGTGATGAAAGTACCGAATCCAACTTTATCGTCAATTAGATCGAGGGATCTTCCGCAAACACGGCAAACTCGCTAAACTCAGCACTCAGCACTCATCACTCATCACTCAGTCCTCAGTCCTAAAAAGAAGAGGCTGCCCGTTTCCGGACAGCCTCTTTGCCAGTGGGCCTGAGAAAGTGCCTACTTGGCACCTCCCGCGAGTTTACCGATGAGGGTGAACAGCGGCAGGTACATCGAAACAACGATCGAACCGATCGTCACACCCAGGAAAGCAATAAGGGCAGGCTCGATCATCGCCAAAAGGTCGGCGATGGCCGAATCGACCTCGTCCTCGTAGAAGTCGGCGATCTTGCCGAGCATCGCATCCATCGCGCCGGTCTGTTCGCCAACGCCGATCATCTGGCTCACCATTTCGGGGAAGACCTCGGTAGCCTTCAAAGGCCCGACGAAGTTCTCGCCGCGCTCGACACCGTCCCTGACCTTCATGATCGCTTCCTGGATCACGACGTTTCCGGCCGTACGGGCGGTGATCTCAAGCGATTGGAGGATCGGAACACCGGACGAGAGAAGCGTTGAAAGGATCCTTGAGAATCGCGCGACCGCGATCTTTCTCAGAATGCCTCCGAAGATCGGAAGCTTCAGCAGCACGGTGTCGACCACTTTTCGGCCCTTCGGCGTCTGGTAATAGAACTTGAGTCCTACACTGGCGCCGATCAGCGAAACGAGGATCGCGAGACCGCCCCAGCCTGCAAGGAAGTTGCTTATCGCCATCACGATGCGGGTCGGCAGAGGAAGGATCTCGCCGGGTCCGAGAAGACCAAGGAAGATCGCCTCGAACTGCGGGATCACCACGACCATGATAACCGCGACCGCCGCGACCGCGACGAGCACGACCGCTGCGGGGTAGATCGATGCCGACACAATGTTCCTCTTCAGCTTCACTACCTTTTCGATCAGGGTCGCGAGCCTTTGAAGAATGATGTCGAGCACACCGCCCGTTTCACCGGCTTCGACCATATGCGTGTACAGCTGGTCGAAGACCTTCGGGTGCTTCGAAAGCGCGGCGGCAAGCGTCGATCCTTCTTCCACATCCTGGCGGACCTGGTTCAGGACGTCCTTGAAGAACGCGTTCGGCTGCTGCTGGGCCAGAATGTCGATGCACTGAACGAGCGGCAGTCCCGCGTCGATCATCACTGAGAACTGCCTTGTGAACACTGCGAGTTCCTTATGCTTGACCTTCTTATTCCGGCCGAGCTTGGGGATGCGTATGTCGCGGCCCTTCTCGGACGCCGACGTCAGGATCACTTGCTCACGCTTCAAAAGCGCCCGCAGCTCGTCCTGACTCGCGGCTTCTCTTTCGCCGGAAACGACCTCGTTCAGACGGTTTCTACCTTTGTAAGTGTAAGTTGGCATTTTCTATCTGGCTCCTCTTGAAACTGGATCTTGGTTACCTTGTCGGCGGCCGTTTTCCGATCGGACGCCCTTGGGCGTAAGGACTCGGATGGGCGCCCGGATTTCCGTTCTCGGGCCTCGGCTGTCCGCCTGTGTACGTCTGGTTGACGCCTGCGCCGCGCTCGATAAGCTCCTTGAGCTCGTCCGCGTTCGAGGTTCTCTGCATCGCCACGTCAAGAGTGATAAGCCTCTTCTGGTAGAGCGTGGCGAGGGACTGGTTGAACGTCTGCATTCCGTACTTGTCCTGGCCGGTCTGCATCATCGAGTAGATCTGGTGGATCTTGTCCTCGCGTATCAGGTTGCGGATAGCCGAGTTCGGGATAAGAACTTCCATCGCCATGCAGCGGCCGTCTCCGGATGCCTTCGCAAGCAGAGCCTGACACATGATCCCCTCAAGGACGAGCGATAGCTGGGTTCGGATCTGCGCCTGCTGCCCGGCCGGGAAAACGTCGATGATACGGTTGATCGTCGACACCGCCGAGTTCGTGTGAAGCGTGGCAAAAGTAAGGTGTCCTGTCTCCGCGATCCTGAGGGCCATTTCGATCGTTTCGAGGTCACGCATCTCGCCGACGAGCACGACGTCGGGGTCCTGGCGGAGGGCGGTGCGTAGCGCGTTCGCAAATCCGTGCGTGTCCGCGTTCACCTCGCGCTGGTTGACGACGCAGCTCTTGTGGTTGTGGAGAAACTCGATCGGGTCCTCGATCGTCAGGATGTGCTCGTGGCGATCCATGTTGATCTTATCGACCATCGACGCTAGCGTCGTGGACTTACCCGAACCGGTCGGGCCGGTAACGAGCACGAGACCGCGAGGCTTCTTGCAAAGGTCTTTCACGACCGGCGGAAGGCCCAGTTTTTCGAATCCGAAGATCTCGTAGGGTATCGCGCGGAAGACCGCTCCGACGGCGCCTTTCTGGTTGAACAGGTTGGCACGGAACCGGGACAGGCCTTTCAGGCCGAACGAGAAGTCGAGTTCGAGATTCTCCTCGAACCTGTGCTTCTGCGCGTCGGTCAGCACAGAGTAAGCGAGCCTCTTGGTCTCCGCGGGCGAGAATGGCGGGTATCCGTCGAGAGGCTTCAAGTGGCCGTGGACCCTGACCTGAGGCGGGCTCTTCGTGGTGATGTGGAGATCGGAGCCGCCTGCGTCCGTCATCTTCTTGAGAAGCTCGGGCAGCGTCACCTGAAATTCGGCATTGTTCTGTTCTTCAGCGCTCATTTTTTCTCATCGCGGCCCCTGGCGGCCGCGCGTTGCGGGGCGGGAGCGGAAAAGGCGTGGGGTTACTCCTTTTCCGCCGGTTCTTTCCTGGCCTGTTGCGGCCGTTTCTCCTGCTGGAGGGTTTTGACCATCTGTTCGGACTTCTGCACCGCCTCGTCCGGCTCATCCTTCGGAGCGCTGGCGGCGATCCTGTAGATGTTCCCTTGCGATTCGGCGAAGTAGAACGTCTTGGCCCGTATACGGTTCTTGTCATCCGGCGCCTTCGCCACTACGACATAGACCTTCTTTCCGTCGACATCCTTGTGGTAGTCGTTCTCGACCCATCCGTTCTCGCGGATCATCTGGTCGATAACGGTCCTTCTCAATGCGGTCGTCGAAACACCTGCAAGCGTACGCCTGCGGCCGAAATCCACGGTATCCCCCACCGCGGGGCCCACGACGACAAGGCTGACCGTGCCGTCTGAATTGATCACGAGCTGTGTGATCTCCTGATCGGTGTTCTCTTCCTCAGCCGCCTGGGCTTCAGCCTGTTCGACGAAAGCGTATTCCTGTGCGGCCGCGTGCTGGCGCTGAAGCATCTCGCGGCGTTCCCGCATCGCTGCTTTCCGTTTCGCAAGCGCGGATTCCTGCCGCTTCTGCGCGCGATAGTTGTGCCACCAGCGTGCCGTGTACTTGCGCTTCGCTTTGCTTGCCGTACGTCCGCCGGTCGACGCTTTGCGCCGGATCGTGCTCGACTTGCCGGCACTGCGGCTTCCCTTGAAGCGCCGTACTTTCTTGTACCGCACCTTGGTTCGAGCCTTTGAAGTACCTTTCTTGATCCGTTTCGTCCGTGTCGATCCGACCGAGCTTCTGGCTGTCCTTGTCCGCCTGGTCTTTTCGAGCTTGGGTGCCGGTTCCGAAAACACCGAATCGGCTCCCGATTCGGGAAGCCTGATCTCCGGGCGTTTCTCGGATTCATCAGCGGCGAGGAGTACCGCGTTGCGTTTGAAGCGTTCGGACTTGCTGTAGCTCGCAAGCCTGAACCTTGTCCGGTACCGGAACTTCTCAGCTCTGTCTTTCTTCTTGAACTGCCTTGCCTGTTCTTTTGCTCCGGCTTCGGTGTGCTCGGTCGCGACAGGGATCATCATCCCTATCGCCACCACAACCACCATTGCCAGTATTACTGCTCGCAGCATAGATCCTCCGGGGCTATATCACCGTTTCCTTGACGACCTCCTCGATCGTCGTAATTCCTTCCCTGAGTTTTGTGAGACCCGATTCGCGAAGAGTTACCATCCCAAGCTCGACCGCTTTCTTCCTGATCTCGATCGAGCTCGCGCCGATGATTATCAGTTCGCGCAGTTCGTCCGTGATCTCCATTACTTCAAAAAGACCTACCCGGCCCTTGTAGCCTGTGTCGTTGCACCGCGCGCAGCCTTTGCCCTGATAAACCTTGAGCTCCGCGGCCTCGTCTTCCTGAAAACCGATCTCGACCAGCGCCTCGGGCGGAACGCGGTGCTCTTCCTTGCATTCAGCGCACACGCGCCGGATCAGCCTTTGGGCCTGGACGATGTTCACCGACGTCGCGACGAGGAACGGCTCGATACCCATATTGACGAGCCTGGAAACCGTGGAAGGAGCGTCGTTGGTGTGCAATGTCGATAGCACGAGGTGGCCTGTGAGGGCGGCCTTGATGGCGATCTCTGCCGTTTCGAAGTCGCGGATCTCACCAACCAGGACGATGTTCGGGTCCTGACGCAGGAACGAACGAAGGGCAGCGGCGAAGTTCAGGCCGATCTGTTCCTTCATCTGCACCTGGTTGATGCCGGGCAGGTTGAACTCGACCGGGTCCTCGGCCGTCATAATGTTCGTTTCGGGCTGGTTCAGCGACTGGAGCGCCGAGTAAAGAGTGTTCGTCTTACCACTACCGGTCGGACCGGTGACCAGGACCATTCCGTAGGGCTTCGCGATGTTCCGCTGGAACATTTCCAGGCTCTCGGGCTCGAAGCCGAGCTTCGTCATATCGAGCATCAGCTTCTCTTTGTCGAGAAGCCTGAGCACGACCTTTTCGCCGAAAAGTGTGGGGAGAGTCGAAACGCGGAAGTCGAGTTCGCGCGAACGGTCGTCGATCTTGACCTTGATCTTGATGCGGCCGTCCTGGGGAAGCCTCTTTTCCGAGATGTCGAGCTTGGCCATGATCTTCAAACGCGAGATCAAAGCGTCGCGCATCTTCATCGGCGGATGCATCACGTCGTAAAGCAGTCCGTCGATCCTGAACCTGATGCGAAAATCTTTTTCGTAGGGCTCGACGTGTATGTCGGACGCGCCGCGCCGAAGCGAATCGACAAGAAGGACATTGACGAGCCTTACGACCGGCGCGTCTTCACTCGCTTTTGCGAGTTCGGCCAGATCGATCTCGTCGTTCTCCTCGATGACCTCGACATCGCCGCCTTCGGACTCGTCGAAACGGAACTGGCCGAGCGAGACCTTGAGGTCCGAATCGGTCAGCTTGTCGTCGACCTCGTTCTTTTTTCTCAGCTTGCCGTTACCGCTGGCTGCGACCCTTGTACTGACGTTTCCGAACTCGCTTTCGAGATCGAAGCCGGCGAGTTCGAGTTCCTTGCTTGAGCTGTAGTACTCCCCGATCGATTTCTGGATCGAAGCCTCCGATGCGATGACGGGTTCGACATTTAGTCCGGTCATGAACTTGATGTCGTCCATCGCGAACACATTCGTCGGGTCGGCCATCGCCATCGTAAGCGTCGAACCGACCTTCGAAATGGGCAGAACGGAATACTTGACGGCGACCTCGTGGGAAATGAGCTTTACGGTCTCTTCTTCGATGTGGAAGAGTTCGAGGTTGATGGAGGGAACGCCGTACTGGCGCGAAAGAACGGAAGTAATGACCTCGTCAGAAATGATGCCGAGCTTGATGAGGTTCGAACCGAGTCGTCCGCCGTTGGTCCGTTGGTAGTCGAGCGCCTCTCGCAATTGCTGCGAAGTGATGAGATTCTCGCGGACTAATATTTCTCCGAGTTTTGCAGACATTGGTTTCTAGAAGAAGCTCCGGTGGAGTAGCTTGAAGGGGCTTTCGGGAAGTATTCAGAAGATCACGCTGAAGAAAGAAACAGTGGTAAACACTGTTGAATGCAATGATAGTATGTTTAACGAAATACTGTCAAGGCATTATTTGGGCGGGCACGCAGGCCTCAATGGGCTTCGGGGGCAAATAAAAAGCGCCCGGCAAAAGTGCCGGGCGCGCGGTAATTATCCCTTCGGATCGGAGGCTAGTTGATCTTTTGGGGTTTCATCTTCTCGGTCGTTTTGAGGTAATCAGCCAGACCGGCGATATCGGCCCTAAGCTGATGGTCCTGAGGCGCTGTGTTCAGATAAGCTTCCATAAAGTTCAGGCTTTCCTGCTTCATCGAAGCGTCCTGCTTGTCCTCGGCAACCGTATAAAGCGCCAGGCTGAACTTGGCAAGAACGTCGGGGTCCTTCGGCGAGAACTGATATGCCTTCCTGTATTCAGTAACAGACGCGTCGAAATCACCGCCTTCGAACAGGTAAGCAGCAAGACTCGCCTGAGCCTGGGCCTGCTTCTCCTTGTTCGCTTCCGATTCCAGGTACTGTCCGATGACCTGCTTCGCCTCTTCGACCCGGTTCGCGTCGACCGTCTTGATCAAGACCATGAGTCTGACAGAATCCCTTCCTCCGTCAGCGGAACTCAACTTGTCCGCTTTTAGATTCGCCGGCGTTCTGATCTGATCTGCGCCGGGCTGGGAAGCTATCTCAAGGGCCCTTGCGAATGCGCCGAGCGCTGCGGAGAGATCCTCACCCGCTGATTTCTTAGCGGACGCGAGCTGACCTGCATCACCGCTCTTTGCTCCGGCGTTGTAGGTGTTGACCGCCCTTTGTTTCAGAGCGAGTCCCTTGTTGTTAAGAAGAAGCGGAGCGCTTCCCGCAAAGTCCGGATCCGCCTGAACGCCTTCATCGAACTTCGCGATCGCTGTGGCATAGTCGCCCGCCTTGTAAGCAGCCTCGCCTTCCCTTAAAACGCGCTCGATCAAGGAGTTCTTTTCCTCGATCTTTTTGTTCTTCTCGGTTACCTCGGCGAGTTTCTTTTCGTATTCCGCCTGCGCCTTCTTCTGCTCTTCCGTCAACTCACCGGTCGCACCCGCCGCCCATTCAGCTGCGAGCCTGCGCGTTTCGGCCTCATCGATAACGGAACCGTCGCCTTCGACAACCTCGATCTCGATCTTGTCCTGGCCGGCCTTGATGCCGGGATAAACGGTAGGATTAACGCCCGGAGCGCTGACCGCAAGCGCGACAGTTCCGTTGAACGGAATGCCGAGGATCGTGAATGTGCCGTCTTTGCCGGTTGTCGTGGAACGGCACGCGAGGTCGGTGTCCGTCCGGTAACAATCAACCTTCGCATTCTCGACCGGGGTCAGGCCACCGTCGGCGGCCTTAAGCTGGACCCGGCCGACGATCGGGGCTGTCTGCCCCATCGCCGAGAATGCTCCTGCGGCGATCAGGGTAACGATAAATAGTGGTGTAAAAACTCTTCTGCGCAACATCGCGAGCCTCCAAAAAGTGTGTTCTGAAATATGGTGAGAAACCGCGGGCTACGATGTCCCACCCTGCTATCCCGTTGTTAGAGCATTCGCCATCTTATCGTATCCGCACAGAATTTTAAATTCGGAGACCCTCCTGTCCGTGCCTCTTCGAGGCGTGCTTCAGCTGTGTTATTCTTTGCTTTCCCCTGGACCTCGGACTCAGAGAAAACCGAATATGGCAGAAAGAATATTTAACTTCAGCGCGGGCCCGGCAACACTTCCGGTCCCCGTGCTCGAGAAAGCGAAAGAGGAAATGCTCTCTTTCAACGGTACGGGTATGAGCGTGATGGAAGTAAGCCACCGCTCAAAGCACTTCGCACCAGTCATCGAGGGCGCTACCGAGGGTATCCGCGAAGCGATGAACATCCCCGACGGATACCAGATCCTGTTCCTTCAGGGCGGGGCGACGCTTCAGTTCTCGATGGTCCCGATGAACTTCCTTGGCGAAGGCGGGAAGGCCGATTACATCGTCACCGGGGCGTGGGGAGTGAAGGCGCTGAATGAAGCGAAGAGGCACGGAGATCCAAACGTGATCTTCTCGACCGAGGACGAGGGGTTCCACTCCGTCCCGTCGCAGGATGAATTGCGGTTCTCGGACGAAGCGAAATACGTTCACTACACCTCGAACGAGACGATCGAAGGCGTCGAGTTCAAATACGACCTTGAGGCGGACGGCATCCCGGTCGTCTGCGACGCGTCGTCGAACATCCTTTCGAAGCAGATCGACGTTTCGAAATACTCTCTGATATACGCAGGCGCCCAAAAGAACATAGGCCCGTCGGGAGTGACTCTGGTAGTCGTCAGCGACGAGATGCTGGAAAAAGTCCCCGAGAACCAGTACACACTGCTCGACTACAAGGTGATCGCCGCCAAAGGCTCGATGCTTAACACCCCGAACACGTGGGGGATCTACCTGATCGACCTTGTGTGCGGTTGGCTTAGGGATCAAGGCGGCGTGGAAGAGATGGAGAAGAGAAACGTGGCGAAGGCTCAGATCCTCTATGACGCGATCGATTCTTCGGACGGGTTTTATAAAGGACACGCCGATCCTTCGGCCCGCTCTGTGATGAACGTGACGTTCAATCTGCCGAATGAGGACCTTGAGAAACGGTTCGCGGAAGAAGCGGCGGCCGTCGGGCTGGACGGACTCAAGGGCCACCGAAGTGTCGGCGGGATCCGCGCCTCGATCTACAACGCTTTTCCGGTCGAAGGGGTCAGGGCGCTTGTCGATTTCATGGGAGACTTCGCGGAAAAGAACGGTTGACCGTCGTTCTTGAACATCACAAGGCCTCTCCAGACCGGATGTTCAAACCCCTTCTGCCGACTTCCGCGATCCTTTCGGTGACGGCGTTCATTCCGTCGAATCCCGGGAGCACACGCACCTTGTCGGTGACGAGCCGGTCGATCCATTCAACGCCTTCCGAGTCTCCAAAAAGGACCCCGACCGTGTAGTCTGTCAGAGGCTTTGAACGCGTGCCGCTCCCGACGGGCTGCCAGAACCAGTCGATCACGAACCTCGCGATCTTCCTCGCGAAACGGCTCTGCTTCAGCTCCAGCCGCGCGACGTTGAGGTAGAACTGCGTGTGAACGCTCTCCTCGCGGATGATCCCCTTTAGTATGTGCGTCAGGACGGGATGGTCGGCAATCTCGATCAGCCTCCGATAGCTTTGAGCCGCCGAAAGCTCGTTGATCGTCCCGTAGGTCATATGCGTGGCCGTGAAGCTCTTGCCGACGCAGTTCGTCAGAGTCGTCAGAATCCTCGCGTATGCGTGGTAGTAACTGGAAACGCTCCGTGTGATCTCTTCTTTCCAGCTGCGCGGAGTCTCGACTCCTGCCTCGTTGATGAAGCGGTTGATGAGCTCGCCGTGGGTGATCTCTTCAACTCCCCAGCGCTCCATGAACTTGCTGATGACGGGGTCTTTTCCCGTGGGGGTGCGCAGAAGCTCCTGATGGTACATATCCGTCAGGATCTCTATGTCGCGCATATATAGAAGTACTGGGATCAGGCGCTGATCGAGCGGATGCTCGTTGACCTGCCCCCAGGGGATCTCGGAAATGTATTCGTCGGTGAGGGCTCGGGGCTGGCTTTCGTACCAATCAAGAACGTCCCGGTTTGTTTCGAAGGGCATGGCGATGTCTTCGTTTCGGTATGCGGATCGGATGCGGTTCCGGCGGCGCTTTTAAGGGATTTTACCCGCATTTCCCGGAATTCCGAAAACCTTTTTTGATAATCCGGCATTCTCGATGGCCGGGAGGCGCCCCTTCACTAAGCGAATTCGGGGCAAAATGTTAGGATTATTGAAACCCATTTCGATCGATTAAGCATTATGAGAATCATTCTATGTTTTGCCGCAGCGCTCGCGCTGACGGCTTCGATAGCCGCACAAGGGGAAGGCCTTCAGTTCGAAGGAGAGAATCACCTCAAGAACATAAAACAGCTGACTTTCGGAGGAGAGAATGCCGAAGCTTACTTTTCGCCGGACGGAAAGAAACTTATCTTCCAGTCGAAGCGCGACGGCATGGGCTGCGACCAGATCTTCACTATGAATATCGACGGTTCGAACCAGAAGATGGTCTCGACCGGCAAAGGCCGCACGACCTGCTCCTTCTTTATGAAGAAGAGCAAGCGGATCATTTACGCTTCCACGCATCTCGGCGACCCGGAATGCCCCCCGAACCCCGACTTCTCGCAGGGGTACGTATGGGCGATCTATCCGGACTACGACCTGTTCACCGCAAAGCCCGACGGATCGGATGTGAAGCGCCTTACGGACACCCCGGGCTATGACGCCGAGGCGACTCTTTCGCCGGACGGCAAGAAGATCGTCTTTACGTCGACCCGCGACGGCGACCTGGACATTTACGTGATGGACGCGGACGGAAAGAACGTGAAGCGGCTGACTACCGAGCTGGGTTACGACGGCGGGCCGTTCTTCTCGCCCGACGGCAAGAAGATCGTCTACCGCAGCTATCATCCGAAGACCGAAAAGGAGATCGAGCGCTACAAGGACCGCCTGGCGAACGACCTCATCGAGCCGAACAATTTCGAGCTCTGGATAATGGATGCCGACGGAAGCAACAAGAAGAAGGTCACGGATCTTGGCGACGCGTCTTTCGCCCCGTATTTTCATCCTGACGGAAAGAGGCTTATCTTTTCCTCGAACCACCTTGCGAAGGATCCCCGGAAGCGGAACTTCGACCTGCTGATGGTCAACATCGACGGGACCGGCCTGAAACAGATCACGACCTTTGAGTCGTTCGACGGCTTTCCGATGTTCTCTCCGGACGGCAAGAAGCTGGTGTTCGCCTCGAACCGGAACGCGGCAAAGGAAGGCGACACAAATGTGTTCATCGCGGATTGGGTGGAGTAGCAATGGTCAATTCTCATCGATCAATGATCAATGCGCGTGTTCTGTCCGGGATACGCGCATTGTCCGTGTTAGGTGTGCTGATTTCATCCGTTTTCGCGGCACATGCACAGGAGGCGAACGACCAGAAGGTCGAGCGGATCCGTAAGATCTACTCGGAGACGTCGGCCAAGATCGAGAAGGTCGAGGAAGGCAGCGACGAAGACAGGCTTGCCGGGGTCGCGGTCAACGAGCTCGTAGTTAACAAGACCGGAAAGAGCTGGCCGGCGGTCGGAAATTTCCGAGAGGTTTATCGGTTTTACTACGACTCCGACGGCGAGAGCCCTTATCCATCGAGGCTCCTGAAGATATCGAAGGCGACCGAGTCGGCCGCTCGGAAATACTTTGAAGAGTTTGTCTTCGACAACTCGGGAAATCTGATCTTCTATTTCGAAAGAACGGAGGACGGAGACGCGCCGCTCGAACGCAGGGTGTATTTCGATTCCGGCAAGGCGTTCAGGTTCATCGATGACGGCAAGACCCGCGACAAGCTGTCCGAGGAAGACGAGATCGTGGCGAATGACATACTGGCGACGGAGAACACGCTGCGGGGAATATTCGAGGCTACGCTGAACTGAGTCTTAAAAGAGGACAAACAGGATAGGCAGGATAACAAGGATGGCGGGATGACCAGTGTCCGGTGCGACCGGCTTCGTTTGGTAAGATCAAGTCTCGAGTACCCGCAAGCGTGCGAAGCACGCGGTACAATCCAGCTCCACGCGTGAGCGTGGAGAACCAGACGAAGCGATTCGATAGCGTGCAAAGCACGCGGCACAAACCAGCTTCACGCGTGAGCGTGGAGACCGGCACGGAGCTGATTGACAATTTGAGAGAAGACAGCCGCCTCATTCGGCTGAAGGCAAGTAGATATGTCCCACACAAACCTCGTCTACCATTTCGTTTTTGCGACCAAAGGTCGCATTCCATTCATCACCGATGATCTGAAGCCTCATCTTCACAGATATCTCGGCGGTACGGTAAAACGGCTCGGTGGAACCGCATATGCCGTGAACGGCATGAGAGAACACGTACACCTGCTTGTCCGCCTTAAGACCGTACACCGACTCGACTATTTCGTAAGGGATCTCAAATCGAACTCGTCAAAGTGGGCCAAGGGCCGAACAAACGGTCGTTTTCAGTGGCAGCGCCGATTCGGTGCATTTACCGTCAGTAGATCACAAATGGCGGCAGTCAGGCGATACATTGAGAACCAGGAAAAGCACCATTCGCGGATGAGCTTTCGGGAAGAGTACGAGGAAATCCTTCGCGCGAACGGGATCTCGACCGAGTACATTTGGAACGACTGATCCGGGCAGTCTACACGCTCACGCGTGTAGCTGACGTGTTTCGCGTGCTTCGCACGCTGGCGATTCGTGGCGCGCTTCCCTACACGCTCGCGCGTGTAGCTGATATGTTTCGCGTGCTTCGCACGCTGGCGATTCGTGGCGCGTTTCCCTACACGCTCGCGCGTGCAGCTGATATGTTTCGCGTGCTTCGCACGCTACTGAATACGTCCTTCCCTATCTACACGCTCACGCGTGTTGCTGGAGTATTTCGCGTGCTTCGCACGCTGGCGAATGGATGCGTTCCGCTTCTACACGCTCACGCGTGTAGCTGGTATTTTTCGCGTGCTTCGCACGCTGCCGAATTGGCCCGACGTCACTCCGACATTTTACTAATCCTGTCCATCCTGTTTGTTCTTCCTCAACCCGAAATACCAAACCCACGCGATGAAGAAGATCTGAAGCGGCACCCGGAACAGCAAGTACCAGGGGCCGTACGAGGTTCCCCCGATGCCCTCGGATTTGAGACTCCCGGCGATGTTCGCCGGCAAGACCGCGACGAAAAAGACGATCAGCAAAACCGATGTCAGCCTGACCACTCTTGGCCAAAGCAGGCCGATCACGGCAGCGAACTCACACGCGCCAGTGAGCCAGACCACCTCGCGTTTGTACGGCATAGCCTCCGGCATCATCTGCACCATCGCCTCGGTGCTTGTGAAATGCGCGATCGTGGTCACGAGAAGCATCGCCGCCATCGCGCCCCGGCCTGTCATCGAGAGTCCGAGCTTTCCTTTGATCACAGCACGATCGATCGCGAACAACACGAAAAAGGCGACGAGTAGGACGACTAACGGGACCATCGTTGGATTTGCTCCTGAAAAGGCTTATTATCGGGGGCATTAAATTCGATTTCCGTCAATGAGGCAAATCCTGATCTCTAACGGCGGCCTGCCGCACATCCCGCATGGCCAGTTTCGACTTCTGTAAATTCCACGGATTCGGGAACGATTACATCGTGATCGAGAGTAAGGCTTTGCCCAAAAGCACGGACGTTTCCGAACTCGCCCAAAGGATGTGCGAGCGCAACACGGGCGTCGGCTCGGACGGTATCGCGCTGATCGAAGAGAGTGAGGACGCGGATTTCCTTTGCCGGATCATCAATCCCGACGGCAGCGAGGCCGGATTCTCCGGAAACGGCACGAGATGCGCCGTGGCCTACCTGTATTTCAAAGGTATATGGGGAGACGAATCATTGCGGCTTGAAACGCTAAGCGGAGTAAAGAACTACACGTTCCTCGGCCGTTCCGGTAATTCGTTCAGGTACCTGGCCGAACTCGGTTCGCCGAAATTCGCATCCCGCGACATCCCTTTCCTTCCGGATTCCTCCGGGACGGAGCTCGAGGAAGTGATCGATCATCCGGTCTCCGCAGGAGTCAGGAACCTGCAGGTGACTTTGGTTAACGTGGGGAATCCTGTTTGCGCCGTATTCGTAGACGATTTCGATTTCAACTGGCGCCGCGTAGGCAGAAAGCTCGAGAGCCACCCTCAGTTCCCCGAGCGCACGAACGTCGTCTTCGTAAAGGTAGTAGACCGGGAGCGGATCGAGATAAGGATCTGGGAACGAGGTGCCGGTGAAACCGCTTCATCCGGGACCTGTTCGATCGCCGCGGCGGTCGTCTCTGCGCACACCGGACAGACGGAGCGGAAGGTTTCAGTCGAAGCGCCAGGGGGAACGACCGAGGCCGTCTGGCGCGAGGACGGGGAGATGCTGATCGAGGGAACGGCCGAACTCGCCTTCTGCGGAACGTATGAATTTCTTCACAGGGATGAAGGGGGTTAAGGAGATGTACGGATCTTCCCGGAAAACAGATATCGAGTACTTGTCAGGTTCATTTCTGCCGTAAACATTCCCAATGTCCAGCTCCATCGCTGATTTGGAATGTGGAACCTGGATTGTCCTCTTTCAAGATCAATTAGGAACATTACCAAGATGACACGACTTTTTACCTTTTACCTTTTACTTTTCACTTTGCTGACTTCGTCAGCTGCCGCCCAGAACCCTTATTTTCCGAACGTCCTCCCGATGCGGGAGCGCGCAGAGGTCATCGACCGCCTTCTCGAAGAGCGTGTGCAGACGGTACTGCCTCCGCTGATGAAGCGCACGGGGATCGATATGTGGATCATAATCTCGCGCGAGTACAACGAGGATCCGGTGCTGAAGACCTTTTTGCCTTCGACGTGGCAGTCCGCGCGCAGGACCACGATCCTCGTCATCCACGACCCGGGCGAGGGGCAGAAGCTTGGAACGTACGCGATGGCCCGGTACGCGGTCGGGAAAATGTTCGTGAAGGCGTGGGACAAAGAGAAAGAGCCGGACCAGTGGAAGGCGCTCGCCGAGTTCGTAGCGGAGAAAAACCCGAAACGGATCGGGGTCAACAGATCTGCGACCGACGCGCTTGCCGATGGCATCTCGGCATTTCACTTTGACAGGCTGATCGAATCGCTTTCCGAGCCATACCGTTCAAGGGTCACCACCGCAGAGAACCTTTCGATCGGCTGGCTCGAGACCCGGACCGAAAGCGAGATGGCGATCTATCCGAACATCGTCCGGATGGCGAAACAGATCATCGCCGAAGGTCTTTCGGAGAAGGTGATCCAGCCCGGCGTGACGACGACGGACGATGTCGTCTGGTGGTACCGCGAGAGGATCAAGGAACTAAAGCTGGAGACCTGGTTCCATCCGTCCGTCTCGGTCCAGAGGAAGGATCCGGAATCATTCGAGCATCTCCGCGCCTTTTCAGACAGGCCGGAGAACCAGGTGATCCTGCCCGGCGACCTGATCCACGTCGATTTCGGCATCACCTATCTTCGCCTCAACACCGATACGCAGCAGCATGCGTATGTGCTTAGGCCCGGCGAAACCGAGCCGCCGGCTTTTCTGAGAGATGCATTCAGAAAAGGAAACCGGGTCCAGGACATCTTGACCGGGAATTTCAAAACGGGAAGGACCGGCAACCAGATCCTCGCGGCGTCTTTGGCTCAGTGCAAGGCGGAGAACATCAAATGCTCGATCTACACGCATCCGCTGGGATTCCACGGTCACGCGGCGGGAACGACGATCGGGCTCTGGGACCAGCAGGAGGGAGTGCCTGTCGCGGGCGACTATCCCCTGTACCCGATGACCGCGCATTCGATCGAGCTGAACGCGGCGAGTTATATCGAGGAATGGGGAAAGGAGATCCGCATAATGCTCGAAGAGGACGCTTTCTTCGACGGGACTACGGTGAGGTACATCGACGGACGTCAGACCGAGCTGATGGTGATCCCGAGGCCACTGCCGCCGAACAGGTGAATCGATTCTTGTGAATGGTAAATCGTGAATCGTAAATAGTGGGGCGCAGCAGGTAGTCAAAAAGGCCTTCGTGAAATACACAAAGGGATTTCTCAGTGTCCTTCGTGCAAACCTCCGTGTGCTTTGTGGTAATTCTTTGTTCCGCGCGTGGCGCATCGCTATGCATTTGTGACTTACCGAAGACGTCAGGTGGGAAGGTAATGTCGAATCGCATTTTCGGATTTTCCGTTTCAAAGGGATGTCAGAATCTATCGCCAAGCATATCGAATCAAAAGAAGAACTGGAGAAAGTACTCTTCTACCTGCCAGTTGACGACGATGGCTATCCGCCTTACTCCTATGAATCGCTCTGGGCAGAAAGAATCGGCGGTGATGCTTTTCGAATCGACAACATTCCCTTCTTTGTCAGGGAGCTTTGCGTGGAAGATATCGTAACGGCCTTGGACGAGGACGGCTCGTTGTACTTCCAGGAAGTAGTCGAATATTCGCAGCACAACACCGTCAGGATAGTGGTTATTGAAAAAGAAAGAACAACACAGTTAATCTCGGGGTTAAGAAAGCTCGGACTCGCATTTGAAGGCCTCGATAACTACCTGTTCGCGATCGATGTCGTTGATCCAGAGAAAATGGCGACGCTGGTTCACTTTCTAGCTGACGGTCAAGAAAAGGGTTGGTGGGAATTCGAGGAAAGTGCTTTAAGGCTTTGATCTCTCTTTGCGGGACTTTGCAGCTTTGCGCCTTTGCGTGAGCTGATTCGCAAGGCGTTGATCAAGTCAGAAGATTTGAACCACAAAGAACACAAAGAATTTCACAAAGGGCAGGAAGAAGGCCCTTTGTGTTCTCTGTGAAAACCTCTGTGTCCTTTGTGGTTGATTTACTACTAAAGAACTCAGAACTCAACCAGAAAGTCTCCCGCAAAGCCGCGAAGACGCAAAGTGCCGCCAAGAAGAGATCAGTTCGAGGAATTCGCAGGAAATAAAAACTTCAACGCCTCAGGCAGACGCTTCGCCCAGGCATCCTCGTGATGGACGGCGCATTTCTCGACTACGACTTTCAGGCTTCCTTGAGAGAGGCCTTTTCTCTTCAGGATCGACTCCAGCCGGCGCAAGTCGGTAACCGCCTCTCCACCGTCCGAATCATCGTCGCATTCCTTCGCTCCCATCTCATTCGTTCCGACTCCAAGATAGACCTTTAGCGGAAGTTTCTCGGCAGTCTCGGCCATTGTCAAAACTTTCGCATCGCTGACATAAAACGAAGGGCTTTCGAGAAGCAAAGATCCGAACAGCTCCGGTTTCTCTAATGCCGAGTACAAGGCGATGAGCGCACCGTAGGACGATCCACCCAACGCTCGGCCGCCTCTCATCCTGCTGACACTATATCTCGACTCGACGAAAGGGATGACCTCCTTCTCGAGAAACTCGGGGTAAAGCGCTCCCTTCGGATCGGGCATCGGCGGCGAGAGAAACTCGTCCTCCCACGGAAGGTACTCGTTCGCCCGCATCTTCTTTCCTGCGTTGTCGATGCCGACCACGATGACCGGCGGGATCTTGCTTTTCGCGATCAGTTCGTACACGGTCTCATCTACCTTCCACTCGGCTTTGTTGAAGATCGAATCCGCTTCGTCGAAAAGGTTCTGGCCGTCGTTAAGATAGAGGACCGCATACCCTTCCTTCCTTCTTTTCTTTTCATATCCCGGAGGCAGAAGGACTCGGATCTTGCGCGTGTTGTTGAAGATCTTGCTTTCGAGAGTATGAACGCGAAGGTCCCTTTTGGGCGGTGACAGAGAGATCGCACCAGCTACAAGCAGTGCGATCAGCAAGGGGAGCAGGACCAGTCGTTTCGTCATCTCGTTTGCTCTTTTTGTCTTCTCTGCGGTCCTTTGCGACTTCGCGTCTTTGCGGGAGACTTCACGGCCGAGGACTGAGTTCTCCGCCTGCAGATAAACCACAGAAGGCACGGAGGTCCTCACAGAGGACACAGTTGCTTTGCGGTAGCCCAGGGGTCAAACAATCACGACTCCAAAGAATAAGTCCAACAAAATGTCATGAAATCTATAACGAACCATGAGCTTCGACCCCATACAGGAATTCGTTTACCTCTCTCGTGGTCCTGAGCCTCATATACGGTATCGAAGAATACTGCGGCTCCTTCAACAGACCCTCGATCCGCCTCCGCCTGTACCAAAAGGTCTTTGCAACATAGTAGATCATCGAATCCCGGCTAAAGACCGCGTTGGATAAGGTCTCCCGGTTACCGGCGCAAACCTCCTCCCCGGTGATAACGCGCCGAGCGGTTCTCCAGATCGTCCTCAGATAAACGACCCTGAACGGAAGATCGAGCCAGATCACCAATGTGACCCTTGGCCAGACAAGATCACGTGTTTTCGTGTAGTTCCCGTCGATGATCCACTCTTCGGCCGAAGCTTCACGGCCGATCAATTCCCGAAGTTCCGCAGTGGGCCGTTCCTGCCAGTTCGGCAGATGGCTGTATTCGTCGATCGGGACGTGCTTTACGCCAGTGATCTCCGACAGCCTTTTCGAGAATGTGGTCTTGCCGGAACAGCTGGAGCCGACGACGGAAATCCGCATTGGACTGGTCATTTTCAAGGTTCAGGGATCAATGGTCAATGAAACATGATACCGGTCTCCCGTCTCCTGTCTCCCGTCTCCTGTCATTCAAATCCCAGTTCCGGTTGTATAACACCGCGGAAGGACATTCTGTGTATCGGGCAAGGGCCGTGGATTCGAAGCGCGTCGAGATGCTCGGGGGTTCCGTAGCCGACGTGGCGGGCGAATCCGTATTGTGGATACAGCGAATCGATCTCGGCCATCAGACCGTCCCTGTGGACCTTGGCGATGATCGAGGCGGCGGCGATCGAAGCGGAAGCCGCGTCGCCCTTAATAATGGAATTCTGAGGAAGGGGACACGCCGTCAATTGAACGGCGTCGATAAGAAGAAAATCGGCCGCGGGATCCAGTTGACCCACGGCCGTCATCATTGCTAGCTTTGTCGCTTCGAGAATGTTTATGCGGTCGACCTCGCCGGGTCCCACTTCGGCTATAGCCCAGGTCAGCGCGGTTTCTCTTATCCGTTCGGCGAGCTCTTCCCGCCTCTCTTTAGCGACTTGTTTGGAGTCGTTGACGCCGTCCGGGATCCTGTCCTCCGATTCGAAGACGACCGCGGCGGCGACGACTCCTCCGGCGAGGCATCCTCTTCCGACCTCATCGACGCCGGCTACGACGGCGAAACCGTCGGCCTTCGCCTTGTTCTCGAAATCGAAATTTGCGAGGGAAGGTGAGGGCATCGGCTTTTCCGATCGAAGCACTCGCGGATCCGTTTAGCCTGCCCACTTGTGGGCAGGTCAGACGCACAAATCCGCCGGCCAATCACAGGAGTTACTGCTTCGCGGCCTGTTTCTTCTTTTTCTGGCGCATGTCGCGCTCCGGGATGCGCGCCGCCTTTCCGCGCAGGTCGCGGAGGTAGTAGAGCTTGGCGCGCCTCACCTTTCCGTAGCGGACCACGTCGATGTGATCGACGATCGTCGCGTGCAGCGGAAAGATCCTTTCGACGCCTACGCCGAAGCTGGTCTTGCGGACGGTGATCGTCTCGCGGGCGCCGCCGTGCTTGCGCGCGATGCACACGCCCTCGAAAGCCTGGAGCCTTTCCTTGTTGCCTTCCTTGATCCGGACGTGCACGCGGACGGTGTCGCCCGGCTGGAATTCGGGGATGTCGTCCCGAAGCTGAGTCTGTTCAATTGCGTCTAAACGGTTCATCTTATTACCCGCGACGAATGTCCGGCCAATGCGGCCCCGATCATCCGTCGGCTCCTTTATCTATCAGATCTTTTCTTACTCTTCTCGTCTTCTCAAGCGCTCTTTCGCGTCGCCACGCCTCGATCTCGGCGTGATTTCCGCCGAGCAGGACCTCGGGAACTTCCATCCCTCTGAAGACCCTCGGCTGGGTGTAATTCGGAAAATCAAAAATCCCATCGGAGAACGAATCCCTTTCCGCCGAAGCCTCGTTCCCCAGCGCCTCCGGCAAAAGCCTTATTATCGCATCGGCGAGGACCACGGCCGCCGGTTCGCCACCCGACAGGACGTAATCTCCTATCGAGATCTCATCGGTGACGAGCGCCTCGCTCACGCGTTCGTCGATGCCTTCGTACCTGCCGCAGATGATCACGAGCCGGCCCTGTTCTTCGGCAAGCTCCTTCACGATCGACTGGTCCAGCTTTCTCCCCTGCGGCGTCAGCAACACGACCTTCGCGCCTTCGGGATAATCATCTCTGACGGCCGTTCCGAGAAGATCCTCGACCGCGAGAAAGATCGGCTCGGCCTTCATCACCATCCCCTCGCCGCCGCCGAATGGCCTGTCGTCGGTCTTCCGGTGCTTGTCGGTGGCAAAGTCGCGTATGTCGGTGACGCCGATCTCGACGATCCCGGCCTCGCGCGCGCGGCGGATGATGCCGAAATCAAATACCTCTCTGAAGTACTCGGGAAATATGGTCAGTATGTCGATTCGCATATTTTCCTTGTCCTTCGGAATCGCTCAAAGATCCAAAAGGCCTTCGGGGATCTCGGCCCGTATGACCTTGTTCTCTATGTCCACCTCGGCGCAGATCGCCTCGACGAACGGTATCAGGTAATCCTTCTCGCCATTGGAAACCTCGAGGTTTTCGTTTCCGCCGGTCCTCATCACGCCCGTCACGGTCCCTATCTCTTTCCCGTCGGCCATTACCTTGCAGCCTTCCAGCTGCCAGTCAAAGAACTCGTCCTGCTCAAGTTCGACCGCCTCGGACTCGGGAACGCAGATCTCAAGTCCCACGAGGCCTTCGGCGAGATCGACCGAGTCGAACCGCTTGAACCTAAGGATCACGCGGTCCTTCTGGAACCAGTGGTCTTCGATCGTGAGGTCCGTCCGGTCGCCTTTCGGTCCTACGCCGACGACCTTCTCGAGCCCTTCGAACCGTTCGGGAAAGTCCGTAAGTATCTCGGCTACGAGCTCGCCTTTCAGCCCCCGCGTCCGGACGGTCTTTGCGATCGCGATCAAGTCTGTCGAGTCTGTCGGGTCTATTGAGTCGAGCGAGTCTTTCGAGTCTGTCGAGTTTCTTGAGTTTTTCGAATCCGAACCCATTTCATTGATCCTTCTGGCGGCCGCCCTTCGCCGTTCAATCTCAAAGACACTATCGACTCAAAAGACCCGACAGACTCACTAGACTCGAAAGACCCGCAAGACCCGACAGACTCAACAGACTGACTAGTCTTCAATGATCTGCAGATTGAACCGCCGGTTCTGCTTCTGGCCCGCGAAGTATAGGATCGAACGGATCGCCTTGACCGTTCTCCCCTGGCGGCCGATCAGGCGGCCCATGTCGCTCTCGGCCACGCGGACCTCGAACGTCGTCGTGTTGCCGTCTTGAAACTCCGACACTTCGACCGCGTCCTTGTCGTCAGCGAGCGCGTATACGATCTTCTCGACGGCTTCTTTCATAACAGGCAGAACCCGGGACCGGGCGCGTCAGCGCCACGGCCCCTATGAACCTATTCGGACTTCTCTTCTTCAGCTTCCGCGGCCGGCTCTTCAGCAGCGGCCTCTTCAGCAGGCGCTTCTTCGGCTGCTGCTTCCGCCGGAGCGGCTTCAGCTTCTGCTGCCGGAGCTTCTTCAGCTGCTGCTTCGGGAGCAGCGGCTTCCGCTTCAGCGGCGGGCGCCTCTTCTGCAGGTGCGGCCTCAGCTTCTTCGCCTTCTGTCACTGCTTCCGCAGCGGCCTCTGCATCAGCCTTTTCGGCGGCGAGTGCCTCGGCAGCGGCTTTTTCAGCGGCTTCCTTGGCAGCCTGCGCCTTCTCAGCGCGAGCTTTTTCTTCCGCTTCCTGCTTTGCGGCGATCTTCGCCTTGCGCTCGGCTTCCCACTTCTCGCGCTCTTCCGGGGTCATCTCCGGATTGTTCTTGATCAGGCTGGCGACCGTCTCGGACGGCTGAGCGCCCTGGCCGATCCAGTACTGGATCCGATCGTGATTAAGCGTAACCTCCGGCGGATCGGTCATCGGGTTATACGTACCCAGATTTTCGAGATACTTGCCGTCGCGCTTCGAGCGCTTTTCCTTAACAACGACCCTGTAGAAGGGGTTCTTCTTCGCGCCCCTCCTGGTCAGTCTGATTCTAAGCATAGAAAACTCCGTTCAGGTCCTACCTATTTCTTCTTCCTCTTTTTACGTTTCTTCTTTCTTTTTAACCGTTTCGCCAACGAAGCCGTCGTCTCGTCGGGCTCGTCGTCAAAATCTTGTCCGCCGCCGAACATTCCGCCCGGCATTCCGCCGCCGCCGAGCATGTTGCCCAGTCCGCCGGCCATTCCGCTCATCATCCGCTTGCCAAGCCCGCCGAGCAAACCGCCGCGGTTCATCTGCTGCATCATCTTCCGCATCTGCTCGTACTGGCGCAGAAGACCGTTCACCTCGGCGATCGTCGATCCGGACCCGTTCGCGATCCTGGTCTTGCGGCTGGCGTTAATGATCGTGTGGTCTCGCCGCTCCTGCTTCGTCATCGAGTCGATCATCGCCTCGGTGCGCTTCAGGTTCGCTTCGACCTCTTCCGACTGCTCGTCCGAAAGCGACATTCCGCCGAGCATCTGTTCCGGAAGCATTTTCATGAGCTTCGACATCGAGCCGAGCTGTTTGAACTGCCGAAGCTGGTTGCGGAAGTCCTCCAGAGTGAACCGGTTCTGGACGATCTTCTCGAGCTGCGCCTGCGCCTCTTCCTCGTCGACCTTCGACTGGACCTCTTCGATCAGGGTCAGGACGTCGCCCATCCCGAGGATGCGCTGGGCAAGCCTGTCGGGATAGAAGGGCTCGATCGCGTCGTACTTTTCGCCGACGCCGACGAACTTCACGGGCTGGCCGATGACCTGTTTGATCGAAAGGGCCGCGCCGCCTCTCGCGTCGCCGTCCATCTTGGTCAACACGACGCCGGTGATTCCCACGCGGTTGTGGAACTCCTCGGCGGATCGCACTGCGTCCTGTCCGGTCATCGCGTCGGCGACGAACAGCACCTCGACGGGCTTGGTCTCTTCCTTGATCTGCTCAAGTTCGACCATCAGCTCGTCGTCGATGTGAAGACGGCCTGCGGTGTCAATGATCAGCGTGTCGTAGCCGAGCTCTTCTGCGTGCTTTCGCGCACCTTTGACAAGCGTCAACGGGTCGTCCGATTCGGGGTCGGTATACACCGACTGCCCGACCGCGTCGCCAACGACCTTCAATTGTTCTCTCGCCGCCGGCCTGTAAACGTCGACCGACACGAGCAAGGGCTTGCGCTCCTGATTCTCGGCAAGCCACTTCGAGATCTTTCCCGTCGAGGTCGTCTTACCGGATCCCTGCAGGCCAACGATCATCACCGTGTTCGGCGCCTGCTTCGTGAATACGAGCCGGGAAGATGTTCCTCCGAAAAGGTTTACAAGCTCGTCGTAGACGATCTTGACCACCTGTTCGTGCGGTTTGAGGTCGTTCCAGACCTCCTGGCCCTCGGCTTTTACGCGTACTGCCTCTACAAAATCCTTCGCAACCTTGTAGTTAACATCCGCCTCAAGAAGCGCCATCCGGATCTCCCGGAGGGCCGCATCCACGTGCTCGGGAGTGAGCTTCCCCTGGCCGCGCAGATTCTTTAATGTTTTCTTGAGCTTATCGGATAATGATTCGAACATATAAACGCACTTTCGCCATTAGAGCCGAAACCATAAATACTAGGGGGCAGAGGGAGATGTGTCAAGAAACGGCGAGCAGTTAGCGGTGAGCGGTGAGCAGTAGGTGAGTGTTAGGGATCATATATCGGAAATCAGGTATTGAGCATACGCAACAAATCGTCGTAAATAACAATTCAGCGATCGCGAATAATCGACATTAAATCTCTGATCCATGACACCCGATCCTTGATACATGTTACGCGTCGGTAGCCTGACCGTCAGGGAGGGCGCGAATCGTCTCGCGGTTTTCGTCGCGTCAGCGACAGCAGTATTTTAGCCGTGGCCTTCAGGCCACGGTAGTGGCCGGAACATATTCTGGAGCCGCGTAGCGGCGTGATGTTAGATCGCGGCCTCGTGTCGGTAGCCCGACCGTGAGGGAGGGCGTGAATCGCCTCGCGTGAAGATTCACCACGGAGAACGCGGAGAACACGGAGGCAAACCGGCCCCTACTATCTGAGTAATTCCTCGTCTTCCTCAGGCACGAACCGGTGCCAGTAATTCTCTACCGCCCTTTGAACGATCCTCCGGTCGCGGGTTTCAAGGTCCAACAGGATCGGTAACGCGTTCAAGAAAGAGCCGATCGCAGCCATTTGTTCATGGGTAAAAACTGAGTAATTGGAACTGTAGGATTCCCAGCTGATTTGCTTGTCATTCTTCCTTGGATAGAGAAAGCTCAATGTCGATATGACCCTCATTGACGAAGAATCATATTTGTCCAGCAGACGCAGCATTAACGCAGGGAGGTAGTATCTCTGGCCTTTGTCATACAGGAACACCATAGAAATGTGCTCGTCGTCCGGCTCTCTCGACCAGTCGATCTTCTCCCAATTGTCGATGACTCCGGCTGTCCTCAGCCTTTCCCATTCTCGACCGGAGACCTCATTACCTTCTTCATCGCACCCATAGTTACTAACCAGTATCTGTTGATGAAGGCTGTACCCTTCGCCGAGCTTCACGCCTTTGAACGCTTCCCGGATCCGCTTTTCAACCCTGTTCCTGAGTGCTCGCTTCTTCCAGTTCATAGGAAAATCAACCACGAAAGCACACGAAGTATCACAAAGGGAGACCGGCAGTGCGGAAGCTAGTCCATGATCGCAGACACCTGCTCAGTCCTCAGTCCTTTCTTCTCAGTCCTCGAAGTAGCCCTCCCTGACGGTCGGGCTTCGGACACGATCTACCCACGCTTTCTGATAAACTCGAGTTCTTCAATCAACCCGGGAAGATCGGAATCCAATCGTCCTGCTACAACAAAATCACGCGCTCTTTGGTAATGATCTGGGATCTCCTCACAGACAGAGACGGACCAAACCTGCTCTCCCTTTGCTCGCTCTAAATCGCATAGCGGATCGACCTTCAAGAGGAGATATGCGCTTCTACCCTCTCGATCTCCTAACGGAGTCAAGCGATACACCTCATCCAGCCACCAATCGAGATCATCTTCGTCTAAGGCTTCTGCCTGCCAGCCTCTCTTCTCGATCTCGACAAGAATCTTGTTTCTGTCATTAGGTATTGCCAGGTATTTCATTCCTCACGCTCTAACGTGCCCACAACACAAGACGCGTGGCCATCCACTATGTCCCCTTCCTTCAATCTCGAAGGCGTCGGTTTCCAACCTCTCTCTAACCTCGCTTCAAGCAACTCGTCCGCCGTCGGTGTGTGGTCCCAGACGGCGACCGCCGTCACGGCTCCGAGTCAGGTGATGCCGTAAACGATTACGAGTCCGTCCTTCCAGGGCACGATCGCGTCGTGGGTGTACTCGTCCTGCACGATGACGTCCGACACAACCTGCTTCAGGGTGTCGCCTTGGGGTTGTTTGGCCGCCCACGCGAGCACCTTTGCAAGCGAGTCGTGTCCGGCTATCTCTCCCGTGATCGATCCGATCAAATCTTCGGGGCTTTCTGTTCTGTTTTCAACGCGCATTGGCAGAAGAAAGATTGAACCACGGAGAATCACAAAGAAACACGAAGGAAGACTTGCTGGGCCGAAGAAATTTCAGCTGCTGATCCATGACCCGCGATCGCAGACACCTGCTCAGTCCTCAGTCCTTTCTTCTCAGTCCTCGAAGTAGCCCTCCCTGACGGTCGGGCTTCGGACACGCTCCGCCGCTACGCGGCTGGATATTCGGTGGTGCCGATACCGTGGGTGGCGCCCTTCGGGCTTACCTACGGCTAAATGCACATGACCGCTGCGCGGTCGGCCATGTCCGTCGCTTGCGCTGCAGGTTCCGATTCTGCCCGTCGCTTGCGCTCCGGGTTCCGATTCATTGGTCAATGACCGCCCTACCTCTGTACCGAGGCGTTAGCATAGGTGATCATCCTTGCGAAGTGGCTGGCGGGCAGTTTGGCTTCAACCGCGTCCTTGGGGCCCGGGTAAGGGTTATTGAAGTAAATATATCCCTGGCCCTCGTCGTCATACCGTTTCGCGACGACGATGTGATAAGAATCGCTGCTTATCTTCCTCGAAACCCAAAGCGGCCCTTTCTTCAGCACGGTGAGAAGCGTCTCGGCGCCGTCAGACAACCCGACGTCATACCAGCTGCGCTCCTGGTTGAAATGCTCGCCTTTCCATCCGTCAAGCCCGAGCGCGGTGGCGCACTTAAGATAGTCCTTATCGACGAGGCCGTTCTTCATTGCGTCCGCGAAATCGATCACGTTCGAGAGTTTGTCCTTGATCGAATTCGTGTTCAGGCCCTTGAATGTGTAGATCATTTTGTACGACGCATACCAGCACTGCTGGAACGTTGCCTGCCCCATGCCGCCTGTCGGCACGTCGTGACTGATGTTGTCGGCCATAGGTTTTCCTCGCGATCCGGATTTGGAAGTCGCCCCATTCTGTATCTGAAAGGAGCAGGAATCAAGGGGCGATTCAGTTCCAGGTTCCAGGTTCCAGGTTCAAAGTTCAAAGGCCAAGGTTCAAGGTTCAAGGTTCAAGGTTCAAAGAGACCTGCTCCCGCGTCGGGATTCTTTGAATCTTGAACCTTGAACCTTGAACCTTGAACCTGGAACTTTGAACCTGGAACCTGGAACTACGAGATCTCGGCTTGTTCTCTCGCGTGGTAGGAGCTGCGTGTGAGGGGCGACGATTCGACGTGTTTGAATCCCATCCCTTCGCCGATCTTCTTCCATTCGGCGAACTCTTCGGGCGTGACGTAGCGCTCGACCGGAAGGCGCTTCTCGTAGGGCTGGAGATACTGGCCGATCGTCATAATGTCGCACGAGACGGCACGGAGGTCTTTCATCAGTTCGACGACCTCTTCGAACTCCTCGCCGAGCCCGACCATTATCCCGCTCTTCGTGAACATCTCCGGGAACTGCTCGTCGCGGTACTTCGCAGCGCGCTCGAGGAGCTCCATCGATTGCGCGTAAACAGCGTCGGGACGCACGCGCCGGTAAAGCCGTGCGATAGTTTCCGTGTTGTGGTTGAGGACCTCGGGCCGCGCGTCGAGAACGGTGTTCAATGCCTCTTCGTTCCCTTGAAAATCTGGGATGAGGACCTCGACCTTGCATCCGGGATTCAGCTCGTGAACCGTGCGGATCGTCTCCGCCCAGTGAGCGGCGCCGCCATCCGAGAGATCGTCCCGATTCACGGAAGTGATCACCGCGTGGGCGAGATCGAGATGCTTCACGGCTTCCGCAACGTGCCGGGGCTCCTCGGGATCGAGCTCCATCGGCTTGCCTTTGTTCACCGCGCAGAATCCGCAATGCCTTGTGCACGTGTCGCCGCCGAGCATGAATGTCGCCGTCTTGTCCGTCCAGCATTCGAATATGTTCGGACAGCGCGCTTCCTGGCAGACGGTGTGAAGGTTGAGCCCGTCGATGAGCTTCAGGACCTGGTTCTGGTTCGTGGGATCGCCGATCTTGATCTTCAGCCAGTCGGGTTTCTTAAGGCGCTCGCGCTTGCGGCTCTTCCCGTTCTTCTTGGCTATGAAGTCGTCGATCAGCTGTTTCTCTTGGATCATTTCCCGCTTTCCGGCACTCGTTACGAGAGCCGCGATGTAACTTTGCCTTTTATGTATTCTAACGAAACGGGCCCGAATCTGCGACTGTCGGTGCTTTCGTCCGAATTGTCGCCGACAAGAAAGAACTTGCCGTTGGCGTCGATGGCGGTGATGCGCTTCGCCATTTCCACGCTCTCTTTGAACGGATGCCGCGCGATCACCACGTCGCCGATACGGACCTGTGCCCCTTCTTCGACCAGCACTTCCTCGCCGTTCTTCAGGATCGGGGCCATAGAATCGCCCTCGATCCGATAGACCGTCCTCAGCCCGAGAACCAAAAGCGCCTTTTCATAAAGACCAGCCGAAGGGATCTCGTTCATATCGTTCTCGGCGGAACCGACCTTAGACACGAATGAGCGGCGGGCGCGAGGCTCGCCGCTCAGATCCGGTTCGGTAGGGTCCGGTTCAGGACGCGGTGTAGTACTCGACGTCGCGGTCCTTGGTGCCCCAGAAGATCCCGTGAATCTCCTCGATCGCATCCATAAGCTCTTCAGCGTGCTCTCTGCTGACTTCGACCTTGCACGCCGAGCAAAGCTTGGCGGCCTTCCAGAACTTGTCGTGCAGGTCCGGATTGCTTTCAAGATGGACGGGCTTGAAGTAATCGGTCCAAAGAATAAGAAGCTCGTCCTTGGCGACTTGCGCCTGCTCTTCCTTGATGGCGATGTACCTCGACATCGTGTTCAGGTACGAGGCCATCGCTTTCGAGTCTCCGTCCGAAGGCGGTGTCAGATCGAGTATCTTCTTGGTCATCGAGAGCACGGCCTCGGCCGCGATCCTCGCGGAAGCCGGATCGTAAACGCCGCACGGCCCGTCGCAGTGAGCCTGCGCGATCTTGATATCCCTGTTCTTAATGAGCTTGTTTATCATAATGTTTCTCCTCGGTCACGATTCGGAATTCAGGATCCGTATGACTGTTACGCGGTCTGACCTGTGTCTTTCATTCCGCCGCTAATGCGGCTCGATAATTACGGGCGCCTTTGTACCGTGGGTGGCGCCCTTCGGGCTTACCCACGGCTAAATGCATATGACCGCTACGCGGTCGCCGGTCTTCTGTCTTCTGTTTTCCATTCCGCCGTTAAAGCGGCTCGATAACTCGATAATTGGGGGCGCCTTTGAACCGTGGGTGGCGCCCTTCGGGCTTACCCACGGCTAAATGCATATGACCGCTACGCGGTCGGTTATGCCCGTCGCTAGCGCTCCGGGTTCCGATTTGTTCGTCGCTTGCGGTCCGGGTTCTCAATCCTCCGGTCTCGGTCCCGGATCGATACCCTGCACGCTTGCCTGGTTAACCACCTTCACGTGAAGGTCGTCGTTCAGTCGTATCTGGCACGAAAGCCGGCAGTGATCGTCCATGTCCGGCTTGGTCGCCAGGATCGCCCTTTCGGCATCGCCGATCTCTCCCGGATCGCCCGAAAGGACCTCGACGCGGCAGGTCGTGCAACGCGCGTTCCCGCCGCAGCGGTGCAAGATGTCGACCCCACCGTCTTCAAGGCAAAGTACAAGTTTCTTGCCCTTCTCGGCCTCAAACGCGACCTTGCCGTCCGCCGTATCAGCGGTGATCTTGTACATTCGACTTCGTCCCCCTCGTTCTCGTCTGTCTGTTTTGCTCGGTTCCTCGACTTTAGGAAAATCGGTGCTGAAAAGCAAGCCGCACATCTTTCGCCGTTGCAGCGTTTACAGGCCTCTAGGTCAATCGGATAGGGATCTTCTCACGGTTCTGGTTGATAGCGACGAACACCACCTCGGCCTCGGTGACACGCACGATCTGACCGCGGGAGCCGAACCTCTCCGCCTCAACGACGACCCGGATCGTGATCGAGGTGTTACCAACCTTCAACGTCTCCGCATAGAAACTCACGAGGTCTCCGACAAATACCGGCTCGTGAAAGATGATCTCTTTCATCGCGACCGTAACGAACCGGTCGTGACCCGTATGCCTGACCGCTTCCACGCCGCCTGCCACATCGATGTAGCTGAGCACGATCCCTCCGAAGATGGTCCCGTGATGGTTCGTGTCGCGCGGCATCATCGTCACGCGGATCGCGGGATTCCTGCGCTTGTTGATCGGTTCTCTCTGTTCCTCGGATTCCTGCATTTCGGTTCTCACGCCGCCTGCGCGGCCTCCGCCATCTTTTCAAGCACCCAGTCGTGGACGGCATCACGCAGCTGGCGCAAATGGTCGTCAAAGAAGTGTCCGCAGTTTTGGAAGATCACGACCTCGGTGTCGGTAACGGCGGAGACTTCGGCGACAAGCTCGTTCAGATTCGCGACAGACCCGAACTCGTCCTTGTCTCCGTGGACGAACAGGATGGGCTTCCGGAGGCCCTTCAGGAAATCGTAATCGAGGTACTTGTCGACAGGCGTGCCGATGCTGATAAGCCTTACGACCCTTTCGTCGTCCATCCCGACCTCGGTGCCGACCCGAGAGCCGAACGAGAATCCCGCCAGCGTTATCTGCTCGCCCGGGAAGTTCGAGCTCAGGTAGTCAAGAGCTTCCATCACGTCCTGACGCTCTCCGTCGCCTTCGTCGTGCTCACCGGTGGAATTGCCCACGCCCCGGAAATTGAACCTCAACGAGGCAAGGCCCGCGTCGGCGAGACCCTGCGCTGCTCGGTAAACGACCTTGTTATGCATCGTCCCGCCGCCGAGCGGATGAGGGTGGCAAACGAGGGCCACGCCCTTCACCTTTCCCTTCGGAATCTTGAGTATCGCCTCGAGGTGCCCGTGCGAAGCCGGAATCTTTATGTTGCCCTTCGGATACATCGTTGAAAGGAAGATTGTAGGGAGTGGCGGCATTAAGCGCAAACGTCACGCACAGCGGCGCTGATTAGAACTGATTGTCCGAATCATGATATTTTGTTGGTTACTTCCTGGCCCGATTACAGGGCTCCAAATTACTAATCCACGCATTTTCATTGATCACTTATGGGAAACATTAGGCTTGACGATCCCGAAGAGAGTCGGGGATCTGAAGAAAGTCCGGGAAAAGCGGTCGAGACTCCGGAAGAGTCTCCGGCGCCGCGGATCGGCAAGTCTGAGAAGCTCTCCTGGCGGGAATGGCTTGAGACGGACAGGGCGATCAATCTAGTCTATCTTGTTTTCGGGCTGATATTCATCGCCATCCTGATGACGACCCTGCAGTTCTCGACCGCCGCGGTCTGCTGCGGGGACTGGGACGGCTACTACCACATAAGGTTCAGCGCGCTTCTATGGGAAAGTCTCAGCCAGTTCCGAGGCCTTCCGGAATTCACATGGCTGCCGCTCACGGTGCTGGGTCCCGACTCGTACGCAGACCACCATTTCTTGTTCCACCTGCTGCAGATCCCTTTTCTTTGGTTCTTCGAACCGGTGATGGCGGCCAAGATCGCCGCGGTCTTTTACGGAACGCTGGCCATCTTCTCGGTCTACTGGCTGATGTACCGCTACAAGGTAGATTACCTTCTGATCTGGCTGCTCGCCCTTCTGACCTGTGCAAATCCTTTCTGGTACAGGATGAACATGGCCAAGGCGCCGCCGCTTACGATCATCTTCACCGTCGCCGGGATCTACCTTTTGTTCGAGCGGAGATACGTGTGGCTTCTTCCGCTGATGTTCGTGTTCGTTTGGACCTACAGCCTGTTCCCCCTTCTGTTCCTTGCCGCCGTCATCTGGACTATCGTCGTTGCCTGGAACGAGCGAGTGTTCGAATGGCGTCCGATCACATATACAGGCGCAGGAATGATCCTGGGGAACGTGATCAATCCTTACTTCCCGAACAATATTCTTCTTTTCACCGAGCATTTTCTGACCAAATTCCGAAGCCAGTACGAGGTGGCGGTCGGCGGCGAGTGGTACTCGTATTTGGCCTGGGACCTTTTGACCCACCTTTCGATCGCGATGATCGCGATGCTTGTCGGCTACGTTCTCTTCAAGCCCAAGGGCGGACGGCTTCCCGAACGGTCGACGTTCTTCCTTATGTTCGCGACGCTACTTCTGATCTGGATGTTCAAATCGAAGAGGCTCGCGGAATACTTCCCGCCGTTCGCGATCCTGTTCGCTTCGTTCAGCTGGCAGGCGTTTCGCCAGCCCGAGGCGGTCGAGCTCCCGGAGGAATTCCAGAGGGATATTGAGCCCCTCCTTGACGCGGACAAACAGGCGGCTCCGAGAACGTATTCCGACTATGCGAAGGTCGCCGCTCCCTGGATCGTCGGTTCCGTCCTTGCGGTCTGGCTGTTCTTCAATTTCTTCGGCTCGAGCCTTCCGTACAAGTATCTGCACAAGATCGAGGACCTCCGTTCCAGTGTCCGGGGGAACGAGAGCAACGACAAGTACAAGGAATCGATGGACTGGGCAAAGGCCAATATTCCTCCCGGCGATCGCATCTTCAATTCGAACTGGGACGATTTTCCGAAGCTCTTCTTCTTCAACACGCAGAACAGCTATGTTTGGGGACTCGATCCGAATTATCTCTATTCGCGGGACCCGGAATTGTTCAAGACCGTTAAGGAGATCACGGATGGAAAACTGGACGACCCGGCGCCCCTGATCAAAGAGAAGATCGGGTCGAACTGGGTGTTCGCCGACGCAGAGCAAAACGAGACGTTTCTGGCGAAGCTCCTGGAAAGCGGCTGGGCGGACATCGTGTATGAGGACGGAGAGGCATACATCCTGAAGCTCCGCGATCAAAGAGGCGAACCCGCCGCGCCAAAGCCCGCCCAGGTTCCGACTCCCCAGGAAGCGATCGACTCATCAGAGGACGAACCTGCGGATGAAGACGCCGACGACGCGACGCAGCCGGATGAGCAGGCAGGCGACGAAGAAGTTGCGGAACCGCCCGCCTAACGTGCATCATTTTCAAATGAAGTTCAGATCGATCCTTTTCGCGACCGCGCTGACGGTCTTCCTTGTTTTGTCGCTCGCCTGCAAGCCTCCCGAGGCGGCGAACAACGCGGCGACTCCCACCGAACGGGAAATGACCGAGTTCGAGCGCGAGATCAAGTCGCTCAAGACCGCTGACTTCGACTACATATATGTATTCCGAAGGAAGGACGGCGGGGAGATGACCGCCGAGGACAAGCGGTTCATAAAGGACAAGGCCCACTTCGCGACCAATCGTTTCACCCTTTCGAGCGACGAAAAGGCTGTCTTCGCGGGCTCGAACTTCGCTTTCGAGGAAGAGAACCTGAACGAATTAAAGGAAAGGTTCAACTTTGAGGATTTCTCGAAGCCTCCGGACCAGATCAAAAAAGAAGAGGAAGAGGCGAACGCCAATTCCTCGAACAAGAACTCAAACTCGAACTCCTGACCCGGCGCGCCTATCTTGCCGCCGCCATCTTCTTTTCTTCCAGGATCTTTATGAACCGCGCGAAGTGATGCTCCGCGTCGTGCGGGCCGGGAGCGGCTTCCGGATGGTATTGAACGCTGAAGACCGGCAGCGATCTGTGCCGGATGCCCGCGACGGTGTTGTCGTTGAGGTTGACGTGCGTGATCTCGACATCGGGACCGAGCGAATCCGGATCGATCGCGAATCCGTGGTTGTGCGAGGTGATCTCGACCTTGCCCGTCGAAAGGTCCTTGATCGGCTGGTTCCCGCCGCGATGACCGAATTTCAGCTTGAAGGTCCCGCCTCCGAACGTCTTTCCGAGCACCTGATGACCGAGGCAGATCCCGAACATAGGCAGCTGCGCTTCGGCTATCCGCCTGATCTGATCCACAGTCGACTGCATAGCCGCCGGGTCGCCCGGCCCGTTTGAAAGGAATACACCGTCGGGGCGCAATTCGAGCACTTCATCCGCAGGCGTATCCGCCGGGACTACTGTCACTCGGCAGCCTGCCTTCGAGAAATTCCTTAGCGAATTCAATTTCACCCCGAAGTCGTAACACACGACGTGAAATCTTTCCTCGCCATCCGCTGAAACCGTGTATCGCTCGTCCGTCGTGACCGCGCTCGCGAGCTCCCGGTTCTTCATCTCCGGCGAGGAAAGCACTTTCTCAAGCAATTTCGATTCGTCTGTGTCTATCGTCGAGATTCCCGCGCGCATCGCTCCCTTGTCGCGGATGTGGCGGACGAGTGCCCGGGTGTCGATGTGCTCGATGCCGACTATCTTGTGTCGTTTGAGGTACGAATCCAGCGTCTCGGTCGCGCGCCAACTCGACGCGATCCGGCTCGCTTCGCGCACTACGAATCCCTCGACCCACGGCCGCCGGGACTCTACGTCGTCATCATTCACGCCGTAGTTCCCGATCAGCGGATAGGTCATACACACGATCTGCCCCGCGTAACTGGGGTCCGTAAGGATCTCCTGGTAGCCGGTCATCGAAGTGTTGAAGACCATTTCGCCGAAGGTCTCGCCTTCGGCGCCGAAAGAGAGGCCCTTGAACAAGCGTCCGTCTTCAAGCACAAGGATGGATCGTTTCGGAAGTCTCATTGCAGATCTATCTCGCCGTTAAGCCTCGCCCTCGGGTCGTCGGCGTCCGGGACATTGTCGCGGGGAGGCGTACGCTCCGAATCCTTCAGTTTCGCCGCACCTCGCCTAAGAATCCCGAGGTTCGAGGGCCTCCAGTAACGGAAGAAAGCCTTGCCGTAGATGTATTTCTCGGGAACCAGTCCCCAGGTCCTCGAATCCAGCGAGTTGTCCCGGTTGTCGCCCATCACGAAGAAGTAATGATCGTCAACCCGTTTTCCGGAGTAGTTCAGCGACGAGCGGTTCTTCGAAGGGCTCAGGTACGGCTCCTCGAGCAGTCTGCCGTCAATATATACGCGGCCGCGCCTTACCTCTACCAGTTCGCCGGGAAGCCCGATCACACGTTTTACAAAGCTCTTGTTCGGGTCCTGCGGGTACCAGAAAACGACTATGTCGCCCCTCTGGATATGACCCCAGTCGAAGCGTTCGATGTTGTAGTAAATAAGCTTGTTCACGAGAAGGCGTTCGCCCTCGTGCAGTTCGGGTACCATCGATTCCCCGTCAACGACGACCGGCTGAGCGACGAAGACGCCGAAAAGCACGAAGATCGCGAGTATCAGGACGATATCCCGCAAGAGCCTCATGCTTTCGAACCAGATGCCACGGCCCGAAGCCTTTCGCATACGGTGGACCTCGATGTCCATATCGTCTCGAGGATCGAGCGGTCCGAACTCGTACCTGTTCTTGTTTCTAAGAAAAGCCATCGGCGGAAAAGTCTGGGCGCCAGATCGGGGCCCTTTTCGCGAAAAGTCAAAGTTACTTTACGGTGTGTTCGAAGTCAAAACGATCGCTCCATTGGTGAAGCCGGGAGCTTTTGGGATACATTACTTCACGCAACCGCCTTAATAGCTTTCCTGAACCCCCAAGGAGAAAGTTCGCGATGAATGAAACTATACGAAGCCAGTTCCCGGCCCTGAAGCAGTATGCGTATCTCAACAGCGCTGCGGTTTCGCCGATACCCGTTTCGGCTATCGAAGCGGTCAATTCACAGCTCTGGGACGTCGCGGAGAACGGTTCGACGCACTATCCGGAGTGGGTGGCGACAAAGAACCGGGCCCGGGCTCTGGTAGCGGAAATGCTCAAGGCCCAACCGGAACAGGTCGCATTCACACGGAACACTTCGGACGGGTTCGCCTCGGTAGCTTCGGCGATCGACTGGGAGCCGACTGACAACATCGTCACGTTCCACAGGGAGTTCCCCGCCAATTTCTACGCGTGGCGCAGCGTTCGGGACCGCTACGGAGTTGACCTAAGGCTCTGCCCCGAGCGCGACGGAAGGATCGATCTTGACGAGTTCGTCGGATTGATCGACGAAAACACAAGACTGGTCTCGATCAGCGCTGTCCAATTTGCCTCGGGCTTTCGTGCGGACCTGAAGAAGTTAGGTACGGCCGCGCGCGAGGTCGGAGCGCTTTTCTCCGTGGATATCATTCAGGGACTTGGCGCGATGGAGTTCGATCTTCCGGCCTGCCACGTGGACATCGCGAGCGGCGCGTCACACAAGTGGCTGTGCGCCCCTGAAGGTTGCGGAATACTGTACGTGAGCGATCGCGCGAGACAGATGCTAACGCCATCGCTCGTCGGGTGGATAAGCGTTGAAGAGCCCTGGGATTTTAAGGACCTGGACCAGAGTTACAAACCCAACGCACTCGCGTGGGAATCCGGGACCGGCGCTTCCAGCCTGTTCTACGGGCTCGAGCAAAGTCTGAAGCTGCTGACGGAAACCGGCATTTCGCGGATCGAGGGCCATCTTTCGGGACTGACTGACCGATTGTGCGAAGGATTGAGCGAACGAGGTTATGCGATCGTGAGTTCGCGGCTGCCAGGAGAAAGTTCGCAGATCGTGAGTGTTAGACCGGCCGAAGGGAATTCGGCGGAAGAGGCTTTCCGACAGCTCGAAGCAGAGAAGATAATCGTTTCAGCGCGAAGCGGGATCATCCGCGTTTCTCCTCATTTCTACAATGTCGCGGATGATATCGACCGCCTGCTAGAAGCCCTTCCGTAACCGGCTCTTTATTTGTTGAGAAGTCTGGCAGGAATGTCTTCGACCGAGAGCCCGTCAAGGTTGAGCCTGGTCATTCCTCCGGCATCTGAGAACGTGTCCATTCCTGCGCGTCGCCGTTCCCGGAAAATAAAATAGAGGATCCCTAGTATCACACCGATCACCGCCGAAAGCGTGAATCCGGAAATGATCACGAACAGGGTGGCGACAAACAGCGTTGAAGCACCCACTATGAAATCGCGCTCGCTTTCGCCTTCCGGCACCAGCAAAGGTTCGGCGCCAAGCCACTGAACAACCTTCTCGTATCTGATCTGATCGAAAAGCGCGTTTGCTGCGGCCTCATCGTTGCCGTCGAAAAGGAAGACATTGTAGTTACCGATCCTTCGGTAGAAGAACCCGGCTCCTGATCCTGAACCGCTTACGAAGTTCGCAACCCTTTGGTCGGCGTCGACCGAGGCCTGCGGCGTCGCGAACTCGATGATGACGAGTTTGCCTGCCGGATAGCTCGCGATCACGGCCTCCGTACCCGGGAGGAAATCGATCCGGTTAAGCACCTCTCGTTCATTGAGGTATGTCTGAAGGTCCTCGAATTTCGTTACAAAGATGGCTGTATCCGCTTTCGATTCCCAATCCGGCAGGTGCTTCATAAGCACCGGAATTCCTTCCTTTTCGGATATCTCCTGACTGGTTTGAATGGGCGGCTCCGCGGCCTCCGCAACAATAGGCATAACGCCGATAAAAGCGCTCAGGGACACGAATATCAATGCGAATCTGGGAAATGACATCAGGATCGGTAAATAAATGACTCTGTCTTCTCGGCTATGTTCCGATGGTACCACGTAGCTTATTTATTAATGCAACAATCGGCCTTATCGGGAGTATAAGCATGAATACAGTCCGCACCGAAAAGGTGTATCACTGACAGACACGTTACACGCAATGGTTTAAAACTGTTCTCTGATGAAAGGCGAATAGAAGGGTATGTCCATTGATTTTGGAGGAATAAAACCCCACAGGCTCGCAATAATCGAATACAGGCAACCTTTGGGAGCATCTTGGCACGGCAATTGTTCTAGGCATTGGAGAGGGGGAAAATAAAATGGCAACAACTGACACACTCGAATTTCCGATTCTGCAATCAGCCGACTCCGCTGAAACCATTAAGAAGAACGCGGAACACGCCGTCGATGTGAAGTCGATGACCGATTATGACCTAACCCAGGCATCGGCCAAAGGCGACATGATAGCGTTCGAAGAAGTCTACAATCGCCACCATCGAAGGGTTTATGCGATCTGCCTCAGGATGTTGAAGAACACCAACGAGGCGGAGGACCTGACCCAGGACGTATTTATACAGTTACACAGAAAGATCGGCAGCTTCCGCGGCGATTCCGCCTTCACGACTTGGCTGCACCGCCTGACCGTCAACCAGGTGCTTATGCACTTTAGGAAACGCACGGTCAAAATGGAGAAGGTCACAGATGAGGGCGAGACCCCGGTCCAGATAGTCAAGGGATCTGAGAAACCGAGCCGCATGCCGGTTGTTGACAGGATCGCGATCGAGAATGCGATCAAGGAGCTTCCGAACGGGTACCGGAACGTGTTTATCCTTCACGATATCGAAGGTTTCGAACACGAAGAGGTAGCCAGGATCCTCGGTTGCTCGGTAGGCACATCGAAGTCCCAGCTTCACAAGGCGCGGCACAAGCTGAGAAAGCTGCTCCAGAAGCAGGCGCCGCCGAGACTGTTCGCCAGTTGATCACCCATCCCTTCTAATCATAGAAAAAGCCCCTTTGAAAACGGGGCTTTTTCATTGCTTCTGTGTCGATCTAAGCCGGGAACACACCGGATCCAAGGCCTACCAGTCATCGAAGACTTCCGGCTCCTCCTTTTCCAAGATCGAACCTGCGTATGACCACACCTTCTCTTTCCAAAGTTTAATGGACTTCGTTACCTGAAGCGCGGCCTGCGGATGCGCCGCGTTTCGTTCGAGCCTCAGCACCTCCGCCGATACGGAGATCTCGTCTTTCGGATTTTCAGTAACTGTAAGTTTGACCTTGCTTCCGACATCGGGAAGCAGCCTGGGCAGGAAGATCAATGCACCGTTCGGTCCTACATTTTCTGTCAAACCCTCTTCCATTAGGTCTTGACCGTTCTCGTCCTTCCAGTCCACACGGACGGGGAAAGCGATCACGTGGCGCGTTCCTGATCTGCGGTTTTCCATAATGCGGGGCCCCTTGGGGCGGCTTCGAGCAATATACTCAAAAGGAACTGATTAGTCCACAAGCCTAATGTCCAGTAAGAGGCCTCCGGAGGAGGTCGTTTTTGGGCTGGACATTGCCAAATCCGGATGCTAGCCTTCTTCATTGTTCCGGGGAAATACCTCGGGATATACGCCGCTAGGCGGCAAATTCATACCCCGGCACTGCCGGATTTTTTATTTGATGGCCTTTTTATAGGGCGCCGGCGGGTGCCGATTGATAAGTAAAGGCTGGGCTTTAACCAGGAGAATGATCTATGCGAAACCAAGCGAGACGCTACGTCATCTCGGTCATTTTCGTCCTGCTTGTAGGTGTCGCCTACTCGCAGACGCAGACCGAAGACGCAAAAGTCTTGACCAAGGATCCTAAGGAATCGATTCAAAACAAAGATAATAAAGAAAATACCAAGACAGATAACAAAGAAGCAGTTAATAAGGAAACGAGTTCAGAAAAAGAAGATAGCGAAGTGATCGAGGCCGAAGTGTCGGCAACCGTTAAGACCAGCAATTCGAAAGCGAGAAGTTTCAGGGCCACGGCCTATTGCCTGCGCGGCAGGACGGCGAGCGGGCAGAGGGTCCGAAGGGGTTTGATAGCCGCCGATCCTCGCGTGCTTCCTTTGGGCACGAAGGTTCAGCTTACCGCCGGAAGATACTCGGGTGAATATATCGTCGCCGACACCGGCGGTAAGGTGAAGGGAAACAAGATCGATATATGGGTCCCGAATTGCGGCGAAGCCCGCCGATGGGGAAACCGCGGCGTCAAGCTCACAGTGATGAGCAGGCCAACGAAGCGAAACTAGTCCTTTTTTAAGGGACAACATCAAAGCCGCCCCGGAATTCCGTGGCGGCTTTTCTTTACCGAGAGGGTGATTTCAGGACACGGGCACCGTGATCTCCCGTATCGATCAGAGACACTCTTAAATCTCGACCCCGGACGACCTTAACTGCAGGCGAGATGATGCGCGTGGGAATCGATCCCGTGCTTGAAGCTCTTTATCCTGCCTTCGCCGTCAAGCCTCCGGACGCGGATCTCGTCCTTTCCAGAGACTGACTTTCCGGTGCTTTTCGCGGCCGGTTACCCCTGTATCAATCAAGACAGCTCGCCCGCCCATTTCCTCAGGATCTCTTCGGTGTCTGTCTGCACGCTTGCTCTTGCCTCGCGACGGTCCCAACCGCGCATTAGAAGTCCGTCGTAGTTCGTGTGCCGATGCCTGATGTGCGCGCGGACCGCCAGCTCGATCATCTTTTCGTCGAACTCCTTAGCTGCCGCAGATCGGCCGACGCGGCCCGAGTACTTGCGGCAGGCGTGCTCCGCGATCGACTTCGCCGTTCCATCCGGGCAATCCGGATACAACTCCCTGATCTTCCTGCCGAACTCTTCGACATACTTCTGATCAAGTTTCTCCCTTCGCTCGGCCTCCCGCTCGCGTCGGATCGCCCGGGCGTCCTCGTCTTCCAGGCATTCCTGCTCGGCGCGGTCGAGTGCCTCTTCTTCGACCATCAGCCCCTGACGCTCGTACCGCTTCCGAACTCGGCTGAATTTCAGGACCTTTGCTTTCAAAGTAGAGTGCTTGCCGGCTCTGCGTGTCAGGGCGGCGTCACCGGAGGGAAGAAAGACCAGATGGTCCATATCGGCGCATTCCATACAGAGCGCTTTCTTGTCCTCAAGCCGCAGGAGATCGCCCTTCAATATCTCTGCGCCGCATTCTTCGCACGCCGTATCTCGGGAAACGAAGAACACTGCAATGTCTTCTTTCTTGTTCTCGGGAGCTTGTTTGTTACGCATCACTATTTGCCATTTCCCGAATGCGCCGCATCGCCGGCGCCGTCTATTTCCTGTCAGGAGCGAAGTTCGACACGTTCCCAGTCATTCTCCACTCGCCGTCGGTCTTTTCGTACAATTCGATCCAGCCGCTCGTGAACTCGAGCGGTCCCGCCGGTTTTCCTTCCGAGTCGAATCGGACTCCCTTCGCATAGACCTTCACGACCACCCAGGCGAGCGATCCGTCTTTGGAGATCTTCACCACCGGCCGGATCAGGTCATCATAAACCGTGTAATCCCTCGATCCCATTATCCGGTCGAACCCGGCATCGGATTCGGCGTCGGTCATCGTACAGACTTCACCCTCGCTGACGACGGTAAACGGAGCGCGGTTGATCGACTTCATGCCCGAAGCGTCCCCGAAGAAATGATCGTCCATCACGACGCGGTGCAGGCGAAGAAGATTCTGCTCGTCAGTTAGGTCGGATTCCGGAGCACGATAGTCCGCAAGTGTTCCCTTGTTGAATTCGATCGCAGTATACCTGTAATCGAACTTCCGTATCCCGTCGTCGATCAGCACACTAAAGGGTAACCTGATGCCGTCGACCTCCCGCCAGTCGCTGAAACTGAAGTTTACGGCAGGACCGCCCTCGATCTCGATCAGCATCGAGTTCAGGCTCTTTTGATCGTAGATGAACGTCCAAACCGCCATCGTGTCCCGCACGGTGACGGAGCTCAGACCGGCCTCTGTCGTAGTTTCCCGCTCGCCCGGATGAAGCCGCTCAAAGAAGAGTATCTGCGCGTGGACCTGGTGCCCGAGTACAACGGTTTCGGTCGGCGCACCCCCTTCCTTCTCCTGCTTTCCGTCGAAAGTCCAGAAGTACTTTCCTTCGACTCCCTGCGTGACGGTCCTGTCGGGATATCTGATTCGAAAAATGCCTCTCTGCGGGTCGACGTAGAAACTCTCCGCGACGTACTTTTTCCCGTCCGATACAGTCACGCTGGCACTTGTCCGGATCGAAATGACCGAAGCCCGCTTCTCGCGCGTTCCAATAGTACCCAGCCAGGGCGTTTCATCCTGCGGAAAGACATAGCTCTGAATGAACAGAAGCAACACGCACAGTAGCGCTGTGGATCCGGTTCTTCGCAACATATTGATTTTTCAGTGGGTTTGTTTGCAGGGAAGAGTCCTTTCAGACCGGCACTGTGATCAGCCCCCTCTCTTCGCCTTGCTCGAACTGAAATAGACCGCATTCCTCGCTCCGCTTCTTGCGGCCGCAATATCCGGATATCCGTCTCCATTCAGGTCGCCGATCGCAAGCCCATAAACTGCTCCTTCCGAATCACCAAATCTGATCTCAGAGAAGTCCTTACCGTTACCGGCCCCGAAAAATACCGATCCCGGAGCTTCGACGTACCCTATGACGACATCCTGTTTTCCATCCTTGTCGAGATCTGCGATCGCGATCGCATAAGGTATCAGTTCCTTGTTTCCGATCTGGCGCCGATTCTCAAACCCGCCTTTTCCGTCACTTAAATACACGAACGAGCCTTGTTTTTCATCGCCGACAACCAGGTCCATACAACCGTCCCCGTTCAGGTCGCCCGCGGCCGCGGTCCTCGCATTCGAGTCTTCGTTCCCGATCAGCACCGAACTGGAAAAGCCGCCCTTGCCGTCATTCAAATAGATCCGGCTTTTTCCGCCGTCCCGATGAGGAACCGCAAGATCGACATCGCCGTCGTTGTCGAAGTCCGCGGGGACGATGGTCGTCGCCGACGAAGCTTCGATATCGGAACAGAGCCCGGCTCCGAAGCCCGCTTTCTTGTCGTTCACGCAAAACGAGCTCTTGCTCATACGGTTGGCGGCAATAATGTCGGGAATCTTGTCTCCGTTCAGATCCGCGGAGGCGGCATTGCGGGTGATCCACTCAGGCGCTCCCCAGGTTCCGGATTCAGTGAACCTGGCCTTTCCGTCGTTGAGATAGACGAGCTTTCTGTCGCGTCGGTCGTTGCTAATCGCGATGTCGAGATCGCCGTCGCCGTCCAGATCTGCGATAACGGCCGAATACGTCCTGTCGGCTTCGCCAAGATCGGACGCCACCTTGAAACTTCCCTTCCCGTCATTCAGCAACACACGGTTCTTCAGAGGCCAGTGCCTTCCTTTTGCAAGTACAAGATCGAGATCGCCGTCGCCGTCCAGGTCGCCCATGCTGACGTTGGCAGAGGTTTCGGCCGTGGATTCGAGATAGAGGACGTTGTCGAAAACTCTCTGTTCCGGGTCACTTGGCAGCAACGAAAACAGGAATGACAAAACAAACACTAAGAAAATGAGAGGATTCCCCATTGATCAACCTTTCTTAACCAGATCCAGATCCGGCCATCTGACCGAGATTTGCTGGCCCGCCTTCAATCCCGACCAGGCCTCGCTCAATACGTCGAGATGGTCGCAAGTCCTGTCGAGCGCATTTTGCAACGTCTCTCTATCCGCTGCAGGCATACGATCCCAGATGTGGACCGCATTTGTTTTCATCGACAGCGCCTTGTTTCGGTCCTCGACACGGTCCGAGCGGGAAAGCCATTCGTGCCAGCAGACGTACGTCGCGTTCTCGGACACCGCGAAGTGCCCGTCTTCTTTGGCCCTGATACTCTCGCCGCGCTTCTTTTGTTTCCGCCTTAGACGGGAATGGTCTTTACCCGAGGCATCCGATTCGTTCTTGAATTGAAAGCTTCCGGCGTCACCTCCCGCGGCAAGCTGGCCGAACACGGCCCTGTCGAGACCCAGCACCGCCTCCACGATCAGGTGCATCATGTCGTGCGGGACGCGCACGTCAAAACCGGGAGCCGGATTCATTTCAAGCAGCGGATAACCCTCGCGCTCGATCTCGACCGCGTACCGCTTCTCGCCGGTTCTTAAAAAGTGAACGATCATCCGGAAATGTGAGAGAGACTATTTCCACAAAAACCCTGTGAGGCCGTAAACAACGATCACGCCAAGGGTCAGAGACCCAAGGGCGAAAAGCCAGAGTCGAAGCAGGACCAACGGAACCGCCCATTTGGCGTACTCCCTGTGCCATCTCCATGGAAGTAAAAGAAGAATGGCGGAGGTTACCACAAGTACCCAGCCAAAGATCAGGAACAGGGACGGAAAGATTGTCGACGGTGAACTGACGATGAACGCCGCTCCGACAATGAAGCGGATGGTGTGCTCCGTGAAGTGGGCCTTTGCGGAAGCCGCAAATCCCGAGAGGAAGCGCTCTGCGGCCGGACTTCGAAACACACAAAGCGCCGCGAGGCCGATCAGAAACAGGCCGAAGATGGCGACAACGATACCGGCAGCTAATTGCATTGCTCGAACTCCTTTGCGGTCCCTTGCGGCTTTGCGTGAGCGCCGAACTGTATCCATTGCCCGTTAAGCGGAAGACTCTCGCGAAGACGCTAAGGCGCCAAGTCCCGCAAAGAGCGATCAACCTCCGCCACAATCTTGCTTCTTCTTTGCGGTTCTTGGCGTCTTGGCGACTTGGCGGGAGCGCTTCCCGTTCGCCAGCCAGCCATTCAATCGGACAATCCGGGACTCTCGCAAAGACGCTAAGGCGCAATGTCCCGCAAAGAAAAATCCTCAATTTCTATCATCAGTTTCTTACTCTTCTTGGCGGAACTTGGCGGCTTTGCGACTTGGCGGAAGCAACCAGAAAACAGAAGGCTCAACCGCTGAGGCGCTGAGGCGCAAAGAGATGATTACGCAGGAAACTCTGAATCAGCGATCCTAGTGATCTTGTCAATCTTGTTACCTCTCCTCCCCCAGCGACACGATGTTCGCGAACAGCCTGTACGCGCCCGGAACGCCGGCCGGGAACTGGCGGAAGAAGGAATAGGAAACATACATATACTTTCCCTTACCAAGCTCGGTGTAAACCATCGCGCCCTTGTTCTCCGGCTCGCCTGTATCGTGTGCCTCGAGCAGCGGCGTGTACCGTTCGTCGAACGTGCGGAACGCGTAGAGGTTCCTCTCCTGGACCCAGCCTTTGAAATCATCCTGCGTGATCTTATTCGGCGAATTGAAGACCGGATGCCCGGGCTCGAGAATCGTGATCGCCGCGTCCTCTTCCGAGACTCGCGCGTTGTACTGCACCGGATAGGGCGCCATGTTCCCTTGTTGATACTGGAACTGCTGGTACTGCACGATCAGGGTCCCGCCTGCGCGCACGTAATCGAGAAGCCGCCCGTTGTTCGCCACGAATGCGGGATTCGTTTCCGAAGCGCGGATGCCTACGACGATCGTTTCGAACCTTGAGAGATCCCCGCTGGTCAGCGCCTTCTTGTCGAGCATCTCGACGGAAAGTCCCATCTGCCGAAGCGCTTCCGGTCCCGAATCGCCGCTTCCCGGAATGTAACCAACTTTGACGTCCCCGACCTTCAGGTCCATCACGGCCACATTCGCCGCCGCGTCGGTATAGTAGCGGTGCGTTTGGATATGCTCGTACGCGACGGTGTTCATCGTCTTCGAGAACTTCCCGCTTGCGGTTTCTGCCTCGGCGGCGATCCGGTAGCTTCCGGGCCGCGTGTCTGCGGGGATCGTCACCTCGCATTCGATCGAGATCGACTCGCCCTTTGTCGGGATCTCGAACTTGTCGGACGAAAGCCTCACGCGCCAGTCGTTCGGAACGGCGAGCCTCAACTTGCCGTTCTGCGCTTCAGACGAATGGCTCTTGATGTTGAGTGCGACCTTTCGGACCTCTTCCTTCGCGCTCTGCGGAACGACGAGGAGATGCTGGTCGAGATCCAGCGAAAGCGCGGGAACGACATTCAGGTTCCGGCGGAGCTCGCCTCGCGTCGGATGCGCGAAGCGGTATTCGACGGGCTGTTCGAACGTGATCTCCGTTCCCTTCAAGTCCATAGTGACAAGTGCGGTCACCAACGCCGGCTGGAATGGAAGATTCCAGTTCCCGTCGTGTTCCCATTGGTAGACATATCCTTCGCGGGGGTTCTTGAGATAAAAAGGCTGGGTGAGTTCCTGATCGGCTGGAACAGTTAGTTTGAATGAGCTTCCTTCACGGGGATTCTCTCGAAATCTCGCCGGCCCGCCGCCACTGCGGGCGGATTCGATCGATTCCCCCACCCACCCGCCGGGGGCGTTGATCTCTGCTTTTTTGAATGAGATCCCCACGGCCTCGGGATAGAACACATTCACGTCAACTCTCAAAGACTCGCCCGGAGTGACTGTCTCCGCTCCAGCGAGGGCATCGATCTGCAGACCGGAAGCGAGTCGAATCGCATCGTCGATCTCATGAACTTTGTCATCAACCTCAGAGTTGTAGTTAATGACGTCGGATATGCCGCCGCTCGCAGACAAGATTCGCATAAAGGAAGCTCGAAGCCGAAGTAGCGTTTCGACCGCGGACGGTGTCTCGAAGAGTGAGACATCCTTGTACATTGCATTGAGCTGCTCCATAGCAGCCCGATGCTCGTCACTTTCAGACGAACTTCCGGGCGTTTTCGGGAAGAGCGATTCCAGAGACACGTCCACCCCATCGAACATGCTCGTCTCCTTCGCGGGCGTCTCGACCGAGCTCTCGACAAGATTCACTCCCGAAAAGCGATCGCCCCGAAGCTCGAGGCCGCCCTGCTCCTGCGACTTGTGCTGGCTGCGTCCGTACGCCGCGATCTCGTAATAGCTCTTCCCGATAAGGTGATCGTAGAGCCCTGTGTTCAGGCTCAGAGAAGGCTCGGCGTTCGACCTGAAGCTCTGGCCGACATAAAGCTTCTGCACCTTCCACGGAGCTCCCGTTCCGGGGCATTGATTCGGATCGGCCGCGGCCTTCACCGCGATCGGCGCGATGTAGCCCGCGAACTGATGCTGACCGTGGCCGTCTGCCGGCGTCCCGGAAAAACGCGGGTTCACTACCTGCGGGCGGAAGCTTCGGATAGCGCGAACGATGTCGCACTTGATCTTTTCCTCGTCCCAGAAACGGCGCGCCTCTTCGAGCGTCTTCGAGTAACCGTAATCGAAAGCGCGAGTGAACATCTGCTCGGCGCCGTCTAGGGTTCGTGCCTGGAGCAGTTCCTCGGTGCGGATGACGCCTAGAGCTTCAAAGAGCTCGGGACCAATGACGTTCTGGCCTCCGTCTCCACGGGTCAGGGAAAGGTAAACGACACGCGCGTTTTCCTTGCGCGCGAGATATGCGAGCAGGTCCGAATCCTCGTCGTCCGGATGCGCGCCTATGTGCATTATCCGCTTGGTGTTGCCGATGCGCTTGAGCATCTGCCCGAGCCCGACCGCGCCCTGGTCGTAGATCGGCCGAACCTGGGAGAGGGAAGGAACAGGGATGAAGAGGATGAAAAGGATAAGGACGGTGAAGAAAACCGTCGGTCTTGCGAATTTCATACGTGCTACCTAAACAGCCGGAATTTTAAAAACATAGCACGGGCAGATTCAACCACGAAGGCACACAAAGAAGCACGAAGATATCGAAGGTATTGATCATCGCGCTTCGTGTATCTTCGTGCGGCTCCGTGGTTCGAAGTTCCCGTATCCGAAGCCCGACCGTCAGGGAGGCTACTGCCCATACTCGCTTTTCAACGTTCTGCCGTCGCTGCGCGCCTCTCATTGGTCAATGGTCAGTGAGCATTGGTCTATAACCTCGGGCACGCTCCCTGACGGTCGCGTCTCTGCCCCGCTCACTGCTCACCGCTCACTGCTCACGGCCGATCGGCACGCTGCCTGACGGTCGCGTTTCTGCCCTGCTCACTCCGTTCGCTGCCCCCTCGCTTACGCTCGGGGTTCCGCCTTCGCCTGCTGTCTCGGGAATCAGGCCGCCACTTTGAACCTGGAACCTTGAACCTGGAACCTGGAATTTACTCGCGGTAGCCCGCGCTGACGCTTGGGCTTCGGACACCTGGGCGACGGGCCCTCTGATCTCACTGCAGAAGCGCCGAGTCGCAAAGAAACCGCAGTTCACGAACAGACACCTTATGCTGGATCCATCCTACTCTTCCTCGTCCACGAAGATATTGACGCCGAAGATGTCCTCCATCGCCATTCCCATCATCAGCTTCCTTGCCGCAGCGATGTGGGGAGGAACATGGATGAGGATATCCATAAGAAGATTCGCGGTCTCTTTGTTCGTGAGCGAGGCCGGGTCCGAGCAGAACCTGTGCCATTTATCGAGGTCCTCCAGCCAATCGGTCATGTGAAAGGCGATGTCATCGATGACCCCTGGTTCAAGTTCCCAATCTTCTAGCGAAGCCTTAATAGCGGATTCGATCTTGTTCTTCTCGTAGTTCATTTGAGAATCTTCTCGCAAAAGGTATCGATCCGAGCCGCGGAGAGGCAAGAATGCCGCTAAAATCAAGCCGAGAATTTCTTGTTTAGCTCTAAGGCCACGATCACCGCCTCAGTAGAGTCTTCCGTAACCGTGCCAGAAAGCCCACCTCGTTGGAATGGTTGTCGGTGATCTCAGGTGGGTTTCGAGAGATCACCTCAATGAACTCATGAGAAGTGAATAGAACATAGTGCCTGCTGCCCGGCTCGAAATGCTCAAATTCCTCTGCGAACTCATCGATCCAACTGCTGTTCTCAAAAATGAAGCTGTTACCTGGTTCATCTAACCTCGGCCATTCCTTGTTGTGTCTGTAACCTTCCGGTTCCGTCCTTATCGCAATTGCATTCTCAAACCTAACCCTCCAGTTCACAGAGTCTGCCGTTTGGACAATAGGACTGGATTCAGCTATCAACCTTTCAACCGGATCTTCAATTGGCTCCGCTATAGGTTTCGGGGGGATCACATGATGTTCCGTTACGGAGATTTCCGTGAACTCACCATTTATCCGCACGAGATGGTCACAAACTAACCACTCAACATTGAAGAATGGAGTGTCCCACTTCGATAACTTCATGCTACGAATCCCGTTCCTTTCATACTGTTGATACCCGAATTTTGTAAGACTCTAAGCCGATTCTAAAGATACAGTTAGTCCGCATCGCTCTGGCCGTCGCGCCGCCAGAAATACACATCCTCAAACGATTCCGCTACGAGGTAATTCCCGCAATACGAGAAGCCGCCGAACCGGAGGCGTTCGGAAAGGCGTACGCAGCATCTGTCTTGCTTTCCTTCGGTGAACGCTTCACTGTCAGCGCTGCAGAAAATGAGGTGATCGAGCGGCCACTCCGGGGCCTCCATTCTGACTGTCTCGCCGTATCGATTGCAGAGCGAAAGCCCGCCTCCCCATATGCTCGCAAGCCGGACATCTTCGTCGGCGATCTCTCCGATCCCGCGGCAGTTGAGGTTGAGATCGTCTAGTCCGTCATAAGGTGCCGGATCATTTGCGATTTCGGTTCCGGATTGGCAGTCGAAAAGATAGCAGCCGTCGTGGGTTACCACAAGCAGCAGATTAGTCTTGCGGCTCGAGAAACCGATCGCGATAACGCCTTCGAGCCAGAGATTCGGCAGCTTTTTCCAGCCGGGAGGGCTGTCCCGCCGTTCGATCTTCGCGAGCAGAGTGTTCAACCGCTGCCGGTCCTCTCCTTCGTACTTGTTCAACGGTCCAAACCTTACGTGTACAATCTCTCAACCGCAAATCCCTCGGCCACGGCGTACATCCGGTCGAGGGTCATCACCCAAACCCGTGGCTGACGGATATCATACTCGAACACTCTGAATCTCATTCCGTGTCTCTCGAGAACCGGCACGGCTCTTTCGATCGCGATCTTTGGTCCTCTGACAAGCTCTCCGCTCATTCCCGGAGGAAGGTTCGCGGGATCGGTGAAATATGAATTCATCAACTCCGCAGGATCGATCCAGCCTTCAAACAGCTCGTTCAGCGCTAGATTGAGATCTGTGAGGAATGCCTCAGCTTCAGAAGGTCCGGTATGAAACGAGATCCTCGCGCGTTTCTCATCATAGAGGAAACTCAGCGGATGCGAATCACAGATCTTCCCTCTTGAGTAATTCCCCGCGAGATGCGACCTGCGATGCGCGATGCCGAAGTGAATGCGCCACAGGCCCTCACGCTTCCCAGGCGCGATGTCGATGAAAGTCGTCTGAGCCCTTTCAATCGTTCCCGGTCCGGAGAGAAGAAGGAGCAGCTCCTCGGTCGGTTCTTCAAGTCTCACTTCTTTCCAACCTGCGACCAGTGCGAAGAAAGAACGAGTTCCCGAAACAGCTCGTTCAAGTCCCCGGTCAGCTCGTCTTTCCCCGACTTAGGCGGCTCCTTCTCGCTCAATCTGTGGATCTCGGACGCAAGGAACTCGTGGATCGAATCTATCCTCGGGCCTCGGTCGAGCTCTCCCGCCGACATCTTCTTCTCAAGCAGATCGTCGATGTCGTTCTTCAGGTCACCGGAAGGAATGATCTCGTTCAGCATCGCCTCGAACTCCATAGGCACCGGGCCGATCTCTCGTTCGATCCAGTTGCAGGCAAGCACGGGGCGGAGCACGTAGAAGTACTTCTTGAGCTTAATTTCGTCCCGCTCAAGGTAATCCCGGAAGTTCCCGCGGGCCATTGACAGGTAGTGGTGGAAGCAAGAAACGGGTGAGTAGCATTTGTCCGCCATCGCCCTAAGTTTTGCTGTCGCGGATTCGTCCTGACGATAGACGATCGGGGACCGAAGCCATTCCAGAAGAGGCGGATTGGACTTTCTCATCAGGACGAGCGCCTTCTTCAGGTCCCAACCGCTGACGTCAAGGACATCATCGATCGGCAGTTCGATCACGTCGCGGCCTTCCTCGATCGACAGATACCAATCCCTCGGCCTGACGTAAATGAACCTCACGTCGTAATCGCTGTCAGTGGACTCGAAACCCCACGCTCGGCTCCCGGACTCGCAGGCGAACAGGATACGGACGCCTTCGGTCCGCTCGATCTCGTCGAGGGATGATTGGATCTCGGTTTCCATCTACTTAAGATTAAGCTTCACCCTGGGCGACTCCCTCACTATATCGACAAGCGAGTCAAAAACAGTGAACCCCTTGCCGGCACGAGCCAATCCCAGCCGGAAATCGGTTCCTTCGATCGCTGTGGGATGGCATTGCCGGCGCCTGATCTCAAGCTGGCGAACCGTTTCTTCAAAACCCAGCCTCTCTTCCGAAAGTTCTGAGTTCTTCCAAATCAATTCGAATTCATTCGGGGTGCCAAAGCCTCCGCTCAGGATGTCCCAGAAAGCATCGAGATTCCTGCCCCAACTCACACCAGGTATGAGCTTCTCAGAGATCTCGTCCCAAAACTCCTCGAGGGATCCAAAGTTGTCACCGTCAATCTCCACCTTTGGTATTTCGGAAAAATCGTATGGTTTATCAGAGGGATCGATCGGACCGTGGATCATCAGATTATCGCTGTGTTCCTCGAGTGCCTGAACCACGCGCCCAAGCAGTTTATCGAGCAAAGGACTCCGGCTCACTCCCGAGCAAACGATCGTCGGAAAGCCTCCGGGGTCTTCGACCTTCCAGACCCTTGCTTCCTCCCCGCCGCTTTTGAGGATCACCGAGTAACGCCTTCCGTCGACGAACTCCGACCAGTCTCGCAATTCGCCGGCGAGGTCGGTCGGTTTCGAGTCGTAAGTGATGATGTGGAACTCCACTTTCATTGCGGTCGGTTCTACCCTGCCACTCACTTTCGGCCGCTCGGCACGCTCCCTGACGGTCGCGTCTCTGCCCTGCTCACTGCTCACCGCTGATCGGCACGCTCCCTGACGGTCGCGTTTCTGCCCTGCTCACTCCTCACCGCTCACTGCTCACTGTTCACCGCCGCTCGCCATCCCCCCTGTCGCTCCCCTTTCTTCCCTGCTCACTGTGCACCGCCCCCTGGTTACCGCCGATTGCCGCCCCCCCCCTCGCGCC
>JAGFIQ010000020.1 GCA_024103495.1 Aridibacter famidurans
TCATAAACCGCAGCTTGCCGAATACATCGCGCTCGAACCAGGGCCGGTCGTGCTTGCCGAAGCACCAGAGGATGCCGGCGTAGGAGTTCGGATCGCGCCCGTCGAGGCCGTACTTGTTGTTCAGGTGCTCGAGTATTCCGAACGCGGTTTCGTAGTCCTTTGTCCACGCGATGACGTTCTTGCCCCAAAGCATCCTCACGTAGTTGTGCATCTCGCCCGTCTCGACAATCTCGCGCTGCGCGGCGTTCCAGAGCTCGTCGTGCGTTTCAGCGTTCTCGAGATCTTCCGCCGTGTACGTGTATTCCCGCTCGTCCGAAACGTGCTCGCGCATCGTCTCGCGAGCCCAGTCCGGAAGCGATTCGAGCGAGTCGTATTCGGAATTGAACTTCGTGAAGTTGAACGAAAGCTCGCGCCTGACGATCAGTTCTTCAAGGAACTCGTCCTTCGCTTCCTTCGGCGCGTCCGAATCCTTCGCGGCAAGCGCCGCCTCGAGCGACGAGATGAACCCGAAGTGTAGATAGGCCGAAAGCCTGGACGATCCGTCCACCTCGCACTTGTTCCTGGTCTTGTGATAGTTCGGAAGGATCTCCTCGACGAACTTTTTCAGGCGCTTGCGCGCGTTCGCGGTCCCGCCCTTGTAGATCGGCGACAGCGGAACCGAATGATCGATGTCGCATTCTGCTACGAGATCTGCGATTCGGTCCGGCGAGCAATCCGTGTCCGGACAGTCGGCCTCGATCCCCGCGTCCTTGTTCTCGATCTCGATCTCTTCGAACGGCACGAGGTAATTGTCGAGTATCTTGTTTATCTTCGGCCTGATCGTGTACGCCGCGTACTCTTCTTTCTCGAACCTCGACATCGGGATTATCCCGTTCGAATCGACGGCATAGACCGCGACGTCCGCCTTTTCGGCGATCGCCTCATTGTGGGAAGGGATGATGAAGCAGGGATAGTCGTCGGTGACGATAAGTGCCGCTCGCTTAACAAGCTCCTTGACCGTCTGTTTCGGGGAATCCTCGTCCTTCTGTAGATAGAAAACGTAGCTGATGCCGCGCTCGCGGAGCGCCTCGCGCTTTTCCTCGACGCCCTCGAGGATGAACGTGTGCAGACGGTCGCTCGCCCAGGGGTAGTAGTACTTGAGGCCTTCGTAGACGAGAAGCGGAAGGCCCAGATCGTTCGCCTTCTCGATCGCGAAGTTCAGCGCGTGGTTGTGGTCCGCGCGCTTGTACATCTGCATCCAGTAAAGGACGTAGTCCGCTTTCGGGCGTTCGTCGGCGTCGTTCAGCTTTACCGCTCGTTCGTCTATCCGTTCCATTAAATGCGTTTTCGAAGGAGAGGCGGGATCAGATGAAGGTGACGACGACCTGCCGCTCTCTCGGCCCGTCGAACTCGCAAAGGTAAATCCCCTGCCAGCGCCCGAGCAGAAGCTTCCCGTTCTCGAACGGGACGGTCACGCTGGATCCCATCAGGGACGATTTGATATGCGCGTCCGAGTTGTGCTCGAAGTGCTTGAAGCCTTCGTAGTACTGCGGGATCGTGTTCTTCAGAAAGAGCAGAATGTCGTGCTTCACATCCGGATCGGCGTTCTCGTTGATGGTCAGCCCGCAGGTGGTGTGGCGGGTGAAAAGGACGCAGACGCCGTCGACCCGGCCTTCGTCCCTCAGAAGCGATTCGACATCGGAGGTTATCTCGACGAGCTGCTCGCGGTCGGAGGATTTAACTGAAATGTTCTGTGCCATAGATCCTTCTGTCAACTTTGGATCAAATCTTCCTAGCCTAAAGAGTTCAGGTCACTGCTGTTCTGAACACTGGCCCGCAACTGCGCCAGCATCAGTTCCACCAGTTTTCCTATGGGACTAAAGAACAGGTATGCAATAAGAAGGCGGTTCAGCCAGCTTAGCCACGGAACGCCTTCAAAGGCAATTGTGCAATCGTAGCACTCCATTTCCTCCGCGAGCCCCCAATAAGTTCCGCCTTGTGTATAGCCTGTGGCAACAAACCACAGCGCGAGCCCACCCCACGTTAAAAGCCAGGTCGATTCGGCCAACCAAGGCCGCTTACGGTATGCGAACAATAGAAGCAAGGACCTTGACAGGAAAGAGAGCAGAAAGAGACTGGCGAAAATGGTTGAAAGCCAGAATTCCGGGACAAGATCCAGAGGAATTCCGGCCAAGGCTCTTTGAAGGACTTCTGCGTACTCTTCAACCAATAGAAAAATGAGAACCGCAGCCGCGAAAACCGAACCGAATCTAGTGAATTCGCGGACCTGCAGGAAGGCCTTAAATCTTGTCATCTTGCTCATACGCGACATTCTTCTTCAATTGAATCACGGTTCAGCTATTCTTCATCCGCTCGGCGACTTCGTTCGTTACGACGCAAAGCCCCGGCTTCTCGTCTTCCGAGAACTCCCCGATCTTCCCGACCGCCTCGTCATAGGTCAGTCCTTTTGCGATCGCGCCGTCAAACGCGACGACCGCCCAGAGGGGCTCCCGAAGATCGTTCGTCTCCTCTTCGGGCTCTTCCTGCGTCTGCTTTTCTTCGTCGGCGCTCATTCCCGAACGGATCCTCCAACGTATGTCCGCACAATCCAATGACTTAGGGTGTGCGGATACGATATCACAGCGGGCCGGACGGGGTAAGCTCTTTTCCGCCCGTTGGGTCTCGGCCCCGTGCATTTGAGCCTGAAGCCCTGGGAGGCGCGGAAAGGATCCACGAATGCCTGAGCACGAACTGGTTCCTTTCGCTAGATGATGCAAG
>JAGFIQ010000025.1 GCA_024103495.1 Aridibacter famidurans
AGCGCGACCTTCGCCTTGAACTCCGCTGAATACCTTTTCCGCTTTGATTTGCTCACTCTGATACCCCCTTCGCTTTCTGTCAGGTTTCCACCTTAACAAGCTGTCCGAAAATTGGGTACCATCTCTATTTGCTTTCAAAAATACTGTGATTCTTTAGACTGTTTCGTGTATCATAGTTGAAACACTCGTCTGCAGTTTGCACAATCACTGTGAGGTATTAGAGATGGGAAAGAAGAGAAATATACATATTGTCCCACACCAAGACGGCTGGGCAGCTAAGAGGGAGGGGAGCAATCGTTCGTCAATTGTTGAGCGAACCAAGGCAGAGACAACAAAACGGGGCCGGGACATAGCGAAACGCGACGGTGTGGAATTGGTAATCCATAATAAAAACGGCCGGATCAGCGACAAGGACAGCTACGGCAACGACCCTTTTCCTCCGAAGGATACCAAACATTGATATGCCAACCGACGAGGAAATCCAAGATTGTTGGGATAGATCGCTACGGGCTTTCGGAACTGCCCACATATTTGAAAGACGGTCGCGTGGTGCCAAACGCAGAATTAGAGTTCTGTCCTTTGTTGGAATGGCAGTCCCAGTTTTGGTCGGTGGTCTTGTGGCCTCGCTCTTAGGAATGCCGGCACTTCAACCGTATCTCGGTGTCTTGATCGCGATCGGCGGAGTTTTGGCGACTGTGCAACTGGTGTTTTCGATTTGGTCCTTATTGGCCAAGTGGGAGGACACTACAAGTTACGGTTCTGAATCAAGCATCGATAACCTAGAAATATCCGACATATTTAAGGGGTTGGCGCAAAAGCCGCCGGCCGACTTTGCAATTAATTACGAAGTCGCAAAGGAGCGCGATAGGGCAAGAAGTACTCAGGATCTAAAAATAGGCGTAACGGATAATGAAAAGCGCATGGGGATGCGTGCCGCCTTGCGACAATTCCAGAAGAAGTGCGTGGCTTGTGGAGAAGTACCAAGGGACATGAAGCCAACAACTTGTCCAGTATGTGGAAACTTTGGATTCCGTATGACTCGCAAGAAAGTAAAGGAGATCTCTCCAGGAGGAGGCTTAAAGACATATGAATAACGACGTTCTAATAGTACTTAATGGCTTTTTGAACTTGTCAGAAAAAGACCAAGCTGAGTTCATTGACCAACTTCGCGAATTCACAACTTCAAGAGACAAAGCAACCTTCAAGCGAGATATTGGAGGAATGGTGAGAAGTGTCGATCTTGGACCAATGGGCAGTAGCTGTAAGTGTTGCGGCAGATAGGTTACGTAAGAATCGACCAAGGATAAAGATCAATTGTAGGGTCATTTACCTTTTATAGTCCAGTTTCGCCCAGTTGAGAAGTTAGAATACCCGGCTTTTTGAACGTCGGGTATTTCTTTGGGCATCTCGGGCTCCGGTGCCGGATGTTGACGAGCTCCAAATCAGAGATACGATCAGTCTTCCCAAGAACATACCATCCACAAACGGTCACATTACCGACCATTTTTGTCCCTCAATAGACAAAACATTGCAGACTGCTCGTACCCCGGTCTGCTGAACACGCTGGATTCATTGGTCATTTTAGCCTGTCAAGAGTGTTCCTAAAATGGGTAATAACAGAATAATAGTAGTACTGTGGATATGTGGATAACTCGCCGCTCTAAACCCCAAATCTGACGGAATTTTCACCCTTTCGGCAACAGGGTTCAACTGGTAGTTTGAAGAGGTAATTAGTTAGAAGTTATCCATGAGACCTCTCCCGGAAACAAGATCTCACAGCCAAAAGTCCCTTTTTGAGACCCCTAGCGAATCTCGAAAGCCAAGGCCTAGCTGGTGGACCCCGCTTTGGCAGGGACTTGTCAGCGACAAAGACGCCAAGCACCGAAACGCGATGGGGTCATCCATCTGGCTTTTTCTCTACCTTTTGACGTATGCCAATCGCAAGACCGGTGTGGTGCGCAGATCGATCGAGAGCATCAAGCTTGACACAGGGTCGACGCTTCGAACGATCAACCGGGATCTCGATCGCCTGAGAGAACAAGACTACATAACGATCTTGGAACCAAAGCCGCTGCTCAAGATACGGATTGAGAAATGGAAGGAGTTCAAAAAAGATGTCTGAGCTCCTTGATCATCCAAGACGGGGTCTTGGTCGGGTTTATCAGGCGCGGCTAAGACGGAAGCTGGTTTCGATGTTCGTCAACAAGGTCTTCTGCGCCGATCCGCTGAGGTTTCTAAAAGCGATCCCGAATGCGAGCGTTGATTGCATTGTTGTATCGCCAGCGGACTGCATATCTGAGCACGAAGGCACCAGGCGAAAGGACCAGGATCATGAATCAGCGGATCTCTTCAAGAAACTGTCATCGGTCATTGGTGAGCTGTCTCGAGTTCTGAAGCCGGGCGGATCTTGTTTGATAAGCCTCAGCGGATTCGATTCGGCCAGACAATCGGGAAGGCTAAAGAAGCAGAGTCTGGGAAGGCTATTCCACCGTCTGATTGGGAACTTCCGGGCATCTAGTGACCAGAACAAACTCAAACAGAATCCACTTTCAGGTATTTCAAACCGGGTTACGCAGCTCATGTCTGAGAGAGGTTTGACCCTAACTAGCCAGTTCGAGAGCTTCAGGGCAGGGAAGATCTCTGAAATCTTGAAAGTGAGCCCAAATCACGAATCACACCGGGCGCTGGTTTTCACGAAACCGTCGACTCGAGGTTATGGGCATTACTTTGAACCAGAGGATGAAACAGCCAGTTTGGGACCTGGAAACGATCCAGCGGGCAATTACCGGCCCTGGAAATGTCTACGTAGAACTACTGAGTATTCTGCTGCCAGTAAGCACGATCGGAAGACAGGTACCAGGAAGGGAAGACGGCGAAGATCCAGTTTATCCTCCTTGCGAAGCTGGCCAAAGGGAAAAGACTTTTCCGAACCTCAAAAGATGCTTATCAGCGCATTCATCAAGCGCGCTTGTCCAAGGGGTGGGATAGTACTTGATCCGTTCGCCGGAAAAGGGACCTCTATAGTCATCGCCAAGAGCCTTGGCCGCAGATACATCGGCATTGAAAGGAGGAAAGAATACGCGATCCTTGCAAGGGAGAGATTGTCTTGGGTCAGCGGGGGTATGAGCGATGGCGGCAGCTGAGGCATTTCGGGCCTGTTCGATCAGTAACTTGAAACCTAGTCCATGTTCCAAAATGAAGAACCCAACAAACGAGTCCCCGATCCAAACCAGCTAACGATACTTGCCGAGACCGATTACCGTGGTTCTCACATTTCATTTGGCATCAAGCGAATCGACCGGAGGAGTCATATGTGGCTCCTGGGAAAGACCGGGACTGGAAAAAGCACGATGATCGAGAACCTGATGTTCGACGATCTGAGCAAGGGTTACGGCTTTGCCCTTCTTGACCCCCACGGCGATCTGGTATCAAGAGTCAGGGGATGGTTTCACAGGTTTGATGTAACGGAATTGATCGACTTTGACGTCCCGAACAAGAATCAGGAGTATGGCTTTAATCCCCTCAGCGGAGTTGCCGCAAAATACAGACCGCTTGCGGCTTCAGGTCTCGTACTGGTGTTCAAGCACCTGTGGAAAGATGCCTGGGGAGCAAGGACGGAGCATATCTTGCGAAATTCGATACTTACGCTTCTTGACTATCCGGGTGCCACCTTGTCCGACTTGCTGAAGCTCCTTGCAGACAACGATTTCAGAAAGAGGGTATTGACATACGTTACAGGTAGGCAGGTAAGACTCTTCTGGGAAGACGAGTTTCAGAAGTACTCATACAGATTCAGAGCCTACGCCGTATCGCCGATCCAGAACAAGGTAGGAGCCTTTCTATCCCATCCGCTTATGGAGGCGATCTTGACCAAGCCAAAGAAGGCGATCAATTTTCGGCAGGTCATCGACGAAGGCAAGGTGCTGCTTGTTGACCTCTCAAAAGGCAAGCTGGGCGAAGATGCTGCAAATCTTCTCGGTTCTCTGATCATCAGTCGCTTTGACCTTGCCGCATTGTCTCGCTCAAACATCCCGGAATCCAAGCGCAAAGACTACACACTTTTTCTCGATGAATTCCACAGCTTTACCACGCAGGGCCTGGCCAACATGCTCTCTTCCCTGAGGAAATACAATGTCTCTCTGGTGCTTGCCAATCAGTACACTTCGTATCAACTTTTGCCGGAAGTCAGGGAAGCTCTTTTCGGGAACGTCGGCACGATAGTCTCCTTTCGTCTCGGCGCGAGGGATGCCGAGGCCGTCTCAAGGGAGTTCTCATCGGACATTGAGGCGAAGGAGTTTACAAATCTCCCAAACCATCGCGTATACCTTCGAATGATGATCGATGGAAGAGTATCAAAGCCATTCAATGCAAGAACACTTCCTCCGGTCCTGGAAAGGTAGAAACTATTCCTGCTCGGCCAATTGTCGTCCTCAAGTTCCTGCCGGTGAGTGTCTCGCCTTGCTTACCGGTGGGAACCTGGGGATAACAGGTAAAAAACAATAACTGGAGGAGAACATTTCGGTCACGCATGAGCGAGCACTGAGTGAGAAGAGGGCGGCGAATTGAAGGATAATCCCGTAGAAAAGATGGTCGAGAATCTAATCAGGGGATCTGCCAGCTCACCGAGAGTCTTTTCTCAGTTCTTTCTGAAAGGACTGCTAGACAATGATGGGGTCGGTCTCGGCCCAAGGGCCCTTGCGATACAAAAAGCGATAAAGAATGATCTTTATCGCTTCTTTTTTTCAGGTTCGCTCACTGCGGAAAGTGGCAAGCACCTCTTGGAGCGTGCCCTCGGTGAAATAGAGATCGCGCTCGACCTTGAGGCCGTGGATGTTTACGGCTTCAAGCTCCGAAAGAGAGAAGTAACCAAGCTCCTCCTCGTGTCCTATGACATAGCCGAAGAGGAGAAAGTGATCTCCTTCCGGAGAGCCTTCCAGAACGAACCAAGTCCAGTTCCCCATTGGGAAGAAGAACTTGGCGTAGACGTGCTTTTCCATCGCCGGCGTGCCTTCGGTCGAATAAAGAGCGGGAAGCTGCGCGCGCAGCTCCTCGGTCAAGAGCTCCATAAGAGTAGCCTCCTTTTGATTGTGTTGGGGTTGTCTCGGGAGGGAAGTCGGCGGACTTTCAGGTAGAGGAATCGATCGAGTCGATCTGGGGCCAATCGAGTTCGCAGACGTGGTGAGAAACTAAGTGACGAGACTATGAAATTCAGTCAGGATGAGAGTATCGGAGAGAAGGTCAATTCGCTGCTTGCAAGCTACGGTTGTCGCTATGAGAAATGCGGTTAGCGGTGTGTGATCTCAGCAAAACAGTTCGAGGGGTTCCTTCGAAAGAAAGACAGGCGCAAAGGAATTGTTTCGATTCCGAGTTAGAAGTATTAGTCTGCAGCGACTGGCTACTCGATTGCTTCCATCTTTCCGCGTGCAGCCGATGATGCAGTTCTGGGCGCCCAAGGTCCAGAACGAGGATCAATTCCATGTTCCGTTTCCCGACACCCACAAGCCATCCACGAGAGAGAAGTGCCCTACGCAAATGGAGCAGTCATGTAGGGAGGGTCAGAAGTCCTCATTTCTTCTTCAATATGAGGACAAGCGATGAAGCCGTTCCCGCCTCATGCCATAGCGAAGGGTATCTTATCAGCAGACCGGAACCAGCCATAGGTTCGATCAAGGTGTCCACTTCAAAACCCGCACGTTCGAATGCATTCAAATAGTCGCCAAACGCATGATAAAACCGCGCCACTTTCACCCAATTTCCATCGATGGACCTAAGATGACGAACGACGAGATCTCCGGAGGCCCGATTAGAATCCCGTGCCTCGCGAATCCAACTCGACTCTGTTGCTGACAATGTCTCGGTCTCCGCCGGAATTTGAAGGATCAGCGTGCCTGCTCGCTTGAGCGCGCGATTAATATTTGAAAACGCAAGTTCAAGGTCTTCGCGACTCTCGACACAGCAGAATGCAAATACACAAAGTGCGAGGTCATATTTGCCTCTCAGGAAACTGGCATGAGGATTAAGAAAATCCTCTCGAACATAGTCAACATTTCCATATCCATCCGACTTTTCTGCGGCAGTTTCGATCATCGCGCGGGAAATGTCGACCCCCTTCACACTCCGCGCAAAACTGCTGACGATCCGAGATATATGCCCGTCGCCGCAGCCAACATCAAGAATATCTCCGTGAAGCCCCAGATGCCGGGAGAGTTCCACTACAAGCGGCCGGCTGATGAGGTCATCGCGGAATTTTGGCTCATCCCGCGAGTAAAGCCGCGCCGCACTGTCGAATATATCCTGGATGTGAGCCGGCTGCCGGTATGAAGGACTGCCGGGAAAGGAGCTCGCACGTTCTGTACTTTTGGGGTCCAGGTCGGTGAAAGTTTCAGGGGGTTGGTTCAACAAATTAGACATGGTCAATAAATGTAAAAAGATCTCGGTTCTCCCTGACACATCTGATTACTTGTTACCGCATCAGGGTTTTCCGCGAAATGCTCTTCAAAGGTCGTGTGAGAGCTAGAGCTTAAAGGGGTTGAAGTCCGTCGAACGATCAAACACGTCGACGCCTTCGGCTTTTTTCAAACGCCCGACAACAAAGTAGGTCACCGGCGTAAACAAGATCTCGTACAAAACCTTGAACAAATAAATGCTTCCCGCAAGAGTAAAAATCACTGTCCAAGGGACTATTCCGGCAAAGGCGACGACCCCGAACACGACCGAGTCTACAAACTGCCCAACAAGAGTCGAGCCGATCGTCCGGGTCCAGAGCATCCGTCCACCGGTCCAGACCTTCGCCTTAGCCATAATATAAGAATTGACGAATTCTCCTGCCCAGTAGGCCATCAAAGAGCCGGCAATGACGCGGGGCACGATGCCGAGGAGTGCTTCGAACTCCGTCTGAAGTGTCCAGTTAGGGGCAGGCGGGAGGTACTGCACAATCAATAAAACGACGGCAAGCAACGCGGCCGATACAAACCCAACCCATATCACTCTCCTGGTCCGCGCATAGCCGTAAACTTCCGTCAATATGTCTCCGAAGATGTAGCTGAGCGGGAAGATAACGATAGCGCCGGGGAAAACGAATGGGCCGACGGACACGAGCTTTGCGCTTGATATCTGCGAGATCAAATAGATCCCTACAAAAAGGCCCGCGACGATATCAAAGTACCGGGGAGTATTCTCGGTTGACAATCGATCATTAAGTTGTATTGGGTCGCTCATGGTTTTGACGGATTAAGACTGCATTGCAAAGTGCTCTGGTTCTGTAAATGGAGATATGCTCGTGTTGTTATTCATATCGAGGTTCTCCCGGAACACGCATTTCGCAACGTCAAGCTCGATCGGGTCACCTCTATCGATTTTGCCCTTCCAATGTTCGAGGAGTTCGAATAGTCGAAAGCCCTCGGAGGACGTGTAAAATTCAACTCCCTTGCCGTGCTCTGTAGTAGTTCCGCAACAGTACATGTCCGGAAGGCCAGGATTGTAAATCGCGAAATTTGAAACAAAGAGCTCCTCAGGAAGTTTGTAACACTCAAGCTGCGATTTGATCACCGACTCTTCAATCCCCGCCCTGATCATCTTCCGGACGAGATCGGTAAAGTTTCCGGGTCTCGCAGTGAAGTACGTGTATTTCACTGGTTCCTTCGAGGTGACATTGCCCGAAACAACTCGGAACCAATTGTTTTCAAAATCCCGGATCACACGGGCGAAGATCCATATAGCCTTTAGACCCTCAAACTTCTCCTGGATGTATAGCTCTTCCTTTTCCGATCTCAGGGTGCTTGCGTTAGCGGACTTAAGGAGCTGGTCGATATCGGAAGGCCGCAGCCCGAGTTTCTCAACGATGTACCAAAGCTGCTCGCGATCAAGCGGAGCCCAGGACTCGGACCTGTCACCTGTCTCGAGCATGGCAATTGTCGAGGACGAAAGCCGGTAGTCTGTATTCGCTAGTAGTTCCTGCGTCAGGCCGTACTCTCTACGCAGCTTTCTTAAAGTCTGCCCAAAGTTATTCACACACCCTCCTCGTCGAAATAATACCGATTATCCCAATGCCTGTCAATAAGTTAAACATACGGGAGTCTACCCGTCTTTCGCGGCCTTTCATTACACATTGTAAGTATTCCGGGAAAATTCTGGCTGTCTAGCACGTATAAGCGAGAATAGGCTACCTAGCAGGAGGTTGGCCAGGTTATTAAGAAAATCTTGCACAATATTCAATTTAAATGATAGTCTTCCACGCAGGCAAATTCTCAGTAAGACAGAGAAAATTCAGATCATGTCAAATCGGAAGCGGAGCCATTCTTATATTGGTCTGATGAGCGCGGCGCTGACGGTATATGCGAGCCACGACCGTCAGATGGTCGAAAGGACGCTCGAGATGCTGAATTCCGGGGCTGATAGCCGATCTGCTGTGGGCGACGACGCTACTCGATGCTGTAGGAAGTGCGGTGGCTCGGGGATAGATTCGGGCGAGAAGGGACGTGACGACGGAGGATCAGAAAATGGGGATGATTAGGAGCGCCACGCTAAGCACCGTACTACTTTTGTCGTCTATTTCATCTTGCGAAAGACCGAAAGAGGTTGTCGACCCCACTTTCACGGCCGATTGCGCCGGTCCGGTGTCGGTAACCGAGGTGATCGATCAGTCGGGGAGCATGGAGACTTCGAGTACGGCTTCGGTCGAGTCGAAGGATCTCCTTCCGCTCCTTGACCGGATTCAGCAATGTGGCGGAGAGCTCAATGTCTTGTTTGTGCGTGAAGCTCCTGAGAGAGGTGCCACACGGATCGAGTTCTCCGAGCCTCCATCTTCGGTTCCAAGACCAAAACAACAAGAGGATGAGACCGACTACGATTTTACGGACCGGATTCTAAAGTACAAATCGGAAATGATGGCCCGCGAGAAACAGATCGAGGAGATGGCCAGGAAAGGAAAGGGATCGATAAAGGATTTTGTAAATACGATTGACAAGAAACTCCGGCGCAAGGAAGCGGCCGAGACCGATCTTTTCTCCGCACTGAATTCGTCGGAGATTCTCTCAAGGACTGCCAAAGTTAGATGGAAAGGAAGAGCACAGCTTTACACGATAGTGGTATCCGACGGACTCGACACACGCGGAAGATCGAGGCTTTTCGACAATAGTGTTTCAAATCTCTTCTGGGTGAACACGACGTCAAAGAAGTCTGACCTTGGTTCCGGAGATGTAAGAAGGTTTGAGAACCATCCGGCTGCCGTTAATGAGGTACTGCAAAGAACCGAAATCAAAGAAAGGAGCGGGAAATGAGCCTGGAACAAGAGACTCGGATGCTGGAACAGGAAACCGACGAGATCGAGCGGGCTCATTCAGAAATGGCTAGATCGCGTAGTGACGTCGCCAACACATCGGCGAATCGTGCCAACTCAAACTCCGATGACCTGGATGGTCTTTATCAGGCACTGACCGCAGCGGCCTCAAGGTTTCTCTTTTACAGCCGCATGACGAAGTGGCTAGTCGCCAGCCGGAGAAATTGGAGGGCCCGAAACAGGAGATACAGGACGTACGACGGCTCGGAATTCGCGCGCACGCTAAGCTGGTTGTTTACGCCCCTGGCTGTCGTCGCCGTAGACGCTCTCCTTCTTAGTTATGTCGCGCGTGAGGTGGCGATCGGGAGTATAAAGCTCCTCGGCAATTTCGATTCGGTCGCGGAATATGTTCTGCCGGTCGCAACTGTAGTTTTTGCGACTTGCTACGTCCTCGTCGAGCTAAGTGCCGGAACCGGCCTTCTCGGATCCCGGGAAACGCGCAATAAGGAAACACGGATGCTGGGACGGTGGTGGTTCGCTGTCGTCGCCTTCTTCACATTGCCACTGTTCGTCTTTAGCTTTTCGCTGTTGAATTCGGGATTCATGGCGTTTGTCGTCACTGGGGAAGGAGGTCCTTCTGCCGCGACCGCCGGTGTGTTGAGGGCCGTCGGATATGGACTTGTCGCCCTGGTAGCTCATGGACTGATCCTGTTGTTTGGAAACCAGATCAACAATGCGTTCGGCTGCGCACTCTATCTTTCCAAATCGGCCTTTTTGTGGGCAAGGCTCAGGAGATTTACTGGACTGGCAGAACTCGAGGAAGCACGGGTAGCGACTACGTTTCGACGGTTGTACGAACATCTACAGGGCGACACGTCCAGAATCCCGCCGTTTACGGACGAGACGCGCGAAGCGATCCGAAGGGTCTTTGGTGATGACCTTATCCAGAGGCCGCGCCCGGAGCCCAGGGAAGTGGGAGGCGCACGCTCAGATACTCCAGGCGGAGATTCGCAGGGTGATCCAGATACGGGACAAGAGACGGCGCAGCAGTATGACCAAGATCCGGCTCCCGGAGTCGGAGGCACCGAGTTTAATACTGACGAGAGGGCGGACGGTCACCGGCGAACAAACTCGCGAGAGATTATGGATCAGGATGAGGAAGAAGCAGAGCCGGAAGAACAGGAGTTCATCGTTGACGTGCCATTCGATTCAGAAGGTGAGTCAGAGGTGCGCCGGTAGTACAGGAGGTTCAAGAAATGTCAGCAGTTATGTCGCTCGTCGCGAAAGCGATTCTTTGTCGTGTGGCTTTGCCCGCCGGGGTAGCTCTCGCCCGCGAGATCGTAAGATCCGTGAACGAAGGTCGAGGAGAGAACCTTGTTGAAGGCGAGATGAGAGAGGCGGTTCCACTTGCGCTCTCCCAGCCTTCGATCGAGCTCGTATCGAGGAACATCAAATCAGGAAACGCTTTTGCAATTCAAGCTCCCGAGTTGCGCGATCTGAAAGAGGAGATCCATCACAGAATCGCATCGTCGGGGTTCATCATTTCCGATCCGGCCGCTTTCATCCAGGGCCTCGAACAGGTCGCATCCGCTTCGAGCCTCGAAACACTCCGAAAGTCGGAAGCGGGAATGATGGACTCGCTTGCTGAGGAGAACGACCGCGCGATCAGGGGCATCGTGACCGAAAGTTACAGGGAGGCCCTCGAGGAGATGGGTTTCGCGGAGTTCGAGGCGTTTGATTCGAGAGGCGGCCGGTTTGAACTGAGATTCGCCGCAAGCGCCCCCGACGGTGTGACTGTCGTAACAGAAGTGACTCGAAACAAGGATGGCGAACTCAGACTAGAGTCGGAGGTACTTGGCAGAAGCGATCCCGGATGCGAGACGATCCTCAAGAAGCTTCGCAAACGGCTGGCCGATATGGGGTTTGAGTTTAGCGAGGAGGCAGGAATCGAACCTACAGGTCCTTTTTGTTCGCTTCAGACCGCGAGGAGGTTCCTCGAAAAGGAGATCAAGCCGCCAAAGGCAAAGACTTCCATCAGCCATAAAAGCAAGAAACGCAATGTCTCAGGGGAACAAGCGAACCAGGTTTCGACTGATGCGATACGGCGGAAGAACTTACAACAGAAGCTGGGGGCGGATGGATGATCAAGCAGGTCGAGGAAATAGTCAAAGCTTATGACAGCGGCTATGGCGCAGCGTTCCTGTCCGGACGGTCGCTTTACGATCTTGTACGGGACGAGGATTCGAGGATCCGGCCATTGTATGAGGTTCTTCGGCGGTCGCTGTTTCGGGAGCGCTCGCTTTCCCTGGTCACCTACTCGTTCGCGAACGGCGTTACCCGGTTTGAAAGCTGGATATCGAATCAACAGGACAGAACGATGATCGAGCGTTCTCTCGAGACGTCAGGCCTTCTGGGCGTCACTACGGGAGAGAATGAGGTAATTGACGTTGTCCGCTCAGTCGGCAACCTTGTGCGATCGGACCTCTCTGAGCTGAAGCTCTCAGATGGCCGCCCGGTAAGATTCGCGATCCTTCTTGAATTTGCTCACCACCTTTTGCCCCGGGATGAACACTCGGTTTCTACAGAACATCAAAAAGCCCTCGCGGAATGTGTTTTTGTGCTCTCCCAGAGCCTTCTTCTTCGGGATTGCGGACACTTCCTTATGTTCCACGGAGACGCGGGACGGCTGAACGACCTGGTTCTCTCAGGGCTTAAAAAAGTGCATATAAAGCAACCGGGCCTCGAAGAGAAACTAGAGTTCGTAGATGCCCTCGAGAATCTATATCCCGATGCGAAGTTTGACCCCGATCTCGACAAGCGATCCGCTGCCTCAATGACGGTGCATACACCCAACCGTTCGCTTGAGCAACTGTACCGGTCTTCAGACAGGACTGGAAGCGCGATCGGGAAGGGCGAACTCATCGAACAAAAGGAACGCGATGTGGAGGATATGTCCGAGCACACCCTGTTGCCGCTTGATGCTTCGCGGGTAAGCCGTAACAAGCTCGTCGGACGAAATATCGAGGTCCCCATTGAGATCCTGACCCAGATCGGTGAAAGACTCGCCTCCGGTGATTCCTCATCCCCGCAGAATGTTCTCTTGGTGGGCGCTCCGGGTTTTGGGAAGACCGATCTTGCCCTTTTGGTCGCCAGGCGTGCGAGATGCCCAGCCTACCAGATGATCTCTCCAAAAGGGGGGATTGTAGGAGAGACGGAACGCAAGGCCCGGATGCAGCAAGAGGCGTTGTCCGAATTGGCACCTGCGATCGCATTTTGTGATGAGATAACGGAAAGTTTTCCGATGGGTCGGAATAAACTGAACGGAGATTCCGGCGCAAGCGCAGCCATCACGGCGCAACTTCTGACCTCGCTCTCCGATGAGTCGCGATCGGGAAAAACGCTCCTTGTCGCGACGACGAACTTCCCGCAGGTGCTTGGGATGGCGATGAGAAGCCGGTTTGTCGTTATCCCGATTCTTTCCCCGCTTGAAGATGATTACACGGATATTCTCGTGGAGCTTGTTAAGAGGATCTCCCCCAACTCGGAGCTCTCACTAGACGATCCCCCTGTAATCGAGGCAGCGAGCAAGTTTTATCAAAAAGGGGCAAGCCCCCGCGATGTTCGACGCGCATTATCAGATACCCTCCTGTTTACACCTTCTGGGTCTCTAAAGGCGGAAGACACCTTGGAAGCAGCCGAAATGCTCAAAATGAGTTCCGACCGTGAGTCGATGGAATACTCGGAACTCCAGGCCATCAAGTACTGCAGCACCAGGAGATTCCTGCCTTGGCATGGGCATCGGATCGACAACTACAGGTTTCCCGCGCACCTGTCAGGTATCGTCGACCGAAACTCTGGGGAGATAGATCACGTTGCACTTGAAACAAGGCTCCGTGAGCTAGGGAGTTTTGCTAATGTCTGAGAGCGTTGATCCATTGCTTCTATCGAATGGCGTGGGGTCAGGATCGGCCGGCATCGGTCATCTAGTCGGGACCGGTGCGGTTTACCTTCTTGAGCGGCGGCTTGCGGAATATTTCTCTGCTAATTACGCGCTCTGCTTTTCAAGCGCAACGGCAGCGCTAGATGGGATCGCCCTCGCGCTTGGCATCGAAGGAGGTGAGTTTCTAACGCAGGCGTTCCTCAACGGACCGAGTATCGCACCCTGGATGCGGTTTTCGGACAATGTGGTATTCGCCGACATCGAGCCTGAGACCCTTTCATTGTCCCCAGATGCTGCAAGGGTCGCCATCTCGGAAAGGACGAAAGCAATTCTCGCCGTAGATGTTCTCGGGTTTCCTTCGGATTCCAGAGCTTTGAGGACCGTCGCTGACGATGCCGGGATTTGGTACATAGCAGACTCTTGTCAGGCTCTTGGAGCTCGGCGGGACGGCCTCCCGGCGTCAAGTCACGCCCACGCTATAGTGTTGTCATTCTCCTATTCAAAACTGATCTTTGGCGGCGAAGGCGGTTTGGTGGTGACCAATGAGCGAGATCTTTATGAAAGACTGATATGGCACACGCAACACCCATTGAGGCAGAAACGTGAGCTTGGTCTTGCTGTTTGCAACGAGTTTGCTTTAAACGGCAGGATCCATCCTCGCGCTGCTGAGGCGGCGCTCGAGAGTCTTGAATCAGTGTTTCCCGCCTTGCGCCGCTGGCAAGAGCGTTGCCGGAGGGTGCTGGAGCTGCTTGCTTCGGGCGGAATTGCAAAACCCGAGTCATTCGACGAACTGCGAGTAATGCCAAGCTACAACACGTTTTCCGTAGAGCTCCAAGAGCGCGTTTCGCGGCGCGAGATGCTTTTCTTTCTCGAATCCAAAGGAATAAATGCAACTATCTCCAGCCTCCCCTGCAGCGTGATACTTGAAAACCCGGTTTTCAACGCACTGTATTCACGGAAGTATATACGACCGAGTCCCTGTGTGGTTGCCGAGCGGGCCCAGAAGAGGATCGCCCTGTCATATACGGGAGTGAGAGGAATGACGACTGATGATAAATGTGATTCTCTTGGCCGCGATAGCGGCGTTCGCGATCTCGGTTCTTTTTGGTAGGTCCAAGCCGTCGGCATTGTTTCGATTTGCCGGCGTCCTGATCGCCGCGCCCATTCTGATTTCGATCACCACGGGCTATCTGATCTCGATCTATTTGAGCAGCCCCTTTTGGCTGAAGCTCTTCCTGATCCTGATCACGCCTTTCGTACTGATCGTGGCGCTTCGCGCTGCTTTCCCAGGATCGCAATGGGTCCGTAGGGCAGAGCAAATCTCATTTCAGGTCGTCGCAACTCTCGCGGCTTTGCCATTTCGCCTTATCTGGCGATTCTTTGGAGCTCTTCTCGGTTCTGAAAGACGGATATACGAACTGGACGCCGAGAGGCCATTTGTTGGAAATTCCCCGCCGACAAGGCGAACGACCCCCAAGACGAGAATCGGCCGGGAGGGCAGAAAATGACCCCGCTTTCGAGATGGCAGACGGTCGTGAATGATCCACTAGTCTCACCGGCCGAGTTTCTGTCCGCCGTTGCGGATGAACTCCGGGCACTCGATCTCGACGGGATCAGGTTTTCCAGGGTTCGCTGCCGTGAAGGTTCGATCATCTCGGACAGGAGGAACTACTTGCGCGTTCGGTACAAGGCGCTGTGCTTCGATGTCTTCGCATTTGCCGTCGGCCTGGACCTTGTCTGTGGTTTCTGGTTGATGAAGGAAGGCCCGACACTCCGCGATCTACTACTCGAGATTCCCCTTTTCGGTCAGGTTCTAAAGGCGTTGAGGCCCGTTACGATCATTGACATCGAGAAGTCGCACTACTTTCAGAATTCCGTCTTTTCGGCGGTCTCAGGCGTTGCAAGCGACCTTGATCCCGGCTCCGCCTTGTTATGGGAGCAGGACGGCGGCGGGTGATCTTCGTGGGCCGACGGATGAAGTTTTTGTCGATCCTTTTGCAGCCGGGGCTGACAAACTCGCAACGACTCGAATATCTATGGACAAACAACTAATTGAGAACAGATCGGGGCGTGGCTGGGATGAACCTCATATGGAGCTGTCGATCGAACCTAGGGTCACGGATAGCAGCGACTCACGTTTTCGCGAGGAACTTATTGACGATACCCGGGTGCCCGGCGTGTTCTCGAGAGTTAAAAGAATTGTATCTGGAAACAGAGAACCTCATGTTGGCAATGAAAGCACTCGAGCTGAGGAGCCGACATGTGTCGATACAATACAAAAACAAGACCCGGTTTCGCTCCGCATTGTGATCCCCTGGGACTATGCCCCTCCGCGCGACGGGTTTCCGGGACTCATTGCGGATCTCGCGTTTTCCTCTCGGTTCTACTCTTTTGAACTAATTGCGGATAGGAAGGAGATCGCGATCCAGTTTACGTCCCCCGAAGGTGACCACTCACTGCTGCGTTCGCTGCTTCTTGAGCATCTGTCCGGTGCCGGAGTTCTGGAAATAGATCAACTCACGGGTCTCGCGGGCTCCGCTCAAGAACCAAAGTTGCTTGATCTGCAGGATTTTGGACTTCAGCGACACTGGGTGCTCCCTCTCAAAACTACCTCTGAACTCGACACCGACCCACTGTCCGCATGGGTAGCCGCTACCCATGGTCTTGGGCCGGGCGAATTCGTGTGTCTGCAGGTCTTCATCGCGCCTGGCGATGAGGAGTGGAAGACCGAGGCTCTGGCGCGGCTTCACCTAACGCGCAGGGGCGCTTTGAGGGTGATCGGGAAAGTAGAACAGGCCTTGGCCCTTAAGAAACTAAAGGACCCGTTGTTTGCCAGCACGATCCGTCTTGTCGCAGGGTCCGGCACAATTGAGCGCTCGAGAAGCCTTGTGAACAGAACCCGGGTTTTCCTTCGACAGTTTGCAGTAGGAACAGGAAACGAGCTCGTTCCTCTCAAGGGTATTCAAGGGGATCAGGCCTGGCTTCGAGATCGATTACTCTCCAGAGGGCCAACGAGGGAGGGAATGCTGCTTACTGACAAAGAGCTTGCCGCGATCGTACGGCTTCCCGACGTGTCCTCCCGATCAAGCAGGTTCTCCTATTCCTATAAACGAACCAGGCCGGTTCCCAAAGAAGCTACTTCGGGAGATCTTAAGATCGGCTTCAACGATCATCTTGGTGCGAAAGTCGGGGTAATGCTTCCGAGCGCAGCGCACAAACTCGTTATCGGGGGGACAGGAATGGGCAAGTCAACGCTGCTGCTCAGGATGATGGTCGAGACAGCGCGGTCCGGATCAGGCTTTGCGCTTTTCGATCCCCACGGGGACCTCGTCGACGATGTAACTGCCAATCTCCCTGAGGATCGTCTTCAGGATGTGATCCTCTTCGATCCTTCCAATACATCTGACCCGATAGGATTCAATCTGTTTCAGGCACAGACGACGGCCGAAAAGAGCTTTATCTCATCGGATGTTGTCGCAACATTTCGCCGGTTCGCAACCTCCTGGGGCGATGTAATGGAATCGGTTCTCGCAAACTCAACCATTGCTTTGCTCGAAAGTGACGGCCCGAAGACACTCGAAGATCTGCGAAGGTTCCTTGTTGACGACTCAGTCCGTACAGAGATACTTGCGACGGTCAAGGACAGAAGAGTCAGGGACTATTTCGGCAGTGAATACAAGCTCATAGCAAAGAGATCTCTTTCCTCGGTCCTGATCCGGCTCGATACATTTCTCAGGCAAAAACTTGTCCGGAACATAGTTGGCGGTAACTCCAACTGTCTGAACTTTTCGAGCGCCATCAATGAAAAAAGAATTCTCCTTGTAAAACTCGCCGAGGGCCTGATAGGTGAGTCCAACGCCTCACTTCTCGGCACGTTGATGATTTCGAAGCTCTACCAGACGGCCCTAACAAGACAGTCGATTGATCAGCAAAAGCGGGCTCTCTTTTCATGTTTCATCGATGAGGCCGCACACTACGCAGGTATTCCATCGATGTCCCTGATCCTTTCGAATCTCAGGAAATACGGCATTAATCTCACCTTGGCAACGCAGAGTTTTTCTCAGCTCAGATCGCAAGATGCGTCACTCGCTGACTCGATCCTGACCAACGTCGGCGCGAGAATTCTGTTTCGGCTCGGTGAAAAGGATGCCGAACTTTTCCAGAGCGGGCTTACGGGTTTTGATTCCATTTCGCTTCAGAACCTCTCGGTTGGCGAGGCGGTAGTTCGGATCGGTGAGCCGCAATCCGCATTTAATCTCACGACCTTACCCGTTAGTGAAGTAACGCGGTCTGTGCTTACTCAAAGGATCGAGCAGATCAAAAGGAACAATGTTGCCTCCTTTACGAGAGAAGAGCCGGACGTTACCCCGGAAAAAATAGTAGGGAGCTCTCAAGATCTCGCAGCCCTCGAACCGAGTAAATCAGCGGCAGTTGATAGACCGACGCCTTCGGGAAAGGACGACCGCTCGACTCAATTGGACCAAGGGCCAACTCAGCCTGTAAGACAAGAAGACATCTCAGTCCAAAGCGCGCCGACAAAAGGGCAGGGAAGCGAACATCACCGAAAACTCCAGGCCTTGATCGCACGAGTGGCAGAATCGTATGGATATGAAGCCAAGATCGAATGCAAGGTGGATCACGGCTGCGTTGATGTGGCAATTGACACGGGCGAGAAGTTCATAGCCTGCGAGATCTCCGTCACCACTAATCGCTATGAAGCCGTCAACATTAGAAAGTGTCTCACCGCGGGCTTCGATGAAGTCGTCGTTATCGCGGCGAACCGAAAAAAGGTAAAGCGACTTGAGGGATCTGTCAAAGCTGCCCTCGCGGGCATCCCACGGGCCCGATACACGATCACGGATCTTGGGTCATTTCTTTCTTACCTTGGTAGATCCTCGAACCAGGATGCAGCGAGCGGCAACTGTGAAGTGAATGCCCGGATGACCCTCGAAGAAGCAAGCAAGCTCCTCGGAGTGAGCTCATCCACTCTGTACCGATGGGTGAGACTCCGGCGTGTCCCATTCTATAAGGTCGGTCGCCAGTACAGATTCGATCGGAATGAACTTCTTCTGCTTGGTCGGCACCTTCCGGAGACCCTAAAGAAGCAGCCAGGTCACGAGTTGAAGGCGGTGAGTTTTGGAAGGCGCGGCTCGCGGCGAAAGAAGAAAGACAATGAGCGCTATCAAAAAATGCTCGGGTTGGATTAGTATCGGGTTGCCCGATCCTTCACACGGCGTAAACAAGGAGGAGGCAAATGAGCGTAAGAAAACGAAAGGACACAGGTCGCTGGATCTGTGATTTTTACTACAACGGCGAGCGGATTGTCAGAACATTGAAGTTCGCCCGGACCAAACGACAGGCCGAGCAAGCTGAGGCCGTTCTTATGAGCGAGGTGTTTCAGCAGGCATACGGCATAGCGAAGGCGCCGGATCGGAAGTTTGAAGATTTTGTTGTCGAAACTTTTCTTCCCTATTCGGAGACAAACAAGAAATCGTTTCGATGCGATGTACAGATCTGTAAAGTGCTGGTGAGTCATTTCAAAGGTACATTCCTGAGGAACTTCACGCCGCAGATGATCGAAAACTTCAAACAGGTCTTCTTCAAGAAACCGACCCGGCATGGCAAAAGACGTAGCCCGGCAACGGTTAACTATCACCTAAGCGTACTTTCCAAGATCTTCTCGATGGCGATCGATCAGGACGTCCTCGAAGTAAATCCGTGTAAACGGGTGAAGAGGCTCCGTCTCGAAAACCAGAGGATGAGGGTGCTCTCGGAATCGGAAGAGGAGGCGTTGCTCGAAGCGGTCGGACCGTACACGCTGCTCAGGCACGTTATCGTAGTGGCACTGAATACGGGTCTGAGAAAAGGCGAGATCCTGGCATTGAAGTGGGACGATATTGACTTCGAAAGAGAGGTGATGATAGTGAAGAAATCAAAATCGGGAAGGCCGCGGATCGTACCGCTCAATAACTCGGTTCTCGAGATCCTTGGCGGCAGACAGCGAAACTCCCGATTTGTCTTTCCAAACCCTAAAACGGGTAAACGTCTAAAAGACGTCAAGCGCAGCTTCTCAACCGCGTTACGGAATGCGGGGATCAAGGACTTCCGCTTCCATGATCTGCGTCATACCGCAGCGACAAGAATGGCTGATAGAGGGGCGGACGCTTTTACACTAATGAAGATACTGGGTCATTCGGATATCAGAATGACTTCCAGATACACCCATGCTACGGACAGGGCGATACATCAGGCCGTCCGCAAACTGGACAAAATTTCGGGTTTTAGCAACGTATTGGCAACGGAGAGGGGTATGAGTAAATGATCGGATCCGTAAGTTGTTGAGAACACTGGAGCCGGTGAAGGGACTTGAACCCCCGACCTGATGATTACAAATCAACTGCTCTACCAACTGAGCTACACCGGCTTTTTGCGAACTGGCGAGGATTGCGGCAAGAGAAAAGACTACAAAATGACCAAACGATGTGCAAGGGAATGGATGCGTTCGGGATTTGTGTTTAACAATGTAAAAAAGCATTGACGTACGTTGTGACGAAACGTTAGGATATGAATAGCCGTTTTGCGGCCAAACCGTTTTCCATTCCGTTATGCCGACCGGCAGATCCACAAAACGGATTCAATATCCCCAGGTTAAATTCGCACAAGGAGAATCTCGTGAGACTTCATTCATCATTCGCCAAGAACTTTGTTTTCACGCTGGCGCTAGTATTGACCGCAGCTACATCGGCGGTTTCCCAACAGGCTGACCTGAGCAAGAAACTCGACTCCGCCGCGATCGTAGTCCCTGCTTCCAGCATGGACCGGCCGCTAACAGTAGTAGGAGACAATGACCTGTACTGCGCCGGATTCGTTCAGAACTCTCCTATATCTACGAGCACCGAGATCGTGGGAGCGGAGAACGAGAAGGACCAGCACATTTTCTTCCAGGGCGATCTGCTTTATATCAACTCAGGTTCGTCCAGCGGCGTTAGCGAAGGGGATATGTTCTCCGTCGTCAGACCCCGCGGAGAGGTTGATACGGACTGGACCCGGAAGGGCGACCTTGGTTTCTACGTCCAGGAAGTAGGTGCAGTTGAGGTCAAAAGGGTAATGCGGGATGTGTCCGTCGTAAGCGTCAAGACGTCGTGCTCGACGCTTCTTCTTGGCGATCTCCTGGTTCCGATACCCCAGCGAACGAGCCCCATGTTCGCTTACCGGGGAGAGTTCGACAGGTTCTCCGCACCTTCAGGAAAAGCGTCCGGAATGATCTTCATGGCGCGCGACAATGCCGAGGTCCTTGGCCAGAATCAAATAGTCTACGTAGACCTGGGGAGCGAAGACGGGGTGAGCGTAGGCGACGTCATGACCATCTTCAGGCCGCTCGGAACAGGAAACATCCACAAGAAGGTGCTGAAGGAGTCGATCGACAACAAGGAAGACGGTTACGAGAGCGATCGGTACGAAGGCGGTCATTTCTCCAACCAGGCGGCAAGGAAGAAAGGTTCGGAAGGCGGAGGCGCTGTCGTGACATCAGAGAACGCGAAATCGCGAAGGCCGTCCGACCTTCGACGGATCGTGGGCGAGCTGATGGTTTTGAACGTGAAGGAAAGGACCGCGACCGCTATCATCGTTCGGAATTCATCCGAGATCCATCCCGGTGATCGCGTCGAGATCAAATAAATTCACACTCACGAAAATCCTTTCAGGCGGCTTTTTCGGCCGCCTTTTTCTTGCTCTCCTCGTAAAAGAAACGGAAGTACCCGTACATCGACCAGCACGCTGTAAACACAGCGATCCACAGGGATCCCCTGCCCACGAGATAGCCGAAGACCTTCCAGTCGTTCGCGGTAAGTGAGAGATCAAAGAGGTTGCGGAAAGCGGTCTGCACTTCCGCCACTTGCCAGAATGCGGACGGCAGCTGCCATCCGAAGTTGGAGACAGGAGGCGGCGAGTTCGCTGCGGCAACAAGAAGCGCCACGATCGCGATGCACTGGAACCACATCTTGACCTTGCCGACGGATTGAGCCGAGATCACGATCCCTTCCGTCGCCGCTACCGACCTGAGTCCCGTTACGACGAACTCGCGCCCCAGAATGATAACGACCGCCCACGCGGGCGCGAGGTGTTTTTCAACGAGGACGATCAGTGCCGCCGAAACGAGTAGTTTGTCAGCGATCGGGTCGAGAAGCGCGCCGAACTTGGAAACCTGTTTTCGTCTCCTGGCGAGATGGCCGTCCAAAATATCCGTTAACGTAGCGACAAGGAAAATGGCTATCGCGAGCGCATAGCTCTGAATCCCGAACCACTTCTCCGAAAATGGGGTCAGCAGCACGACGACCAGTATCGGTACGAGAAAGATCCGGGCAAGGGTAAGGTAGTTCGGTAGGTTCACGTCTTATGCCGTCGATGGGTCGATTGAATAGCAGTTTAGGGTTGGTCCCTGAAAGGTGTCAAGAATGGCTTCGATTCAACAAAAAAGCGGGCCCTCGAAAGGACCCGCAAACGATCGTTTATCGGGATTCTAAAGCATAAACCCGAGATCCGTCGATGAGAAACTTCCGATGTTCGGGAACACCGTCTGAAGATCTTCTTCGGGAAGCCCAAACCACCTGGCAAGTGTCGCTGCGTACTGTTCGACCGATGCGGTAGGTATCCAGCGGCCGCGGGCGTTTGCCGTGTTGTTGGTCGCGTCGTCGGGACCGTCGATCGTGAGATTCGGGAAGGGAGTGCCGTTTGACGTGTTCACGCCGTAGAAATCGCCGCCATCTACCGAATCGCCTAGTATGAAAAGGTGATTCGACCAACCGTGGTCGCTCCCTACTGAACCGCCCGTGCCGGCCGGATTCATCGTTCGGCCGAAATCGGTCATCATGAAAGTCGTCACATCGGCCGATTTGCCTTGTACGACCATTTCGTCGTAGAACGCCCGCACGGCCTGGCTGACCTCGCCGAGATTGTTGGTCTGCGCTCCAAGCTGATTGTTGTGGGTGTCGAAACCGCCGCGCTCTACATAGAAGATCTGACGGTCGACGTTCAGGTCGGCCTGCTTCTTGATAAGTCTTGCAACCTGGCGGAGCTGCCTTCCGATCGAGGTGTTAGGGAAAGGAACGGTAACTTCCTGGTACGTCGCAAGCGCCGAGTTTGCAGCGATCGCCGAGTCGGTTATCGCACTTGCCGCGTCGACGTAGTTGTTGTCCCTGTCTATTGCGCGCAGCTGGTTGAAAGCCTGAAGCCGCGCCTGCGAAATCTGATCGTCGCCGAACCCGATCGGATTGAGCACCTCGTTCAGAGGCGTTCCCGCGTCCGCGATCGCGAGCGGCTGAGTAGATTGTCCCGACGTGAACAACTGCGAGCCGTCTATAGAGGTGATCATCGGAACAAGACCGTTCGGGTTGCTGGCAAGTGTCATCTCATCAGAGACCCTTCCGCCCCATCCCGTGAACGAGAAGGTATCGGAGCGGCCGGCGTGGAACTGGTAGACCTGGTCCAGGTGCGAGAAGAGCTGATAAGGCTTGCTGACCGAGTTGTTTTGATATTGTGCCTTTGTCATCGGGCTGACGAGGGTTCCGACATTTGTCGCAAATGCGAGCCTGCCTTGAGCCCAGAGCTCGTGGATTCCGTTGTTGCCTCCCGTGACCGGGCCTAATGCCGGATGGAGCCCGTATGACAATCCGCCCATTCTGGGCACTGATATCGGAAGCAGCTGGCTTTGAGCGATGGCCAGACCCTGAGGCGCTCTCGCGGCGGCATAGGCAGAGTAGTTGCTGATCGTCGCGCTGTTGTGGTTCGGCACGATCATGTTATTCCCGTCGTTTCCGCCTCCGAGAAACACGCACACGAGTGCCTTATAGCCTGTACCGAGCGATCCCTTTCGCTGCCGGTTTCCTTCGACCTTCTGCGCAAGCGCGGTCATGAGGCCAAAATGGTGGACCTGAGTTGCGAAGGCTGTCATGCCAAGGGCGCAACCGGCAGTTTTTATGAATTTCCTTCTGGATTCTCTCATCTGGTTCACCTCTGGATCTGGTACTGCGAGGAACTCGCTATAAGGAACAAAGCGGTGCGGACCCTGAAGTCTGGGGCCTCCGCCGGAACCGCCAGGACGGCCTGCAGGATCGTATTGCGCATTGCGGCAGACATTGTGCCGTGCATGAATTTGTGATCGAGCCTGTCCATGAGCAGGTTTCCGGTCGGGTCAGCCTGTGCCACGGGGATCAGGTCATCGATCTTGATAGATGTCCCGAGCGGCGAGTTTGGCGGATTTCGGTTGTCGACGGGGATGTTCGAGAAAGACAGGATCGTGGAGATATTCGCCCTCGCGATCGAGCTTCCCGTATTCATCAATCCGAATTCCGGCGCAAGAAGTGCCGTTCCCGGGATCACATAATTCGGAGAGTAATAATTGAACACAGTAGGCGCTCCGAACGGGTTCTGGCTCATATACGCGGCGACGTGAGGGACATAACCGTCGCTCTGCTGAGTGCCGTCCGCGGACGAGACATTCAGCTGACGGTAGAAATTCGTGATCAGCTGGACCGGTTCTCTAAGTTTTCCGAAGTTCGGGTCGGTCTTTTCGTCTCCCCGGGCCTCAGGATCGAGGAGGATCGCTCGGATGACCGCCTTCATATCTCCTCTTACATCGTTTCCGTTGTTGTTGAACGCAGACGCTACCCTGCCGACATAGGCCGGCGTTGGATCGCTTGTGACAAGATGCTGTATAAGGTATTTCCCGACAAACGGCCCCAGGTTCGGGTGATAGAAAATATTGTCCAGCGCCAGGTCCATCTCGGCATTCCCGTTCATTCCCGAAGGGATGTTCCTGTTCACGGCGTTCGGATAATCGAGAAGGACCTTTGCAGCAACGTTGTGGTTGTTTTGATTTAGGACAAGCGGATCCTTGAAATTCACTGCTCCGAGAGTCGAATTGGGGCATCCGACGTTGCAGAACGTCCAACCCGTTAAGACCTTCGTAAAGTTGTTGACCGTCTCCTGATCGTAGGTCGGGATCGGATTGTCGTTCTCGTCGAGCTGCAATGTCCCGTCTTGATTGAGCATGAAGAGCCCTATTGTGAACAGCTGCAGGATCTCTCTGGCGTAATTCTCGTTAGGGTTGTTCTTCGTGCTCCGAGCCATATCGAGATAATCGCCCATGGCCGGATTCAGGGTCATATCCTTCATAAGGTCCCGGTAATTCCCGAATGCATGGTCGGAAAGCACCTTGTGGTATGCAAACATGTGGCTCGACTGCTGAATTGTCGGAAACGAGGTCACCCAAAGCTGACCGAGCGCCCAAGCTACGCGGTGTCGGAGCTGAGGTTCTCCATAGAAGGCCTCCTTGAAGAACCAGGTCTGAACCGGATACATCGAGTAATGGGTACGGACGCAGAGGTTGTACTCTGGGGTTCCTCTCGGATCGGGACACCCGGTCTGAACATTGTTGGGCTTAAGCGGGATGTTCGGGTACGGATTCGAAGGTGATGGATAGGGTTTTCCGAACTGTTCGGCGATCCAGGTACGCAAGCCGATCCTGCGTATCCTGTGGTCTAGATCTTCCGTAGGTCCGAATGTCGCCTGTTCAAGAAACCGCATCCTGTCGCCCGACCAGCGATAACCGACATATTCCGGCAGATACTCACTATCCTGCGATTCCTTCTTTTTCTGAGGCTCCTCAAGCTTCAAGCCTCCGAACCGGCCAAGTCCCAAAAGCAAGGGATTGCTCACAAGTCCCCTCCATGTCACGGCTATTTCAAGGTCACCGGTCTCGGACGGCTGCTCCCAGAAGCCGATCTCGTCCCGAACCTTGATCGTCAGAGCGAAAACAGGTTTTGAAGCTTTCACTTCGGACAGTTCCAGCACAGGAAATCTGTAAAGCCGCTTGTTCGTATCCCGAGCGTAGACGCGGAACGCTGAGGCGCCCTCGCCAGGCATCAACTCAATTTCCGAGACGTACAACCGGATCGTGTCACCTATCCGATATGCAGACGCCTTGCCGCCCGGCAGACTCTCCTGAGCCAGGTCGCCCTTTGAGGCCAATGCCCTGGATGGGTCATCTTCGGCGCTAAGCAGGACCGGTGCCGGAGAATTCGGGTCCGGATCGATCTGAGCGATGACGTCTTGAGCGGTAAGTCCGACAACAAAAACTGCGATCAAGGCGAAAAGGCTTCTTACTCTGGAAACTGGCATTTTTGGAGCCTCCGGGGTCGGGCAATTCTGAATATGTTTCGGGAGGTGTTTCGGCCACAGGTGAACCAGCGGATAAACACTGTTGTACATAAACTTATAGCTTAGCGGCGCGAAAAACTCAAACGAATCTTACAACAGTCGATCTGGTTCCCGCTCACCAATTCGTGCTTTTGGACGTATCAGGGGAACCGATGGCCGAAATTAAAAGGCCGCCAGTATCCGGGGCGGCCTTGCGAGCGAACTTAATTGGTCCGCGTCAATCAGACTCAAAGTGATTTCCCATCAGAAAATGAGCGAGATTCGGGTTCTCGTGCGAACGGTCGTAGCCTACGAGTTCGATATACGCGGATCCCGCGACGTTCGACCCGCCGACTCTGCCCGAGACACGGCATGCGCCTTCCCAGTAGACGATCATCGTAGTGCCCCGGGTATCAAGCTCCTGTTCTTCCATGACCGGGTCGACCTCAAGTGAGATGGCCAGGGAAGGTATCTCCACTTTCCAGCCGCTTGGATACGTCGCGCCGGACCTGGGACTTTTCCAATATCCGACCGGGGTCAATGTAAACATCTCGCGTTCAAGGTATGTTTGCTGACCATCTGGCGAGACAAAGACCCCGTTCGAATACTCCGAGACTCGATCCTCGCCGTCGCGAAGCTGATAGATCATTAATTCCGAATCGTGGTCCAGCTGGATCGAGAACCAGTCCCAGCCTTTCTGTTTGTCGGTAGCTGTCCAGGTTCCGAATTCGCGGTCCATCCAAGCCGAACCGGAAACGTGTTCGGTTTGCCCTCCGATCGTGAGGTCGCCGTCTACCTCCATCCGGGTAAATGAGAAATAACGCGAGGCTTGCCCTTCGTCTTTGAGGGAAACGCCGTCTCTCATCGCTCCATTGAGTATCGGAGCCTTCACAGGTTTCAGGCTTGCCTCAATATTGACATCCCCGTTCATCGAAGCCTTCAAAATGTGGCAGCCGTGTGATTCCCTTACGCTCCACTCTCCGAGTCGCAGGTAGAAATGCGATGGGCTCGCGGCCGCGGGATAGTCAAACAGTCCGTTGCTGCTTTTGCGGTGGGCATAGCGAAACTCTTTCCCGGCAAGATCGGTCAATGCGAAGTGCGCGAAGAAGATCGGGTTTCCAAGCAACCGAAGCGGCACTATGCCGAACCGGTCCAGATCAGTTCGCCTTTTGAAGAAAACTAGCTCAAACCCGAACCGCTTCTGCGACTCGGTCTCGACATGGCCCGTGTAGTACCACCATTCTGTCTGAGCGTGTTCGTGGGCATACAAGTCGCGCGGGAGATCTACAGGGTCAAGCTCGGTGCCGTTCCTTAGTGTATCCGCTTCACCCTTTAGGGTATCGGCGAGCTTTTCCATAAGCTCCGCAGCCGCCGACCCCGCAAATTCTCCTGCGTGCTGAAGTGTCTTTAATGCGTCGCTGAAACCTGTCACGTATACTTCCCCCTGTTCAATTGCCTGTACTAAACCTATAGCAAACGGGGAAGTGCGAGTTCAAGCAAACAGGCACGTGTGGGGTAATGGGTGGGATCGGGAGGTCCGAGTGAACGAATTTTATTGGGAGACGTCCACCCTTTGGATCTTCAATACGACACGGACCGCGTCCGAATCTCTCGGCATCGTTGCGGGGAGGAAAGGCGCGGCATCAGGATTTGTTTCAAACGCCTTCTTGAGTTCCCGCATTGCTTCTTCATCGGTCGGTGGGTCTACAACCTCGGCAATGTTTGCAATGCCATTTCCGAAGACATCGGCCACAACAACCACTTCTTCGTCACTCATCTTTCCCCGGACGATCGATTTCGTAAGCGCTACGAGTGCACCCGTCGGGTTTACTTCCGGAGAGGTCTCCGGGATCTCGATACGAAGAAAGTCCGGGTTGCTTCCGTCCAGGTTGGACGTATACGGGAGCGAGTCGATCTCGATCTTGGAGACCTCTTGCCTGGGTTGATCGAACAGCCCTTCCGCCGGTCTGACGAACATAAAACTCAGGAACAACAATGCAAATGCCGCTGTTCCGACGGCCCCGGCTCCAAACGGCATGAACCAGTGTGAGATACGTTCACCTATGCCTATCTTCGGATACATCTGGCCGAAGAGGCCCGTATCGCGTCTCCTGGCGGGAAAAGATGCGATGATCCTGTCACTTAGATCAAGCGGAATTTCAGGATTCCCAAGTTCTCTCAAACCCAGCCGCAGTTTCCGGTATTCGTCGACTTCCTGCCGGCAAAGAGGACAGGTCGGAAGGTGAGCTTCGATCGAGCTTCGCACTCCTTCCTCGAGTACGTCGTCGGCGTACAGGGGCAGATCGTATTTTATTTCTTCACATCTCATGGCAATTCCCACAGGTCCTGGATCGACGATCCCGGACCAAAGAGCGCTTGCATGGTTAACTGACCCCGGCTGTTCCCGATGATCCGGGAACAACGCATTCTCGGTTTTGACCTCTCTCTTCCCCTCGTCCGAAAAGCAGCGAAACGGATGTTGCTGGTCACATTTCAAACGCTTTGCGAACTCAAGATAGAAAGATCGATCTCGCCCGATGTTTGCTAGCCTCCGACCCTTATCGTTTGGCACCGATTATTGTTAACGTTCAAAGGCTGGTACCGGGGCGAGTTAGCCATACACTGCGCTGCATCAAGGTTTGTCCGGTCAGGCAAGACCGATCAAACGAAGATGCGCTATCAAATATCTTTCAGTTTGTCCCTCAGCTCGCGCCTTCCGCGAGAAATTCTCGATTTAACCGTTCCGATGTTTATCTCGAGGATCTCCGCGATCTCTTCGTACGCGAATCCCTGGACATCACATAAGACAACCGCTTCTCGAAAGTGTTCCGGGAGTTCAGCGATCGCCAATTCGAGCATCGCGCCCTGTTCCCGTCTGAGCGCATCCTCTTCAGGTGTCAAACTTGTGCCCGGCACTACTTCGCTGAGCGGCCGTTCGATACCTGCCGGACTGTCGTCGAGCGATACGGTCTTGTCTTTCTTACGCCGCTGCCACCATCTGTACCTGTTTCGCGACTGATTGATAGCGATCCGGTAAAGCCAGGTTTTAATGCTCGCTTCGCCGCGAAACTTCGGTATCGCGCGATACGCCCTCAAGAAAGTTTCCTGAGTTATGTCCTTCGCTTCCTCAGGATCCTTCATGATCCGATACAGAAGCCCGTAGATCTCAGATGAATAACGGTTCACGAGCTGCTCAAACGCGGCCGCGTCGCCGGATTTGAGCTTCTCGACAAACGCGACTTCCGCCAACGAGCGCTCAGTGCGAACCGGCTCCGAGATCGCGGAGCCGCCGATCTTCTTGTCATCCAACGCAATTGATTTGCTGAAACCCATCTTTCGCTTCAACCGGAATGCTGATCTGGATGCTTTCGCTACTGTTCGGAAAAGGCGCGAACAGATAATATGACAACGATTCCGCCAGTTTGTTCCCGGAAATTCTCTTTTCCGCTAATGAAGAAATCCGCCCCGGGAGGGTTGCCAAAGCAGGACTTGTTACTTGCCCTGCGAGGCCGTTTAAGCTAAATTTAATCCTTTACGAACTTATCAGTTAAGGCGATTGTATAACGTCTTTACGTTTTTCAATTGCACATTTTTCGGATGTCAATCAAGAAAAAGAAGCCAAGAAAGAAACGCCAGCCTGCGCCGGCAGTTCCAGAACAACAGGACGACAAAGGAAAGGTCCAGTACAAGGACGAGTTCCAAACCAGCGTCGGGCAGAAGATCGAGAATCTCGGCAGCAGGCTTGAAGGCAAGGGCCGTAACATCCTTTACGGTGTCGCTGCGCTTGCAGTACTGCTCGTGATCGTCGGTTTGTTCTATGTATGGAACAAGCGAACCAACAATGCCGCTCAGGCGGCCCTGGGGCAAGCGATAGAGACATCGCAGGCTCAGGTAACTGATTCGCCGATTCCCGCCGGTGTAACGGCCACGGTTTTCAAGACCGAGAAAGAAAGAGCAGAAGCGGCGATCCGAGAGTTCCAGGCTGTTGTCGATAATTATGGCGGTCAGTATGCGGAGAAGGCAAGGTACTTCATCGCGGTAAACCGCCTGGATGTAGACAAGGAGGCCGGCATCAAGGAACTTCAGGAATTGCAGGGCCTTTCGGGGGAAGTGGGAGTGATGGCGAAATTCGCGCTTGCTCAGACTTATGCCGGAGACGCAAAGTTCGCGGAGGCGGAAAAGCTCTATACGGAACTTTCGACCGCCGGCAACACCGTCGTGTCGATCGAGACCATTCGCTTTGAGCTCGCAAAGGCGCTCGAAGCACAGAACAAGACGAAACAGGCGGTCGATCTGTATTTTCAGATCGCAAAGGAGGCGGCGGAAGCAAAAGACACTGAAGGTCAGCCTGTACCGTTGACCCAGACGGCGACGGAAGCGAAGGAGAAAGTGAAGGAACTGGACCCGGAAAGGGCAAAGCAGATCCCGGAGCCGCAATTACCTTCAGGCCTTCCGCTCGGTCTTTGATCTGACCCAGGAGGCGGTAGCGCGACATTTTTGAAGAAGAGGGCGCTTTCGCCCTCTTCTTTGTTTCAAAGCCGGATAGTCTGTAGATCCCGTAAGAGACCCGAACTGATATACTTGAAACTGCTTTGCCTGAAGAAAACAAATCGATAGATCTCTCGCCGACCGTTGAAGCAACTGTTGACGACGATCGCGGGCACGACGAACAAACTTCGTCGGATAAGGCGCTCGTGAGGCACAGGGCGTCTCCGAACAGCTACCTTTCATTTGTCCTTATCGGAACGTTCTTCACGGGCCTTGCACTTCATTTGGGCTCCGATCTGCTGGCGGGATTTCTGTTTGCCACGAACTGGATCGCGGTCCCTCTGCTCGCCTTTTACGATCGATTCGAATTCGACGGTTCCAGATTGCGGAGGACAGGACTTGTACCAAAGCTCTGGTCCGCTATCACCGCTTCTCCTACGTCCATCAACCTGGAAGACATCGAGCTCGTGGAGACTCAAGCCCTAAGGGCGTTGCGGCGAGGCGGCGACGTATATTATCGTTACCGCACCCTGATCGTTGGGCAAGAGATCCGGTTCAACATCGTGTCGGGAAGCGAAAGCTACCGGCGGCTCGTCAACTGGTTGTTTAGCTCCGTGCCCGAGGCGATACTCGATAACAGATCCGTCGAATTGAGGGATTACTATCTGGACCCTAAGGAAGTTCAAACGAAGGTCAGGTTTGCAAAGATCCCTTCGGCAACAGTGCTCGAGCCCTCGATCCGGTCCAGGGCGTCGGCATCGGGCACTGTGAAGCGACAGGAGGAGCCGATCGATCCGGATGAGATCGCCGAACGCGCGGGTTACCTGCGGCAGCTTGCGAACGAACTGAGAGTCAACGGATATCTGGTGCAGGCGCTGGAGGTTTTCAGGCGCGCACTTCGGCTCAGGCCTCACGACGGCTGGCTGCTGTTCGAGTTCGCAAGGTGTCTCCATTCTTATGCGGGCGCAGAAAAGAGCAGGGGGCTTGAGAGGAGAGCGATGGCCGCGATGCGGCTTGCAGAGCGAAAGGCGGGCAAGGACGAGAAGCTCCTTTCGAGGCTGGGAGAAAGCTACTTTCAGTACGGCGACTGGCAGAGAGCGAAGAGGACATTTGAGCGGACCATAGATTTCGCCGGAGATTCTTACCGCTCCGTCAGGGGAATGGCAGAACTTGCCCTGAGAGAGGGGAAGATCGCACATGTGATCCATCACTTCGCTTCCGCCAACCGGATGGCGGAGATCCCTGCTCTGCGCAGATGGACCAGTTCCGAAGCGGCGTACTTCGACCGTCTGAATTCCGACGAAGACTACATGGATATGGAGATCAGCCGGGTGAATCTCCTTGACAGCCTTGAAAGATCGAAGAAGACCGCATTGAGGATAACCGTGCTGGGCCTGCCGTTGATCATCAGCGGAATGATGATGGAGGCACCGCTTCTCGCGAACATCGGCTGGGCGGTCTCCGGAGTTGCGCTTCTCGTCTGGATCGGGATCGTGATCAGCAGGAACATGTTCTCATCCCGGCTTCCGATCGAGTCCGAATAAAAAAGCGGCCTGCCGGCCGCTTTAAATTATCTGTTCAAACCCGGAAAACGGACCTACTCTGATACTGCGGCCTTTCCTTCTCCGCCTTTTAAGAGATTGTCCCAGCGATAGACAGGCGTCTCAAATCCTTTCTCGATCCTGTCGATGATGAAATCTGTCATAGAGTCCACGATCCAGCGGTGATTGTACTCACCCACTGATGCAAGTTCCGCATCTGGCGCGGGATTCATGAAATCGATCGCGTAAGGCACTCCGTCCTTGATAGCGAACTCGACAGTGTTCAGATCGTAACCCAGCGCAGAGCAGATCGTCCGCACATCGTTCTCGACCCTCTCGGCCAGCTCCGGAACCAGATAATCCGGGTTCGGTACGTACTGTTCGCCGGACAGGTACGGTTTCGACGGGTCGTACGGCATGATCAGGACCTTCTCTCGTCCCACACAGTAGCACCGCACGAACTGATCGTATTCGATCCCTTCCTGCAATGTCATACACAACCTTCCGGTCTGGTTGTACTCATAGAGCAGCTGCTCAAGCGACTCGATCTTGGAGACGTTCTTCCAGCCCCCGCCGTCAAACGGCTTCATGAAAGCGGGAAGTCCCGTATATTCCACGATCTCCTCCCAGTCGATCGGGAAGTCCAGGTTGCGAAGGGAATCGCTGTTGATGTCCTCGATGTAGGAATGCTGCGGAAGCAGCACGGTCTTCGGTATCGCGACGCCGATCTTCGCTGCCAGCGAAAAATTGAAGAACTTGTCGTCGGCCGACCACCAGAACGGATTGTTGATAATGTATGTGCCTTCCAGCGCGAATCGCTTCAGCATCGCCCTGTAATAAGGCACTTCGTGAGAGATCCGGTCTATGACGACATCGTAACGCTTCGGTTCATCGAGACGCACTCCCGCGGTCCTAACCATCTCGGCCGTAACCTCTCCGCCGCCTTTTGTATTAATGCTCTCAATAATTGCTTCCGGGAATGTCACCTCTCTCCCGGCCAGTATGCCCACTCTTTTCATGTCAGATCGTTTGCCTCTCTTAGTATTATAAAGTTTGTGATAAACAGCCAGAATCCAAACGAAGAATACTATTTGAATTGTATGCCGCCCGCAAGCCGCATCCCGGCGGCGGGCAAAGAAAAAGCAGGCCGAGGGCCTGCCAAACTGGATCGATACAAAAGGAACTAGTTGTTCTCCGGAAGAAGTTCGTAGTTCCCCATCTCGCGGTTGTAAGCGTCGAGCTGTCCAACCGAGTCTGAGGTCGCGTCGAGCATCTGCTTTGTCATCGCTATCGAATCCGACAACTGCTCGAAATCAAGCAGCGAGAACTTCTCAGGCGTGGACATCGTCACTATCTCGTCGTTCAGGTATCCGAAAAAGTTTTCGATCGACTGTAGCTGTCCTTCCACGAGCTTCACGCTTCTTTCAAGCTCGTCAAACGAGGCAAGCCTGCGCTTCAGGATCTCGACGTTGGTCTGCTGGATCCGTTTCGTTTTCTCATCCGCCGAATTTTCCGCGGCTCTGAAAGCCTGCGAGAGCTGGTTGTGGACCGCCTGGCGGTTGATCGACTTGAGGTGCTGTTTGCGGCGCCTGTAAACGTCGAGGAGGTCAACAAAATCCTCCCATCGCCTGTCCAGCGACTTCAGATTCGTCGGCAGTTGGCGCACTCCGGCAAATTTCTTGTAATTCTCCTGGATCTTGTTCTTCTGCCAGCGAAGGTACTCAACCGCTTCCCGCTCGCGCGGGCTGAAACTCTTGATCAACTTTTCACGCTGAGCGATGTTGAGCGCCTTCAAGCGTTCGCGTTCCCGGTTCTGAACCAGTTTTCTGTATGAAGGGAGGTTCGGAACGACAAGCACATAAGCGAACTCCGCGATGATGGCGACGAGAAGCGGAATCACGCTCCAGGTGTAGGCGGCGGCCACAGCAAAACCGGCCAGTGCCCAAAAGTTCACCGGCTCGGTCAATGCTTCTTTAGAGTATGAGGTCTGGAATTTCTCCAGCTGCTGCTGGTACTTCGCGATATCTGCCATATTCATTTGCGCCTTACGATGCGGGTTCCAAGACTCGAGTTCTATGAAGACCCGCCGGCGTCACGAGATATCAGTTGCCGCTTGTATCTTTAAGTAGTTTCTCGGCCTCAGCGAGAAGTTCTTCCGTTGACTTCTCGTCAGTCCCTTCCTGTTCGGCCTCCACTTGCTCAGAGGAATCCGCATCACCGGAGGATATCTGCTTTGTGTCGGGTCCCGACCCTTCGCCCAGGAGGCCAAGGTCCTTCTTATACGACAGCAGCTTGTCCTGAAGCTGTATGTCCATCGCCTCCCGCTCGATATCCTGCATTTGGTTGTCGACCGAGGCCGCGCCCAACTGGAGCTTCGCTTCTGCTGCGGCAACCCGCCTGTCGATCTTCTCGCGCATTTCGTTGAAGGTCGACGCGTCGTCGCCGATGTCGAACGATTCCATCGTCTGTGCAAGCTGTTCCTGGAGCTTCGCCTGCTTTGACGCGCTGATAAGCTGCATCGCCTCAGCGGTGCGCTTCTTCATGTTGAGTACGTAATTATCCCTTGCTTTCAAAGCCTGCTTCGAAGCGTTCTCAGCGTACTCGAGCTGAGCGTCAGTCTTCTCCAGGTCCACCTGGGCCTGCTGAAGCTGACCGATGTAGGCAGTGGCGATGTCATCCCGCCCCATCTTGACGGCCGCTCGGATCTTCGAATCGAGCTCGACCACCTGGCTCGCGAGCCGCTCCTTGTTCTTCTCAAGCAGCCTTTCGGTCGCCATTACCTGAGCTACCGAGTTGTTCAGTTCGGGCACACGGTCACGCATGTCACGAACGGTCTGCTGGAGGACCATCTCCGGGTTCTCTATCTTGTCAAGCGCGGCCCCGGTTCCCGCTCTGAACATTCTCTTGATTCTCTGCCACAGTCCCATTTTTAAGCCGTCGCTCCTAAATTTCTATAGAAAAAGAACTTATTTTCAGGTTCCTTACGATTGAAGCCTCCGAAAGTTGCAAACGTCGGGTAGTATATCAAGAAAGTATCCGCGTGAATAGTGAATGAAAATCCGCTCTCCCGCTGCGCCCTCTTGCCGAGGTCTTGGCATCGTACGCGCGAATCCAAAGATTCAGCGGTCTCTGCAAGTGTTTAGGAATCAGGCCGTTCAAGCGCCGTCCAAGAGACTGCACCTTTGAATTTCCCGTGCGGACACAGACCCGATCTCAAACTGGCGGCCTTCCTCCAAGAGTCGTTCGGGTTGGAGAACCAAGAGCCCCGGACGAACGATCGACCAGCGCGTCCTGAAACGCGGGTACGGATGAAGAGCCGGAGCAGGTATCAAACACATGAAACAGACAATTTCCTCGTTACTCATCATTGCGATTTACACGAGCCTCATAGCGCCGCTTGCACAGACGGCGAATGCACAGACGCTTATGCAGACACGCGATACGCAGCAGAAAGACATTCAGCAGGGGCTGAAGTTCAGTCTTAGTGAAGGATCCGATCAGGGCGGGGCAACCGAACAAAGGCCGCCGGCTAACACTTCGCAGCTTGATGATTCGGCAACGTCGCAGCTGCTCGGCAGGATGCCCGATCTCAAGACCGAGGACACGGACAAGAAGGACTTCGCGAAGCGAGCGGGCAGCCTGCCGGCACCCAAGACCGGAAACCGGATCCCTGTGAAGTTTCCGGCCGATGAACAGCGCGATCCGAACTCGACTTCGAACGACCGTTCGCTTCAGGTCCTTCGATACTCGCCCGAAGGCGAGGTCTCGCTTGCTCCCGACCTTAGTGTCACGTTCTCCGAACCGATGGTCGCTGTAACGAGCCAGCAGGAAGCGTCCGGGACGGTTCCGGTCAGAATGGAACCGGCTGCCGAAGGCAAATGGCGGTGGCTGGGCACGAAGACGCTTATGTTCGACACGGACAAGCGGTTCCCGATGGCGACTGTATTCAAATTGACGGTCCCCGCGGGCACCAAGTCGGCGACGGGTCAAACGCTCGAGAAGGACGTTTCGTGGACCTTCACGACGCCGCCTCCCAAGATCGAACAGCATTTTCCCGGGAACGGTTCTACCAACACACGCGACGAGATCATCTTCCTTCGATTCGACCAGAAGATCGATCAACAAGCGATGCTCGAGTCGATTACAGTTACGGGCGGCGGTAAACGGCTTCCGACAAGGCTCGCGACCGAATCGGAGATCGACGGCTCAAGGATCAAATACTACAAGGACCAATCCCAGCCCGGGCGCTGGATCGCGATCAAGGCTCTCAATTCGGAAGGCGGAACGGAGAACGCGCTGCCGGCCGATTCCTCGATAACGGTTACGGTCAACAAGGGTGCGCCATCGGCCGAAGGCCCGCTCACGACGAAAGATGCGCAGTCCTTCGGCTTCCGCACCTACGGCGCGTTCAAGTTCGTCGAAGCGCGATGCGGTTACAGCGGAAACACGGAGTGCTCGCCTTTCGAAATGTGGTATGTCCGGTTTACTAACGGGATCGACGGTTCGTCGTTCGAACAATCGAAGGTCAAAGTAGAGCCGGCCGTTGAGGGTCTCAACATATATCCGAGCGGCAACGCGATCTATTTCCAGGGCGTGAAGAAAGGCCGCACGACCTACACCATCACGATCGACGGTTCGCTGAAGGACGTCTACGGCCAGTCGCTAACGGGCGGCGCGTCAGCGAAGATAAAGGTAGGCTCCGCTCCTCCGAATCTGTATGCGCAGGGCGGATTCATGACCGTCCTCGACCCTGCAGGAAAGAAACCGTACTTCTCGATCTTTACGATCAACCATAAAGAGGTTCGGATGAAGGTCTACAAGGTCGGCCCTGAGGACTGGCACGAGTATCAGCAGCACGTCCGCTATCTCGATTACGACGACGGAACAAAGGCTCCTATGCCCGGAACGCTGCTCCGGAACGAAACGGTCGGGATCGAAAGCGTCGCCGATGAGCTGACGGAGACAAGGATCGACCTGAGCAGGTACCTTTCGAACGGCTACGGCAACCTGGTTTTGTTCATCGAGCCGACGGTCAGGAAAGACAAGTACGACCGGAGCCGCGTGGTGACGTGGCTGCAGTCGACGAGCATAGGCCTCGACGCGTTCGTCGATTCCGATGAGCTGGTCGGGTTCGCGACCGAGCTCGGAACAGGCAAGCCTATGGCCGGCGTCGATCTGAGGATCTATCCGAACGGCGGCACGGTCAGCAGCAGAGGCGCTTCCGATGCGGACGAGAGTTACGCAGCGTGGCTTTGGAACTGGATCACGAGCTGGGGATCAGCTTCACCCGGCGAGATCAGTTCTTACGGTCCTTCCGGCGAAGTGGTCGAGATCGATCCGGTCGAGAAGGCGCAAACGAACACCACGCCGGCGAACGGCGTGCTCAGGCTCCCGCTTCCCGCGAAAGCCGCTGGCGAACCGAACCTCCTGATCGCGAAGAAGGGGAACGACGTCGCTTTCCTGCCCGAGAATTCGGACTACTTCTGGCGAGATACCGGCAGCTGGCACGTGAATCCGCAGAACGATTACCTGCGGTGGTTCGTTTTCGACGACCGCAAGATGTACAAGCCGCAGGAAGAGGTCTCGGTCAAGGGTTATATAAGGAAAGTGACCGGCGGCGAGCTCGGCGACGTGCAGGGACTAGGCGATGCCGCGAGCGGTATCACGTATTCGGTAAAGGACCCTCGGAACAACGAGATCGCGAAGGGGACTGCAAACCTCAACGCCTTTGGCGCTTTCGATCTAAAGTTCAAGCTCCCGGACAACGCGAACCTTGGCTATGCCCGTGTGGAGTTTTCGACTCAGTCCCGGCTCTCGGGCGGAAGTTACAATCACCAGTTCCAGATCCAGGAATTCCGTCGGCCCGAGTTCGAAGTCACTTCGAAGGTCGTGACCGAGGCCCCGCATTTCGTGGGTGGCCACGCGAACGTCGAGGTCGAAGCGAAGTACTATTCCGGCGGGGGTCTCGCCCAGGCGGACGTCAACTGGACCGTGCGAGCCAATCCGACCAACTACACTCCCCCGAACAGAGGCGATTTCATATTTGGGCACTGGACTCCCTGGTGGATCGGCGGACGCGGCGAGTATTACGGAGGTGGCACTACACAGAGTTACCAGGGCAAAACGGACGCCGCCGGCAAGCACAACCTGCGGATCGACTTCGAGTCGGTCAAACCGCCCAGGCCTTACCAGATCACCGCCTTTTCTTCAGTTCAGGACGTGAACCGGCAGACCTGGTCCTCGACTGCAAATCTGCTCGTTCATCCGGCCGACCTCTATGTCGGAATAAGGTCTCAGCGGAACTTCGTCCAGAAGGGCGAGGACATCAAGATCGAGTCGATCGTCTCGGACCTCGACGGAAATCTCGTCGCGGGCCGGAAAGTCGAGATCAAGGCGCTTCTGCGCTCCTGGGTCTTCGACAAGGGCAAGTGGGAAGAGAAGGTGGTCGACGAACAGTTCTGCACCGTTACTTCCGCCGCGGAGGCGCAGATGTGCCGCTTTCCCGCAAAGCAGGGAGGCGTGTACACGATCACCGCTCTCGTGATGGACGACCGCGAACGGTTCAACGAATCGGAGATGACGGTTTGGGTCGCGGGCGGCAAGACGCCTCCGAACAGAAACGTCGAACAGGAGAGCGTCGAGATCATCCCGAGCGGAAAAGAGTTCAAACCCGCCGAGACAGCAGAGATCCTCGTGATCGCTCCGTTCACACCCGCCGAAGGGATCCTGACGCTAAGGCGCGAGGGTGTAGTGAAGGCGGAGAGGTTCACGATGACCGATTCGTCCGTAACACTCAAGATCCCGATAGAAGAAGCGTACCTGCCGAACATCTACGCTCAGGTCGACATTGTCGGCGCGGCCGAACGCACGAACGACGACGGCGAGGTGAACAAGGACCTCGCGAAGCGTCCTGCGTTCGCGAGCGGATCGATCAACCTTCCGGTCTCGATCGCATCCCGCGAGCTGACCGTAGAGGCAAAGCCGAAGGACACGACCCTCGTGCCCGGCGGCGAGACGACGGTCGATGTCGCGGTCAGGGACTTCCAGGGCGAACCTGTGGCGAACAGCGAGGTCGCGTTGGTGGTCGTGGACGAAAGCGTGCTCGCACTGTCGGCATACAATCTTGCGAATCCCGTCAGCGTCTTCTATTCGCAGCGAAGCGCGGGAGTCAGCGATTTCCATTCTCGGGCCGATGTGCTCCTTTCGAACCCGAAGGATGTCTCACCTCCTCCGCCACCGCCTTCGCCGGCAGGGGAAGTCTCCTTGCTTGAATTGCAGCCAGGGGTAGCGGCTAAGGCAGCAAGGGCGGATACCAAATTCCAGATGGATGGCGCTTCGGTTGAAGACTTTCGAACCGGACAGCTAGGTGACAGCGAGCCCCCGATCACCCTCCGCAAGAATTTCGACGCTCTCGCCGTCTTCGCGCCTTCCGTCAGGACTGACTCGTACGGAAACGCGACCGTGAAGGTCAAGCTTCCCGACAATCTGACCCGCTATCGGGTTATGGCCGTATCGGTCGACAATGCTAAGCGGTTCGGAAAGACGGAATCGGCGATCACCGCAAGGCAGCCTCTGATGATCAGGCCTTCGGCTCCGAGGTTCATGAACTTCGGCGACAAGATCGAGCTTCCCGTCGTAGTCCAGAACCAGACCGACAAGGACATGACCGTCAACGTAGCGGTGAGAGCGGCGAACGCCACGCTTACCGCGGGCGGCGGACGAAGGGTCCTGGTCCGGGCGAACGATCGCGAAGAGGTCCGATTCCCCGTCTCCGCCGATATGGCGGGAACGGCGAGATTCCAGATCGCGGGATCGTCCGGCGACTATTCCGACGTGGCGGAGATAAGCCTGCCCGTCTGGACTCCGGCGACGACCGAAGCGTTTGCGACCTACGGAACGACGGACAAGGACGAGCCGATAATTCAGCCGATTCAGGCTCCCGGCGATGTCTATTCCCAATTCGGCGGCCTTGAGGTCACGACTTCATCGACACAGCTCCAGGAGCTGACCGATGCGTTCATTTACCTCTACAGGTACAGGTTCGAATGCACGGAGCAGGTCGCGTCGAGGATGATCTCGATCGCCGCTCTGCGGGACGTGCTGAAGGCGTTCAAGGCGGAAGAAATGCCGTCGGATGCCGATATTCGCGCGCGATTCGCCGCCGATATGAAGATCCTTCAATCGAGGCAGAACTCCGACGGCTACTTCGGGCTCTGGAGGCGCGACGGCGAGCGGTACAAGTATCCGTTCGTGACCGCGCACACGGCTCACGCCCTGATACTCGCGAAGGCGAAAGGCTACGAAGTGCCGCAGGAGATGCTCGACCGGGTGAAGCCTTATCTCAAGGACATCGAGAAGCATTATCCCAGCTATTATCCGCCGACCGTGCGATGGACGATCTCGTCCTACGCGCTCTACGTGCGGAACCTCATGGGCGACAACGATTCCGGCAAGGCGAAGAAACTTCTTGTTGAAGCCACGATCGAGAAAATGCCCTTCGAGGCGCTCGGATGGCTTATGCCCGTCCTGATCGACGGCAAGAATTCCGACGAAGAGGTGCTCGCGATCAAGAGGTTCCTTCTGAACCGTACGAGCGAGACCGCGGCTACCGCCCAGTTCAATACGGACTACGGCGACGACGCTTGGCTGATAATGCATTCGAACCGAAGGGCGGACGGAGTTCTTCTCGAAGCGATGCTGAAGGCCGAAGCGGCCGAGAAGGGAACCGGGACCGGACAGAGCGCCGGCGACCTGATCCCGAAACTCGTGCGAGGGCTGCTCGATCACCGGAAGAAAGGCCGCTGGTCGAATACGCAGGAGAACGTTTTCATACTTCTCGGTCTGGACAAGTACTTTCAGGCTTACGAAAAGGTGACTCCGGATTTCGTGACACGAGTGTGGCTCGGAAACGCGTACGCCGGCGAGCAGGTGTTCAAGGGACGCTCGGTCGATTTCAATCAGCTGGAGATCCCTATGAGCTACCTGATCGAGCAGGGAGGCGCGGCAAACCTGATCCTCGACAAGAACGGCCCCGGAAGGCTGTACTACCGGATCGGTATGAAGTACGCGCCGAAGGACCTTCGGCTCAAGCCCGCCGATTACGGCTTCACGGTCCTCAGGACCTACGAAGCGGTCGACAAGCCCGAGGACGTGACGCAGGGAGCCGACGGCGAGTGGATCATCAAGGCGGGTGCCCGGGTGCGCGTCAAGCTGACGATGGTCGCGCAGGCGAGGCGGTATCACGTCGCGCTGGTCGATCCGCTTCCGGCGGGTCTCGAGATACTGAACCCGGACCTCGCGGTCACGGAGTTCGTGCCGGAAGATCAGAACGGAAACACGCCGGTGATCGAATACGGAAGCCGAAGCTACGGCGGAGGCTACTACTACTGGCGCTCGCGCTGGTTCGAGCACCAGAATTTCCGTGACGAGCGTGCCGAGGCATTCGCATCGCTGGTCTGGGGAGGCGTATACAACTACACGTACGTCGCCAGGGCGACGACGCCCGGCGTGTTCGTAGTGCCGCCCGCCAAGGCCGAGGAGATGTACCATCCGGAGACCTTCGGGAGGACCGGGACGGACATCGTTCACGTGAAATAGTTCGGGGCCATCCTTGAACTCCGGGGAGCCGTTCGCGGCTCCCTTTTCTTGTGCGCTTTCAAACCGATGCGGGCATTGGTTAGAATCGGTCGTGTTCGGGAGCAGGATTATGAACAGACGAATCTTCAGCATTCTTCTTACGATTCTCGCGATGTTCGTTCTCGCGACGATCGCGTTGGCCCAATACGAGGACCGATGGGAACGCGGCCGCGGGGACCGTGTTCCGGCCGATGCGGTGTCCGGAGGTTACGAGAAGGACGGGTCGGTCTCTTACGTCTGCAGGGCACGATCGGGCGGCGAATGGATCGCCGGACGGCTTGTCGCGGGGCTATGCTACTTCGCCGACGGCCGGCGGGAAAGATCCGACGACAACTTCGACGTGTTGACCGACAGACGCCGTGATTTCCGCTGGGCAAGGAACGGAAACCGCGATTACGCGGTGGCGGCGGATGCAGAGAATTTTGTATGCCGGGTGGAAGAATCGGGCGGGGTCTATTCAGGTAACCTTCGCGACGGACGATGCCGTTATTCGCATGGCGAAGAAGGCCGGTCTTCCGGAAACTTCGAGATCCTCGAAGGCAAGGAACCTTCGGCCGACCTGATAAGGGCGTCCGAAAGCGGAAGTCTGGACCTGCTCCGCGCGGCGATCCGCGCCGGCCAGCTGATCGACAAGAGGAACAGTATCGGAAGGACCGCTTTGATGATCGCCGCAGAAAAGGGTCACGAGGCTCTGGTGAACGAGCTGATCTACCACAGGGCGTCGGTCGATGCCCGCGACGATGCCGGCAACACGGCTTTGATACTAGCTTCAAAGGAAGGAAAAGACTCGGTCGTCCGGCGGCTCCTGCGGGAAGGAGCCGATGCAAGGATCGCAAATGACGAAGGCGATTCAGCACTTGTCGTTGCCGCCGGAAACGGGCGCGAAAGGGTTCTGCGCGAGCTGATGCAGGACGAGAGCTTTTCCGGTATCGAGAGTGACGATAGCCGAAGGGCGTTCCTGAAGGCCGCCGCGAACGGCAGAGAAAAGAGCCTCGAGGTATTTGTCGAAGCCGGAATGGATCTGAACGTTTCCGATCCGTTCTCCGGCCGCACGGCACTGATGGAGGCGTCGGCCGGAAAACACGGCGACGCGATCGAGTATCTTCTGGAGCGCCGGGCCAGCCTTCAGGGCGTCGACAGTGATGGTTTCTCCGCATTCCAACTTGCAGCGATCGCCGATTCCGACAAGACCCTAAAGGTCTATATGGAGGACACTTCAGCCGTGAAATCTACCGATCCGGAAGCGGAACAGGGGCTCCGGGCCGCTGCCAGATTCGGCAAAAGAGACTCGCTTGGCTATCTGATCAAGCAGGGAGTGAACGTGAACAGCCGCGGCGACTTTAACGGGTTCACAGCACTTATGTGGGCCGCAGCCGAGGGCCGGGAGGATTCGACAGAGATGCTCATCAAGGCGGGTGCGGATCTGAACTCCCAGAACGAACAGGGGGAAACGGCATTGATGCTCGCCGCGGCAAACAGTAAAACGAACACGTTGAAAGAACTGATCGCCGCGGGAGCAATGCTCGATCTCAAAGATCGCCAGGGCAGAACGGCGCTCGACCTTGCGATCGAGAACGGCCACGATGACACCAGAAAGGAGCTGGAAAAAGCGGGAGCAGAACGCGTGCCGTAGCGCTTGCCATTTGGCCCGGCGGCAAGCAAACTCTCGTCAGGTGGAACACAAGATCGAAAAATTCAGCGAGATACTGCTGGTGGAATCGGAAGCGATCCGACTCGCCGCCGAAAGGCTCGACCGCTCGGCGGCGTTCGGTGCAGTTCGTCTGGTCGTGGACTGCGGCGGAAAGGTGATCGTCACCGGCGTAGGAAAATCCGGGATCATTGCCAACAAGATCGCGCAGACGCTTACGTCGACTGGAACCGTCGCGGTGTTCGTCCATCCGTCGGACGCGCTTCACGGGAGTCTCGGCGTGATCTCGAACGGCGATGTGGTGATCGCGTTGTCCAATTCCGGCGAGACGGACGAGATCATCGCGCTTCTTCCCGCGCTTGAATCCCGCGGCGTCAGGCTGATCTCGATCGTTGGGAACACTGACTCTTCGCTTGCGCGAAGGTCGAACATCGTTCTCGACGCCTCGGTAGACAAGGAAGCTTGCCCATTGAATCTGGCGCCGACAACCTCGACTACGGTCGCTCTTGCGATAGGCGATGCGCTTGCGATGGCGGTGATGGCGGAGCGCGGTCTGACCGAAGAAGACTTCGCCGCGAACCATCCGGCAGGGCGACTTGGAAAGAGGCTTACATTGCGCGTGAGCGGACTTATGCACGAAAGCCCGAACGTCGCGACGGACGCCGGCTGGCTTGATGTCGTCCGTTCGCTGTCGAACTTCTCCCTCGGCGCGGTCAACGTGGTTGATGAAGATGGCCTGCTGCTGGGGATCATCACCGACGGGGATCTGAGAAGAACGCTCGAGAAGGTCTCTACCGAGAATCTGGAAAATCTCAAGGCCGCCGAGATGATGACCGGCTCGCCCGTCACCGCGGCTCCCGAAATGCTGGCTTACGACGCGCTCCGCCTGATGGAAGACCGCCCTTCGCAGATATCCGTCCTGCCGGTCGTCGGGGAGGCAGGACGCTGCGTGGGACTCATACGCCTTCACGATCTGGTCAAGAGCGGCCTTTGATCCTATGCGTCCCTTGCTTACAAGCAAAGAAATGGGTAACGCCGACCGGCTGACGACCGAGCGGTTCGCCATTCCCTCGATCATTCTGATGGAGAACGCGGCGGCCTCCGTCGCCGAAGCGGCGTCGATGGTCCTCGCCGATGACCCAGGAAGTGAAAAGATCGTCATCCTTTGCGGAAAAGGCAATAACGGCGGGGACGGCGCCGCGGCGGCAAGGCTTCTCTGGCTGAAGGGAGCGAGAGTCCGGATCTTCCTTTTTGGAAACGTGGAAGAGACGGACGGCGACGCGAGAACCAATTTTGAGGCGGCAAAGGCTCTGCACGGACAAACAAGCCCGAAAGGCGGTACGATCGAGTTTGCAAAGATCCCCGAGCTCGGGACGTGGAAAGATGCACTGCAGGCCGAGGTCGAAGGTTCGACCGTTGCGATCGACGCATTGTTCGGGACCGGCCTCTCGCGGCCGCTTGAAGGCGACCTTGCGTTCGCAACGGAACTTCTCCAGACGAGGGGACTTCATAGCGAGCCGACCGTTATCTCCGTCGACATTCCATCCGGTCTTGCAGCAGATTCTTCCGAAATCATCGGCCCTCACGTCAATGCCGACTTAACGATCACCTTCACGGCACCGAAGTTCGCCAACGTGATGCCTCCGGCGGGCTCGTCCAACGGCGAGCTTGTGATCGCCGACATAGGCACCCCGGCGGAACTTGCCGAAGAGGCGGGGTCCGGGGCATTCATCAGCGAGATGTCGGACGCCGCCGAATGGCTCAGGAAGACGGCGTTCACGGACACTTCGTACAAGAAAAAACGCGGCACGGTAGCATTGGTTGCGGGTTCGGTGAAATATGCAGGCGCGGCGGTCCTTGCGGCGAACGGCGCGATCGAGAGCGGCGTGGGAATGGTGACGCTCGCAGTTCCGAAGAGCGCCGTAGCGGCGGTTTCGGAGCGGCTCCATCCGGAAGTCATAACAGTTGGTGTTGAGGAAACCGCCGACGGTTTCGCGAGCGCCGAGGCGTATGAAGAGATCGCGGATCTTCTCGCGACCAGCGACGCTGTCGGGATCGGCTGCGGACTCGGTTCCGGGCACGAAACGACCCGTGATCTCGTCCGCCGCGTGATCGAGATCCGAAAGTGTCCGGTCGTTGTAGACGCCGACGGCCTCAACGCTATAGCCCCGATGACGGTCGAGGGCTCGCCTGACGCGCCTCTGATCCTGACGCCTCACCAGGGCGAGTTTTTGCGCCTGCTTGGAACAGAAGATAAGAGTGCGATCGATGACCGGATCGGCGCCGTGCGGGCTTTCTGCCGGGAGCATTCTGTGATCACGGTCCTCAAAGGTCCGCGCTCTCTGGTCGCAGAACCGGGCGGCAAGGTGGTTTTGGTCACCAGCGGAAACGCGGGAACCGGTAAAGCCGGAAACGGTGACAACCTGACGGGAATCCTCACCGGATTCGTCGCGCAGGCGAGGCGGTTTGGCATCGACCCGTTCGAGACCTCATTCGTCGCTGTATATCTCGGCGGATTTGCCGCCGACCTTGCAATGGACCGGATCGGGACCAGATCCATGCTTGCGAGCGACGTGCGACGGCACTTCGCGGAAGCTGTTCAGGCGATCGAAGAAGAGTTCTGAACCTCCCGCTCTCCGATGCTATCCATGACGGTAACTTGTCCGACCCCCGACGCGACGTTCGAACTTGGAGCACGGCTCGGAGCCGCTCTGAAGGGCGGAGACGTGGTCTTTCTGAAAGGTCCTCTCGGGGCGGGCAAGACGATCTTCACAAAGGGCATTCTCAGCGCATTGGGCTTCGATACTGCGGAAGTTACAAGCCCGAGTTTCACCCTCGTGAACCGGTACGACGCCGATCTGACCGTCTATCACATCGACCTTTGGCGGATCGAAGACCCGGAAGGGGCCTCATTCTCGGTCGGGCTTGAAGAGATACTGGAAGATGAGGACGCGGTAGTTGTGATCGAATGGGCAGAGCGTCTCGGCAAGTACGATCTTGGGACCGAGCCGATCGGGGTCGAGATATCGGGCGACGGTGATTCGCCGCGTGAGATAAGGATCTCGGGAGACATCATGTTCGATGGCGCTTGAACGGTTCATCTCCGGAAGATGGCGGAACGCCGCTTTGATCCTGGCCGCCGCGCTGGTATTGTCCGGCGGGATCGCTGCAAGTTTCATGATGGCAATAAAGGAACGCGCGAGTTTGAAACCGGAGGATCCCCGTATCGAGATCAGGAAGTCGGAACGGACGCTGACCTTATTCGACGGCGACCGAACCCTGCGCACATACCGCATCGGGCTGGGCTCGCAGCCCGTCGGCGATAAGGAAATCGAAGGCGACGGCCGGACTCCCGAAGGAGATTTCCGGATCTTTGTGAAGAACCCCAACAGCAGGTTCTTTCTTTCCGTCGGACTGAACTATCCTCTGCCGGAGGATGCGCACCGGGGGCTCCGATCCGGTTTCATTTCAAACGAAGAGCGGGATGCCATCGTCGAGGCCCACGAGTCGCGTTCAGCTCCTCCGCAAAAGACCGCGCTCGGCGGCGAGATCTACATTCACGGGCACGGAAGCGGTTCTGACTGGACCGAAGGCTGCATCGCATTGGAAGACGATGAAATGAAGGAACTGTTCGACGCCGTGAGCGTCGGCACGCCCGTTCGGATCCTGCCTTAGTAGGTCCGCTTGACGGCTCGGCAACAAAACTGGATACTTTATTAAAATTTCAAGTATTGAAGAACGAGGAAAAAATATGCCTTATCCGGAAATAATGATCCAGGGGATGCGCCAGGAGCTTGCACGTCTCGGAATTGAGGAAACGAAAGAGGCCGAACAGGTCGAAGAGGCCGTCGGAGGGACCGAAGGTACCCTAATGGTCGTCGTGAACTCCGTCTGCGGTTGCGCGGCCGGCGGCGTGCGGCCGGGTGTCGCGATGGCGCTCGCGAATTCGCAGTCAAAACCCGACCGTGCGATCACAGTGTTTGCGGGAGCCGACATCGACGCAACTGAAAAAGCGCGCGAGTACTTTCTGCCCTATCCGCCTTCGTCGCCTTCGATCGCGTTTCTGAAAGAAGGAAAGCTCGTTAAGATGTTCGAGCGGAAGGACCTTGAAGGCCGTCCGCCTGAGATGATCGCCGGCGAGCTTGTCAACGCGTTCAACGAGGTCTGCTCAAAGACCGACGCGGCGAATAACTAGCCGGATCCGAATCAAAATTAAAAGCGCCCGGCCGATTTGCCGGGCGCTTTTGCTTTGCCATCGTTTAACAAACGAATTCATATTTGTTGATTTGAAAGGGACTGCGGGTTAGAATGGTGAGGTCATTCGGAACCCGCCGCACTTCGGCCGAACCTTAACTCGCAGCAATGTCCATAAACCAGCGCAGGCACAACAGACTCGCCGTAGACCTTCCCGTTTTCCGGTATGCGAAGGACGGCGAGAGGCTCGACACGCTGATCTACCAGATCAGTGTAGGCGGATGCCTGATAGCGTGGGACGATACGATCTCGCAGGGCGAGGTTTTCCGTATGGAGATCCAGCTTCCGAACCGGAACTGGCTGCCTCTGAGATGCAAGGCCGTTTACTGCTTCACCGACGACGCGATCGGGATCCAGTTCGAGGACATCACGCAGTTCGAACAGGACCTGCTCGTCGAGATAATGTCCAACAAGCTTACCCGGGAGGGTATTCCGTTCAATTTCGATCCGTATGCGACTCCTTCCACGTTCCGCGATCCGGACGCGCTCAGAGAACAGGATTCGAATGCCGGCCGGGACGAGGTCGCCCTCCATTCCTAGGCCGTGCCCGCCGATTCAGACCTTCTTCCCGCGATCTCGATAAAACTCGAAGAGACGAGTTCGTCCGCTGACAGCCCTGCCGCATCGGCGGTCTCCGACGTGTCCAGCGCTCCGCACGAGATCGCACGGCGAAGGAAGTTCAGGATCCCTTGCGCTGATGCCGCGTCGTCGAACTCGTTCCCGGTCAAAGTCGACTTAGAGGCCCTCTCGACAAATCCCCTCAGCCGCGCGATCTGCGAATCCGCTGATTCAAGGTAAAAAGCGTAAACCGCCGCATATCGCGGGATAAGCTGGGCCGGATGCAGGTCCCAGCTCTGGTAAAAGCCCGCGTTCATAGATTTTGTAATGTTGGTGAAGTGCAGCCTCCACGCCTCGTGGACCGAGCGCCGGTTCTCGCGGACCTGCCAGTCCTTGAGCTCCGTCGTGCGATGGACCGGGACCGGCATCTTGATCGTCACCGAATCGGCGAGCCAAACCCCTGTTCCCGCGAAGGCGTTGAGCATTCGGTTCCGAGCGAAGATGCACGCGTCGTGATGCAGATGCTGACGGTCCGAAGCGATCCCCAGCAGGGAAGTGTAATCGTAGGCGCCGAAATGAGCCCCGCGCAGACGTCCTACGCCTGCTTTTGAGATCTCTCTCAGGTTCTCGACCGCGGAAGGCGTTTCGATCAGGATCTCGATCCGAACAGCGCCCTCCTTCAAGCCGAGCGAGCCTTCCAGCTTTGCGAGCATCTCGTCAAGAAGATCGACCTCTCGCGCCGATTCGACTTTTGGAAGTGCGACAACGAAACCTCTCGGCAAAATCCCGCCCGTCTTCTCGGCAAGATTCGAAACGAACAACTCGAGCGTCCGAACGGACCGCTTTCCGGTTTCCGGGCGGAGCGGCTTGATCCGGAATCCGAAAGCGGGAAGGCTTATGCCCCTCGCCTCGCCCTTGATCGTGGCGTTCACGATCGAAGCAAGCGCCGAAGATGCCTTCAGGCAGTCCGCGTCTTCTTCTTCGTCGCTCCTGAAGCCGTATCCGTCCTCGAAATCGATCCGGAAGTCCTCGATCGGTTTCTCGTTCAGCTTGCGCAGTGTTTTCTCGAATACCTTCGAGATGAATCCGATGCCCGGGTATACACTTTCGGCGCGTTCAGGGTCCTCGTTGACGCGCCTTTCTATCTCCGGGATCGCGTCCGGACGGTACGGACGAGAATCGGCGCCTTTCCGCCCGAGCGCCTTCGCGGAGGTCACGACGTCGGTAGCATTGGC
>JAGFIQ010000037.1 GCA_024103495.1 Aridibacter famidurans
CTTACCCACGGCTTAACTCAAATCACCGCTACGCGGTCGGCTATGCCCGTCGCTTGCGCTCCGGGTTCTGACTGGCTCGGCGGTTTCCGATCATGTCGCCGCTACGCGGCTGAGGAATTCGGGGCGCCTCTTTACCGTCGGTGGCGCCCTTCGGGCTTACCCACGGCTAAATGCATATGACCGCTACGCGGTCGGCTATGCCCGTCGCTTGCGCTCCGGGTTCTGATTGGCCCGTCGCTGGCTCGGCGATTTCCGATTCCTGCCTCCTGGCAGAAGTCCCGCGGTTTGCCGTTCGGCGGCCTCGTTGTATCATCGTCGCACTTCGTTAGTTATCCCTTAGTCCTTATGAACAAATGCCCGCGGTGCGACGCCGCGATCAGGGACAATCAGGAATTCTGCTTATCCTGCGGCTGGAACTCCGCTGACGATACCGCCGAGACAAGGCGCCGGCCCGCGTCTCCCTCGTCCGAGGACACGCCGACGAGGATCAGGAGCGGAGAGACAGATCCCCCGCCAGTCACCGACGGTTCCGGAGCCTTCATTTCCGGGACGGTCATCGCTGACCGCTACCGCATAGTCGGTCTCCTCGGGAAAGGGGGAATGGGCGAAGTCTACCGCGCCGACGATCTGAAACTCGAACAGACAGTGGCCCTCAAGTTCCTGCCCAGGCACGTCGAGAACAATGCCGAGGCTCTCCGCAGGTTCATTGGCGAGGTAAAGGCTGCACGGAAGGTCTCGCACCAGAATGTCTGCCGCGTGTTCGACATAGGCGAGGTCGATGCGAAGCACTTCATCTCGATGGAATTCATCGACGGCGACGATCTTTCGGTGCTTCTGAAACGGATCGGGCGCTTCCCTTCCGAACGTGCCGTGGAGATCTCACGCCAGATCTGCTTCGGACTCCACGCGATCCACGCCGAAGGATTGATCCACCGCGACCTCAAACCGGCGAACGTGATCATCGATTCGTCCGGAAGACCCAGAATAACCGACTTCGGCATCGCGGGATTCGAGGACGAGTTGAGCGGCGCCGAGCTTCGGGTCGGCACTCCCGCGTACATGGCGCCGGAGCAAGTCGCAGGAAAGGAAGTCACGAAGCGAAGCGACGTCTTTTCCCTCGGCCTGCTCCTTTACGAGATCTTCACGGGAATTCAGGCCTTCGACGCAGATTCACCGCAAGAACTGCTGGAAAAACGCAAGGCCAGTAGGCCCACGAATCCCTCCCAATTGATCGACAATCTCGATCCGCTCGTCGAGAAGACGATCCAACGTTGTTTGGAGGAAGACCCGCTCGAACGCCCGGAGTCTGCCGCCCAGGTTGCGCTTGCGTTGCCCGGCGGAGATCCCCTTGAGGCCGCAATGGTCGCACGCGAGACCCCTTCACCGGAGATGGTTGCTGCCTCGTCGGGCAGGGGAACCCTGAAGCCTCCGGCGGCGATCGGACTTCTTGCCATATTTGTCGGACTCTTTCTGGGGGTCTTGCTGCTCGACGGTGACTACAAGGGCGCGAATCTCGAGCCCCTGGACGTCGAGCCGGACGCATTGGCGGAAAAAGCTCGTCAGATTCTCGAGATATCGGGCTTCGATACAGCATCCGGCTATGACTCAAGGCTCTTTGATGTCGATACTTCTTATCTCCAGTACACTGCCTTTGGTACCCCTGAGAAAGGTCTTCCGCCTAGGCTCGAGCTGCTTCGAACGGGATTCACCTCGACGATTCATTTTGTTTACCGCCATTCCGCGGAGCCGATCGCCCCTAAGGGAAGCACACTTGTCACGGAGACAGACCCGCCGATCGGCCCTTCTACCGCTGCTGATCTGATCCTGGATTCCAAGGGCCGGCTGCACTCGCTTACCATTGTTCCCAACAGTGACCGGACCGCCCTAGACGGAGCTGAATTCGACTGGACGCCTTTGATCGAAAGGGCGGGACTCGATGCTGCAGAGCTCACAGAAACCCAGCCCCAATGGACCCCGCCAGTGTTTGCCGACCGGCGGATCGCGTGGACAGGTACCCTCCCCCGCTATCCGGAGATCGACGTTCGGGTTGAGGCGGCAATTGCTTCCGGTGTCCCGGTGTACTTCAAAGTGGTCTATCCCTGGACGACGCAGGCCGGCAAAGCGGATTCGACTGAGGACAGGTTTACAAGGACCGGGGTGATCTTCGCGATCGTCATTATAGTCGCGGCAGTTCTTGTTTCAGTGTTTCTCGCGGGAAGAAACCTGAGCTACGGCCGAGGAGATCTGCGGGGCGCGTTTCGGCTGAGCCTCTTCATGTTCCTCGCCGGGCTGACCTCCGAACTGTTGTTCGCGGACCACGTGCTCGCTACATTCGGCGAGCTTAAGGTCCTCTACTTTGCTGTCAGCTATTCTCTAATTATCGCCGTGATCGTCGGCCTTTTGTATGTCGCGCTCGAACCTTTGGTCAGACGATCCTGGCCAGAAACGCTGATCTCTTGGAGCCGACTGATCTCAGGGGATCTTCGGAACCCGATGGTAGGGCGAGACATAGTCTGCGGCGGAGTGTTCGGACTCTTGCACGCCTTTGGGATCCACTTTGGTTTGCTTCTCGTCCGGCTTGATTCGGATAAGTATCAAGCAGTTGGTCTTAACTCGAACATGTTGATGCTCGACGGGACAAAGAACCTGATCGCCGGGATACTGGAATCGCTCACCATTTCGGTCTGGCCGAGTCTTCTCCTGCTGTTTATCGCGCTCCTCTTTTTCTTGGTCACTCGAAAACGATCGCTCGGCCTGGCAGTTGTCTGGTCACTGGTGTTCGCACTTCAGGTAGTCTTCTTCATCCTGTCGGCGCACTGGCTCCTGCTGGTTTCGGCCCTTATCAATTCAACCTGTCTTGTACTGGCTTTGAGGATAAATGGTCTCCTCGGCCTGATCTCGTATTTCCTGTTCTTCCGGATCATCTGGACCTTTCCGCTTACTCTACAGAGCGAGAAGATCCAGTTCTCGAATTCCCTGGTCGCCATGGCGCTGACGTTCGGGATCGTCGCCGCGGCCGCCTACTTTTCGATCGGAAGGCAGGCGAGCGCCGGATCGGTATTGTTGGAAGGAAAGAAGATCTGAGTCGACGGGGAGTTCACATTTCCGTCGGTTCACAGGCTCAAGCGTCCAGCCGTTTCGCGTACTCGACGACCGTTCCGTCTTCGACATACTTCTTCATCAATCTCAGGTACATCGCCCAGCAGAAAGAGGAAATCCGGTAGTGGTCGTTGTCGTCGGGCCAGCCGGTGTGGCTGAAAAACACCGAGGTCTCAGCCGCGGATGACGCGGAAGGATCCGCCTCAGTCAGCTCGAACCGCACTCGTGTGTTCTCCCAGTCGGGCATCGAGTCGTAGATCTCCAGCTCGAACACCTCATTCGGGACGCATTCGGTCACGTGGCCGCGCCAGTCGTATCCTTTGCCGAAGAACAGCTCGTACACATTCCCCTCCGCAGGCTCGCCCTTCGACGAAAGCGTCCACCAGGCGTCGAGGCCTTTTGGCGTTGCGACCGCTTCGAATACCTCGTTCGCGGGAGCAAATACGGGGAACTGGTGATAGATGTCGGGCATAGCGTATGAGTATATAACAGGGATGAAGGGGGTAAAGGGGATGGGAAAAGGCCGTACGTGCATTGCGATGATCAGGTAATTGTCGGGATTGCGGGCACGACGGTGTTAACCTTATGTGAAACCGAACCGGCATGAACCAGCGAATTGGACAGAGATTATGAAACGATTCTCAGCACTGATCGCGATCCTCGTTCTCAGCATCGCCGCAGCGGCGCAGGACCTCGGGGCGCTGAAGGCGAACATCATTTACCTCTCCTCTGACGAACTTGGCGGCCGGGGACCCGGCAGCGAGGGCGCGCGGAAGGCCGCCGGGCACATCGCCGGTCAGTTCAAAAAGGTGGGACTAAAGCCCTTCAAGGGCGACAGCTACTTTCAGCCGTTCGAAATGCCGAACCAGAAGACGCCCGAGCTGAACGTGATCGGCTACATTCCCGCAAAGGAGAAGACCGGGCGATCGATCGTTTTCACCGCGCATTACGACGGCTACGGGATCGTTGAATCGGTTGAAGGTGATGACAAGATCCACAACGCCGCGCAGGACAACGCCGCCGGCACTGCGGCGCTGATCGAGATGGCTCGGATCTACGTGAAGAAGGGCAGTCAGTCGCAGAACCTTGTTTTCATCGCGACCGCGGCCGAAGAAGGCGGAGCGCGGACTCCCCGCGCGGATATGACCGGAGCGGATTTTTACGCGCTCAACCCGTTGTTCCCTCTGGACGAGATAACGATCAACCTGAACATAGACGGCTTCAACAATCTTGGGCCAACTGCGGATTACTGGATAATGCCGAGACAGGGGATAGACATTATCGATGAGCTCTTGCTGGCTTTGAAGCCGTTCCCGATGAAGTACAACCCTCCGGACTGGATCGACGGAATGAACACAAGCTTCGACACACAGGCTTTTCTAAGCCGCGGCGTACCTGCCGTCACCATATGGACCGGATTCTCATTGAGGGGAGGTGCAGGGGGAAAGGTCCCCACATTCGGCCGCATACACGCTCCCGATGACGAATACAACGACACGTGGCGGTTCGACGGAGCGGAAGAGAATCTCCGTATGTACGAGGCCGTCGCGGACCGCTTTCTCAAGAGCGGCAAACGCGGGAAGGTTTCGGACGTGAGCTTGTTCAGTGAGGAGAATTAGCCACGGATTAAGGGGATGGACACTGATCAGGAAGGGCACTGCGTCGGCATTCGGACAAGGTGCCTTTTATTTTTCCCCGCCGATCAGCTTCGTTTGCCGGTCCCAGGATCCGTGTTGATCTCCTTCATCAGTGGCTCGACTCCCTGATATTCGTGGCCTTCCGCCGATCTGTGGTAAATTCTTGCATCGCTTCTCTACGCCCACGCTGACGCTCGGGCTACGGACACAAGATCCTGACCCAAAGGGCGGGGACGAGCCCCGCCCCTACTAATGACATGAAAAACATCTCACGAAGGCGGTTCTTCAAAGGCGGACTCGGCATTAGCGCGGCCGCCTTTCTGTTTGGCAACGCAAGGGCGTCGGCGCCCCGTCAGGCAGGCGCCGTTCCCGTAATCGTCACCGATCACGCCAACCAAACAGGACAGAACGCGGTCAAGGAAGCCTTCAGCATCCTTGCCAAGGGAGGCCGGGCTCTCGACGCCGTCGAAAAGGGCACGAATATCATCGAGGTCGATCCCGAGGACACCTCCGTAGGCTACGGAGGCTTGCCCAATGCGGATGGGTTAGTCCAGCTTGACGCCTCGATAATGGACGGCCGCACTTACAGCGCCGGAGCCGTGGCCTCGCTGGAGGGGATCAAAACCCCTTCTTCTGTCGCGAGGCTTGTGATGGAAAAGACGGATCACGTCTTGCTGGTCGGACCGGGAGCCCTCAGGTTCGCCAAGTCTTACGGCTTCAAGGAAGAGGACCTGATGACCGAGAAGTCCAGGAACTTCTACCTTCGTTGGCGCGAAAACCTGAACAAGGACGACGACTGGGGCCCGCCGGACCATTTGAGGAAGCCCGACGAGAAGGTGGCAGGGCTCTATGACGGCATCGAGCATTACACCGGCACCACGAACGTGCTCGCCGTAGATTCGCACGGCGACATCGCCGGCATCACGAGCACAAGCGGGCTTGCGTGGAAGATCCCGGGCCGGGTCGGCGACTCGCCGATCATCGGCGCGGGACTGTATGTCGATAACGAGGTCGGCGCAGCGGGCGCCACGGGAAGAGGCGAGGACGTTATCAAGTCGTGCGCTTCGTATTTCATCGTCGCGCAGATGCGCGCCGGGCGATCGCCTCAGCAGGCGTGCGAGGACGCTCTGCAGATGATCCTCGACAAGTACAAGAAGGTGAACGCCGAATTCGTCCCGGGCGAGAAGTTCGTGGCGCTCAACAAGAAGGGCGAATACGGATGCGCGTCGATGCCGGGGAACCGGAAGCCGCAGATGGCCGTTATGAACGCGAACGGGCTGAAGATCCACGAGGGCACCGCCTTTCAAAGAGGTTAGAGAAACAGGGATAAACAGGATGAAAAGGATGGGAAAAACGAAAGTCAGCAGCCATAGTCGTAAACGCCTTGCCGTCGATGCGAAATGGGGTCTTGTCACGTTCTTCGTGATGAGCCTGTTGGTTCAGAGCTCAGTTTCTCAGGATGCTTCGAAGGAGAAAGTCATAGCCGCGGCGGAGAAGGTGATTGCCGCCGAGATCGCTGCTGCTCCCGAGGACGCGCCCGGCTGTGCTGTCGGGGTTTCCTTCGAAGGCAATACCGTGCTGCGCAAGGCGTTCGGAATGGCCGAGCTCGAGCACAAGGTCCCGATCACCATCGATTCGATATTCGAGTCCGGCTCCGTCGCCAAGCAGTTCACCGCCGCGGCGCTCGTGCTCCTTGAGATCGACGGCAAGCTCGACATCGACGATCCGGTCCGTAAATACATTCCCGAGCTCCCCGATTACGGAGCTCCCCTGACGATCCGCCACCTTTTGAACCACACCGCGGGCTTGCGCGACTGGGGCGCGGTGATGGGCATCTCCGGCGTCGGCCGCGGCGAAAGGATAGTGCGGCAGGATTACGCGATCCACGTCATCACGAAGCAGAAGCACCTGGATTTCGTGCCCGGCGCGGAGTACTCCTATTCGAACAGCGGATACCAGCTCGCGTCGGAGATAGTCGAACGCGTCTCAGGGATGAGCCTTCCGGAGTTCACGAAGAAGCGGCTCTTCGATCCCATCGGGATGAAGGACACAAGCTGGAGGGACGATTACGAGCGGCTTGTTCCGCGTCGGGTCCAGGCGTACGACGGCCCGCCCAAAGGCCCTTGGAAGCTCTCGATGCCTTTTATGAACGTCTACGGAAACGGGGGGATCCTGACAACAGTTGAAGATTTCCTGAGGTGGAATGCCGCGCTCGATTCCGGCGAATGGCAGGCGATGGCCGATATGCTCGAGACGCAGGGCGTGCTGAACGACGGAAAGAAGATCGATTACGCGCTCGGGCTCTCCGTGTACAGCTACAACGGCATCCGCGAGGTTTCGCACGGAGGAAGAACGGCGGGTTACGTGACGTTCCTCGCCCGGTATCCCGAAAAGTCGCTATCGATCGCAACATTGTGCAACGGTCCTTTCAGGAATCCTGTCCGGATCACGCACGGGATCGTGAATGAGGCTTACGGGCCGTTTGCGGCTCCCCCTGCCCTGCCTTCGAAGGACCTGTCCGCGGACGAGTTGAAGAAATACGCCGGACTCTGGCGCGAGGACAAAACGCATATGCCGACGATGACGGTCTTCGACGAGAAATCGGGAAAACTGATGGCCGGGAACATCCCGCTCAGGCCGCTCGGCGACAATGCGTTTGAAAGCAGCGGCAGTTCGACCCGCTTTAGATTCGAGTTCGGGCCGAACGGCGAGAGGATCTCGGCGACCCGCATCTCCGGCGACGGCGATGAGACGAAGTTCTTCGCGGAGGAAAAGTGGTCTCCTTCGAAAGAAGTTCTTCAGTCCATCGAGGGCACCTGGTACAGCGAAGAGGCCGAGACGATGATCACTATCGTGATCGACGGCGAGAAGATAAAGGTGCGACTCGAATCGCTTCTCGAGCTCCCGATGATGCCGGTTTACAAGGACCACTTCTCAGTACCGGGCGGATCGATCGTCTGGATCGAACGGGACGACAAAGGCGGGATCGGATCCTTGCATGTCGGCACCGGACGAATGAGGGACCTTCGGTTCGAACGAGCAAAGGTCGTTTACGGGAAAGATCAGGAATGAGCCCCTTTTGGACCGCGGGCGCATTGGACCGCGGGCGTCCCCGCCCGCTCCGGGAGGACTGAGATCGCGATCGGACTGAAGGCCGCGACCTTCGCGCTTGTCCACGGCTCAAAGCAGGCCGTCGCTACCCGACTCATCCGGTCTCCGGTCTCCGGTCTCCTGTCTCCTGTCTCCTGTCTCCGGTATTCGGTCTTCAGTCTCCGCTTTTCTGTCTTCCGTTTTGCCCCTCGCTTGCATTAGGGGTTCCGATTGCTCCTGTCTCCCCAAAACAAAGAGGCCCGCCGGAATGTGATCCGGCGGGTCTTTTCTGTCACGTCCGCGAGATGCACTCGCGGAGCTTGGGTCGACACTGAACTACGGCGACGCGACAAAGTTCAGGTCCGAGATCGGCCCGTTCACAGGAACGACTTGTTGTGTGAACTGAAGCCCTTTCGCTTGAACGTCGAATGTGTAGGTCTGGCCCGTGGTCACTCCATCGAACTGGTAATAGCCGAACGGATTAACTCGCGCCAGGCGGATGTTCAGACCGGAATCTGTCATCGTCACGATAGATCCAAACGCGGGTCTTCCGTCACTCGTCGTGACTCTGCCTCCAACCGTAACCTGCTCTGCAACAGCACCGATCGTGAGCGGGATGACCCTGTACGTGGTAACCCCCGCTACCGGTCCCAATGCTCTTCCGAAACCGGACAACGTCGAACTGTCAGTTGCGGTGAAGATCGGGAAGAACGAACCGTTGACCGAAGGCGTTCCCGTGATAGTTCCGCCGGCACCAACCGAAAGATCGGCTGGCAGGCCTGTTCCGCCGAATGTGTACGGAGGAGTACCGCCGCTGGCGAGAATCGAGGAGTTATACGGTTGTCCCTGCGTGCCGTCGGGCAGGCTGTCAGTCGTAATGTCCACAGCACAAGCACCAAGCCGCGTTTGGACGGCAGCGCCGGAACGGTCAACTATGACGACGTCCTGACGCCCGTCATTATTAAGGTCCGCAACATTGACACCTCTTGGGCCGGTGAATCCCGTAAGGGTCCCCACAGATGAAAACGCACCCGTTCCGTCCCCTCTGAAAACAGTGACGGTTGTCGCCGTAAGATTCGAGACCAGAAGGTCCAGATCGCCGTCTCCATCCAGATCACCTGTTGCGTTTCCGAATACACCCGTCCCGACAACCGTAAACGGAGATCCCGGTGCGTCAGCAAACCCTCCGGCCCCGTTGCCGAGAAGTATGTTCATGTTGTTCGTGCCGGAGATGTTGTCGATCGCGACATCGAGGTTTCCGTCACCGTTGAAGTCGCCCGTCGACGCCCATTCCGTATTGCTTGCAAACGTACCGACAGTGGTGATCGTAAATCCTCCCAAGCCGTCACCCGTCAACAGTCGTCCGCTTGTCGTGACGCCCGTAAAGAGATCGAGGTTGGTATCGCCTGTGAACTCGCCGACGACCAGTGCGAATGCCGTTCCTCCAATTCCAATTGTCGAAACGGCCGCGAAAGTGCCGTCGCCGTTCCCGAGGTGGATACCGACGCCGTTTACGGTCGCGGAGCTTGAAACAGAGGCGAGGTCCAGCTTGCCGTCGTTGTTGAAGTCTGCCGCGACGAGGCTTCGTGGAGTGGCATTGGTAGCAATATCGACCCTTGTTCCGAAGGTCCCGTCTCCGTTCCCCGGCCAGACGCTAAGCGAAGAAGCATTGACATTACTGGCCGCGATGTCCGTGTTCCCATCCCCGTTAAAGTCGCCGACCGCCGTGAACTGGGTGCTAGCCGAAGCCGGTGCCGGAAGATCAACCGCCGCACCGAACGTACCGTCTCCGATACCTGCAAAGACCGAAACCTTGTTTCCCGTGAACACGCCGACGGCGTAGTCCTGTATGCCGTCATTATTGAAATCCGCGACCGAGCCGAACTGCGGCGTTGTTCCGCCGCCGGTCGATCCTGAAAACGAGCCGGTCAGATTGGTGTTTGCAAAAGGGCTGCAGCCTTTCTCAGATATCACCGTAAGCGGGAAAGAGGCCGTGGAAGTCAATCCCCCGCTGGCCGTCGCTGTCAAATCCACGGTGTAAACACCCGCTGGCCGCGCATTTGTCACGCGGACAACTCCCGTTGCGGGATCGACCGAGATAACGCCTTGGAACTCTGCCGATGTGCGAGCGGTAAATCTCAGCGCACCGGTGGGAGCGCTCGAGGGCGTGACTTCAACATTTGCTCCTTCAAAAGCGGTTGAATCCGGATATGTTCCGAGCGTCGGAGCAGGGTCGCCGGTGACCTGTGATTTCTGAGCGTATACACCGGCGGTCAGAAGACTGAAAAGAATGGCGGCCGCGACTGTTTTTGTCAGGTAAGATCTTCTCAACGTTTTCCTCCTTGAAAAGGCTCAACAACTGATCTAAGCGATCCTTCCCCAAATAAACTTCACAAGGGATGGGAACCGCCGGAACAGGTGTCTGGAACCTCGTAGTATGCTCCGGATCGAGTAGAACATCGCAAACTGATCCAGTCCGGCCCGTGAATCCCTCGATCGGCCGGAAGACACGAGATCAGTTCGAAAACCCGGCTGGACCTCGTAGACCAACCGGAAGTTAACTCATTGATTTTTTTTTTCGCGCAGTATACTCATATTTGTCTTTCGTTGCTAAGTTTTTTTTGAGTCTTGAGGAGATAGGTATTCCGGGGATTCCTACGCCTTTCATCCCCGAACAAGGTTTTCGGGGCCCTTGTCTCTTGTCTTCTATCAGACATCGCCGCCAAGGCAGAGGGTCGATACGGCCCTTCGACCGTGGGCTGCGCCCTTTGGGCATGTCCACGGCTAGATGCAGGCCGTCGCTACGCGACTCGGTGTCGTGGGGGCGCGCGAACCGTGAACTGCGCGCTCTCGCGATTGTCCACGGCTAGATGCAGGCCGTCGCTACGCGACGCATCCGGTCTCCGGTCTCCTGTCTCCCGTCATCTCCTATTCACAATTCACGATTTACGATCTACTATTCTCCGCATGTCTCATCTGACCATCTCCGAACGTGAGGACGCCGACGGTATCGTCCTCGATCTGAGCGGTGACATCATCTTCGGCGAGGCGAACACCGTGCTTCGCCACGGAATAAGGAACCGACTCAAGGAAGGCAAGACCCACATCACGCTGAACCTGCAAGATGTGGGGTATCTGGATTCGAGCGGCATCGGCGAATTGATCTCCGCGCTTACGGCAGTAAACCGAGAGAGGGGAAATCTCGTATTACTCAACCCCGGGGCTAGAATCCTTCGATTACTCGAGATCTCGAAGCTGACGGAGATATTTGAGATAGAGAATTCAGAAGTCTGAAAACGGGAGCGCCGGCAGGGCCTGTTCTTGCCTTTACAAGTAGCTACGAACAGCAGCCGGCGAGCGCTCCGGCACAGATCTCTGATACTCAAGTCTCGATCCTAAGTTCCTCGTTTCCTTTTTCGGTCAAGCACTTCGCCGATTGACTAGAGTCTATGCCGCTTTGCCCAGAATGTTCCGGACCGCTCGAGGTCGCTCAGAAGAAGTGTCCTTCGTGCGGCGTGGACCTCTCCGGCCAATCCCCCGAAACCGGTGCTCCGGACCAGGATCGGACTCCGACGAAGATCCAGGAAACAACGGCGAGAGACAAGGGACAGAAAACGACTTTCGGTGACCGAAGGTTTGTCGCCGGACAGGTGCTCGCGGGCCGCTACCGAATAATCAGCCTTGTCGGCAAAGGTGGGATGGGCGAGGTTTACAAGGCGGAAGACCTCGAACTGGACCAGACGGTCGCCCTTAAGTTCCTGCCGGAGGAGTTTTCTTCGAATGAAAACCTCCTCAAACGCTTCCGCGGAGAGGTCCGGACCGCACGCCAGGTATCCCATCCGAACGTGTGCCGTGTTTTCGACATCGGCGAGGTGGAAGGCGTCTACTACATCTCGATGGAGTTCATCGAGGGTGACGATCTCTCGATGCTGCTCAAACGGATCGGGCGGCTGCCTTCCGACAAGGCCGTCGAGATCTCGCGACAGATATGCCTCGGACTCAACGCCATTCACAGGGCCGGGATCCTTCACCGCGATCTGAAGCCTTCAAATATCATTATCGACTCGAACGGCGAAGCGAGGATTACGGACTTCGGAATCGCTGGAGTCGAAGCCGATGTACAAGGCGCCGAAGCACGCGTCGGAACTCCTGCGTACATGTCGCCCGAGCAGATACGAGGAGAGGAGGTCACAAAGCGAAGCGATATCTATTCGCTGGGGCTTCTCCTTTACGAGATCTTCACTGGGAAAGCGGCATTCGAAGGCGGTTCCGTCAAGGAGGTGGCGGACAAACAGACAAAGCTTACGCCCACGACGCCCTCCGACATTGTCACGGGGATCGACCCGCTTGCCGAGGACGTCATAGAACAGTGCCTCCGCAAAGACCCGGAAGAGCGACCGGAATCGGCGCTCGCGGTCGCGATGTCGCTGCCTGGAGGAGACCCGCTTCGCGTCGCACTCGAGGCGGGCGAAACACCGACGCCCGAAATGGTCGCGGCCGCTCCATCGAAAGGCGCACTCAAGCCTATCGCGGCGATCGCGCTTTTCACAGGCTTCCTCGCCTTATTGCTCATTTCGCTTTATTTTCGCGCCGAGTACTCGGTCAACGGTTATACGGCGCTTGAAAAGCCTCCCGCCGTGCTGACTGACAGGGCGAGGACGCTTGTTAACGAACTCGGATATACCGACCCCCCGGTCGATTCCAATGCCAAGTTCGACGCCGACCACGCCTACCTTGAGTATGTAAGGAGCCGGAACAACGCCGAAGAATGGCTGGAGAAGCTCGATCCCGGACAGCCGGCATTCTACATTTTCCGCTACCGTCAGTCTCCGGACTATCTGCTTCCATTCGGTTTCGTCGGCGAGATCACAGCCACGAACCCGCCGATGGTCCGGCCCGGAATGGTGACCGTCGAGCTCGATGTCGCGGGCCGCCTGATCCGTTTCAACGCCGTGCCGCCTGAGACGCTGGCTAGCGGCGGGTCGGACTCCGTTGATTGGGAAAGATTGTTCGAAGCGGCGGGCCTCAAACTGAGCGAATTTGAGGAGATCGAGCCCGCAAGGACGCCTCCGGTCCTTGCCGATGAGATCCGCGCCTGGAAGGGCGATATGGCGGGGCCTGCCGAGATACCTGTAACTGTTGAAGCTGCAGGATTCCGCGGAAGGCCCGTGCATTTCAAGGTCGTGCCGCCGTGGCGGGATCCGCAAAGCGACGCCCAGCAAAGGCTGGAGCAAAACCGTTCTGTTCCGGCCTTTTTGATCTTTATCTTTGGGCTCTTGATCGCCAGCCTTGCGGGAGCACTGCTTCTTGTCCGGTACAACATCAAGAATGGAAGGGTCGACCTGCGCGGGGCGCTGAAGATCGCCGCCTTCTGTTTCTGCATCTATGTCGCCTCCGGGCTGCTGGGCTCGGACAGCCCGCCCACCTTCCTTGGCAAGTCGGGAATGCTGACCAGAACTGCGGCATTCGGCCTCCTGAACACCTCGTTCATCTTTCTCTTCTACCTTGCCGTCGAGCCGCTTGTCCGCCGGCGCTGGCCGGAACTGCTTGTAACTTGGAACCGCCTGATAATGGGCAACTTCAGGAACCCGATCATCGGCCGGGACATTCTCGTGGGCCTGACCGTACTCTTCACCGCGATCCTTCTGGAAACGGGATTCACGTTCCTCGAGTCAAGGTCGAACCCCACTGCTTTGTTGGGTCTCGTCAGGGTTCCGGAGGCTACCAACCTTACCTCGATCGCCTATCCCGTTTCCGGGATGTTCTTTGAGCTTTTCAACGCGATCATTCTTGGATTCTGGTTGATGTTCCTTCTGCTCATAATGTCCCTGATGATTCGGATCAAATGGCTGAGCGTGCTTGCCGCGGCACTGACTCTCGCCATTCCGACGGGCCTTGCCGCTCTTTCGGCGAGCGCGTGGACGATCCCGATAGCGCAGTTCCTGACCTGGTTCCTTATTTATTACCTGCTGATCCGCTTCGGATTCGTCGCGCTGCTGACCTACATTTTCTCTTCTGTCGGGATGGCAGTGACATTCGACACTTCGAGCTTCTATTTTTCGAACACGGTGCTGGCCTTTGGTGTTCCGTTCGCCCTTGCGGCGTACGCTCTCTATATCTCGTTGACAGGAAGGCGGATCGTGAAAAGGAGTTTTCTGGAAAGGGCGGGATGACGATGCGGGCGCATCTGTGACATCCCTCGATATGCCGCACCCCAGGGATCATCCACATCCTTCTCGCGGCCTGACGATCGCCACCGGCAAACGATCTTTGGTTAAAGTATGCCCTTCGGCCGCGCCCGGAGTTCCGATCGATGTCTCCTTACGATTTCCGATTCACGATCCCCGATCCGCGATCCGCGATTTCCGATCCGCGATTTACGAATCACGATTTACCATTTACTATCTAGCCACCAATGCCACTCTGCCCCCGATGCTCGGCTGAGGTTAAGCCTGATCAAACAAACTGTCCTGCTTGCGGTTTGAGCATATCGGACACCTCCGCTCCAACATCCATCCGGGACGAGGATCACACCCCCACAAAACTCAAGGAAACAAAGGCCCAGGGCGGCATCCACACGACATCCTCGGATGGTGCCCGGTTCGTGGCCGGCCACGTTCTCGCTGAGCGGTACCGGATCGTAGGGCTGATCGGCAGAGGCGGGATGGGCGAGGTTTACAAGGCCGAGGACCTTAAGCTCGAGCAGACCGTCGCACTGAAGTTCCTTCCGGAAGATCTCTCGCGTGACGAGGAAGCGCTGAAGCGATTCGTGGGCGAAGTTCGCAGCGCCCGCCAGGTTTCGCACCCGAACGTCTGCCGTGTGTTCGACATGGGCGACACGGACGGGCTCTATTACATTTCGATGGAGTTCATCGAGGGCGACGACCTCTCGATGCTGCTCAACCGGATCGGCCGACTTCCCTCCGACAAGGCCGTGGAGGTCTCGAGGCAGATCTGCCTCGGGCTCGCCGCGATCCACAAGGCGGGAATTCTCCACCGCGATCTGAAACCCGCGAACATAATCATCGATTCAAAGGGCGAGGCAAGGATCACGGATTTCGGCATCGCCGGGATCGAGGCCGATGTTCAGGGACCGGAGTCGCGCGTCGGGACTCCGGCCTACATGTCGCCCGAGCAGATCACCGGCAAGGAAGTGACCCAGCAGAGCGACATCTACTCGCTCGGCCTTCTGCTCTACGAGATATTCACCGGCAAGCAGGCGTTCGAGGGAAAGTCTTTCGAAGAGCTGATCCGCAAGCACCAGACGACGAATCCGACGACCCCGTCTCAGATCGTCACGGGTATCGACCCCCTTGTCGAAAATGTAATAGAAGCGTGCATCAGGAAAGATCCCCTCGAACGTCCCTCGTCAGCTTTGAAGGTCGCGATGTCGCTGCCCGGCGGCGATCCGCTTCAAGTAGCGCTCGAAGCGGGCGAGACTCCCACTCCCGAGATGGTCGCGGCCGCTCCGGAAAAGGGGCTTCTAAAACCTCGAACGGCAGTCCTGCTCCTTGCCGGGTTCTTTTCCGCTCTCTTCGTCACGGCGTATCTCGTGGCGAATTACACCGACGCGAGCTGGTCGCCGCTCTACAAGTCCGCCGAGGTGCTGAGAGAAGAAGCGCGGTCGAAGCTTGATCAACTCAGCTACGGGCCTTCCGGCAAGAGCAACGCCTGGAGCTTCGAAACCGACCGCGGCAGCTACGATTTCTACATCACGTCCACAGGCAAAGCAGATTCTCTGGAAAGGTACCGCACGGGACAGCCGCACGCGGTCTATTTCTGGTACCGCCAAAGCATCGAGCCTCTGATTCCCGACGGGAGAGATCAGGTGCTGGAAGACAATCCGCCGAGAACGATTCCCGGTTCGGAGTACGTGAAGCTGGATCCGAAGGGCAGGCTCGTGGAACTGCTGGCGGCACCAATGAAAGTGACGCCCGATGAACCCGCATCCGACGAAGCGGACTGGCCGGAGGTTTTCCGGCTTGCGGGATTGGACATTTCAAAGTTCCGGGAATCGGAATCGCAATGGACACCGCCCGTGTTCGCCGACAACAGGAAGGCGTGGGAAGGCTTCTATGCCGAACATTCCGACTTTCCCATCCGGGTCGAAGCGGCGTCTTTCGAAGGCAGGCCGGTCTATTTCAAGATAGTTCCGCCGTGGGAGGAAGTGGAAACCACAATTGCTGTTGCGGAAGCATATGATGCGGCCAATTTGTACCTGATCATGGCGTTCGTTGTTCTTATAGCGATCGGAGCCGGTTACCTTTCGATCAGGAACGTGAGGGCAGGACGCATCGACCTGAAGGGTGCCACGCGGGTCGGCATCTTCGTCTTCGCGGCTACGGGACTGGTTCGATTCTTAAGGGCGGATCATATGGTTTCTCTGGTAGGAGAGTTCCTGATCCTGGCATGGATGGTAACCGAGTCGATTCTTACTACCGCCACCATCCTCTTGCTTTCGGTAGCAGTTGAGCCGCTTGTCCGCAGGTGGTGGCCGGAGCTTCTGATCTCCTGGAACAGGCTGATCGCGGGCGAATTTCGCGATCCGATAATCGGCCGCGACCTTCTGATCGGGATGACGGTCGGTCTTTCGAGCGTAACGGCTTTCTATCTCGCCGGGCTTGTCAGAGACTACTTGTATGGTAAAGACCTGACGCGACAGGGCACCATGGGCATCGACGCGCTCAACAGTGTTCCGGACTTTATTTCGTACTTCATTGGAGCTTCCTCGCTTTCGATCTTCGCCTCTTTCGGCATCCTGACACTCCTGCTTGTCTCCTACCTGATCTTTCGGAAGAAGTTGATAGGAGTATCGGTTCTAGCCCTTTTCTGGGCGTTGTTCGTCACGCTGCCCTTCCTGTTCAACCGCGGCTTTGTGGCTTTTCTGATACAAGCCGGCGTAGTCGCAGTCTTCGTTTTCGTCTTTGCGCGATTCGGTCTGCTGACTATCCTTGCCAGCACATTCGTGGGCTTGCTCGCCAACTCGCTGCCTTTCACGTTCGATCCGGCGCGGCCGTATTTCGGACAGAGCCTTGTGACGATCGGGATCATCGCCGCGCTCGGATGTTATGCGTTCTATATTTCGCTCGGGAAGCAGAAGCTGTTCGAAGGGAGGGGGATCGAGGAGTTGACGGGGTAACCTCTTAGTTCCAGGTTCAAAGTTCCAGGTTCCAAGTTCCAGGTTCAAGGTTTAAGGTTCCATGCACCGCGAAGCGCTGCTCGAAACGGATGTACGATAAGCTTTAGCTTGTCGCGGGCCGCAAGGATATCGTACTCAGGAATCTCTTGCGGCTCCGCCGCCGTGATGTGCGGAAAGGCTTGCCTTTCCGGAGCGCGACCTCCTTGATCTTTCCATGCGCGGAGGCTCAGCCTCCGCGCAGGAATGCCGAGAACAACTCCCGGTAAGCCAAAGGCTTACCGCACATCACTGCGGCGAAGCCGCGAGGTTACCGGGCTACAGATATTACATCCGCCTCAACGGCTGACGAGACACCCCAAACTCACCAAACCCGACAAACTCAGCCAACTCGGTAAACTATCTCTAATGCACCCACCGGTGCTCGAACGCCTTCTGCTCCATCTGCTCCATCGTCTCGCCGGGCAAATATCCGCCGCCGGAACCCTCCCAGAAGAAGGGCTTCCTCGCCGGACCGCCAAGCTCGTTCATCGTCGCCGATTCATAGACTCGTCCGTTGAGGACCGTGTGTGTCACGAATTCGCTGCGCCTGATGTCCGAAAGGACATCGCCGTCGATGATCACAAGATCGGCGAGCTTGCCCGGTTCGATCGAACCGATCTGCTTGTCCATCCCAAGGTGCCTCGCACCGTCGATCGTGCCTCCGCGGAGTGCTTCCCAGGGTGAAAATCCCCCCTGCGCCATTATCCAGAGCTCCCAGTGCGAGCCGAGTCCTTCCCTCTGGCCGTGCGCGCCGATGTGCACGCCGACGCCCTTGTCACGCAATGTCTTCGCGTATTTCGCAACGTCGAAGTGGTTGTACTGTTCGTCGGGTGCGGTCGGCCTTCGGATCGAGCGCGGATCGATGATGAACGCCGGCGTGTACCGCAGAAGCCTTTCGTTCTGCCATACGTTCGTGCGGTCGTACCAGTATTCCTCGCCCATCAATCCTCCGTAGGAAACGATGAACGTCGGCGTGTAGCCGAACCGCGTCGCCGACCAAAGCTGGGTCAGGTCGTCGTATCCGTGCGCGACCGGAAGCGAATGCTCGAGGCCCGTATGGCCGTCGACCAGCATCGTCAGGTTTTGATGGAACTTGCCTCCGCCTTCTGGGACCACCATCATCCCGAGCTCGCGCGCGGCCTGCAGGATCTGCTGGCGCTGGGCGCGGCCCGGCTGGTTGTAGCTCTTTACCGATATCGCACCGGAATCCTTCATCCTCTGCACGTGGTAAAGCGCGTCCTCGTAGCTGTTGACGATCGACTTCGCGCCGACCGCTTCCGCGCCATAGAGGATCCGCCCGGTCGAGAATATCCTCGGCGCGACGATCATTCCCGCCCTCTGCATCTCCGCCGCGGAGAAGATCTCCTGCGTGTCGTTCGAAGGATCGTGGATCGTCGTCACTCCGAACGAGACGTTCGAGTACATCGCCCAGTTCTGCCGCGGGATGATCTGATTCTGTCCCTGCGAGCCGTGCGCGTGCGCGTCGATCAGGCCCGGGATGACCGTCTTGCCCTTCGCGTCGATGACGGTCGCGCCTTGCGGAACCTTGATGTCGCGGCGTCGGCCGACTGCCTCGATACGGTTATCGCGGATCAGCACCGTGCCGTCCCGGATCACCTCTTGTGTGTTGTTCGCATCGCGCATCGTGACAACGGTTCCGCCGACGATCGCCTTGTAGCCGCTCGGCTTGTCCGCGGCTCTCGAGAACGAGAGATTGGTGCCTTCGGCAACTGGCTCCGGAAGCTTCTCCGGCGCGCCTTCGATAAAGTCAAACGCATCCTTCAGCTCGCGCTCATAAAACACGGGACCGTGCGTCCATCCGACCGACTTGCTGTCGGCGCTCCAGACCAGGTTCTCCCCGGCGCGGCTCGAGAGCTTCTTGACCGGCATCGCCTTCGAATCGGGACCGACGCGAAGCACCTTTCCGGTCGGCGGGATCGCGGCAACATAGGCATTGAACTGCGAAGTGAAGGCGACCCACTTACCGTCGGGCGAAAGCCTAAACTCCTCGACTTGGTCCGCGCCGTAGACGTGTTCCTTTCGGTCCTCGCCGTTCAGATCGACGCTGACCACCTGCTGTTCGGGATAATCCTTTCCGGGTACTCCGGTCGTGAAATAGACACGAGTGTTGTCGCCGGAGAAATGCGGATCCGATCCCGAGTTTGCGACGCGTTCGTGGCCGCTACCGTCTGCTTTCGCCACGTAGATGCCAGGATCGATCGAATTTTTGGGACTCACGAGGAAGCCTCCGGAAAACTTCCGGTACGTGATCATCTTTCCGTCGGTCGAGAAAGCCGGTTCGACGTAGTGGCCCGGAGCCTTCGAAACGACCCTTCCTTCACCGCCCGAAGCGGGCGCGATGCGGACCGCACCCAGGTCCTGATCGTTCCAGGTCGTGTAGATCACCGACTCTCCGTCGAGCGAGAATCGCGGATAGTACTCGTCGTGATCTTCCTGCTTCGTAAGCCTCCTGGTCGTGTTGTTCGAGAGGTCGCGGACGTGAATCTTACCCAGCGCCTGGAAGATCACCGATCGCCCGTCCGGGGATCTCTGCGCCCACCGGACCATCTTTACGTCGACATTTTCGGGAGCGACGTCGACGTCGAACCTCAATGCGTCGGCGAATTTCTTCTCGGCCTCGATCGAAACAGGTATGCGCTCGACCTTCTTGTCCGCGAGTCCGATCTTGTAATAGTAACCGCCGGTCCAGAACACGATCGATCTCGAATCGGGCGTCCAGTCGAAATACGGATAGTAGCCTTCGGAACCGAACCCTTCCTGCAGGTCGCGCTCCATGTCGAGATAAAGAGGACTCTCGATGTCGGTCGCGAGGTCCTTTAAAAACAGCGCGGTCTTGTTCCTTACCCTGCGGATGAACGCCACGTACTTCCCGTCCGGCGAGGGCGTCGGGACTATCGCGCCGCCCGTGCCGCTGATGAACCTTCGCTCTTCACCTTTCTCTATGTCGTAGCGGGTGATCGCGAAGATCGACTTAAGAGGATCGCGGTTGTAGCTGAAGGTGAAGCCCGGAGTGATGTCGTGGGTGTAATAGATGTATTTGCCGTCGGGCGAAAACGCGGGATCGGCGATGTTCTTCTGGTCACGCCGGCCGTTCTCGCGCGTCTTGACCGGGAGGCCGTCTCCGCCTGAGCGATGGTACAGCCAGATCTCGCCGGCCGGAATGCTGCGGCTCGACATAAAACCCTTGTTGACGACGATGTACTCGCCGTCGGGGCTCCACTTCGGGCTGTGGACGATGTTCTTCTTTTCCTTGCTGATCTGTTTCAGCCCGGTGCCGTCGATGTTCATCACCCACAGGTTCGACAATCCGTCGCGGTCGGAGATGAACGCGATCCGCTTTCCGTCGGGGCTGACCGCCGGGTGGATGTTCCAGGCGAAATCCTGAAGAACCGGGCGCGCGTCTCCGCCATCGATGTCCGCGACGTAGATGTCGCCGAGCATATCGAAAACAAAACTCTCACCGTCAGGTGTGACGTCCAGGCTGGACCACGTTGTCTTATCGGTCTTGATAGTGACGGTCTTCAGATCGAACGGCGGGTTCAGGACGTCCCACTTTTTCTTCTTGTCGTCATTTCCATCGCCGGTCTGCTGGGCGAAGGTGAGAGGCGTGATCAGGAGCAGTCCGCACAGGACCGCGGACACGAATCGGCCGAGGGCTAGGTTCTTCATATTGTCGTTTTTCCGAAAAGGATGGGTTTGAATTCCACATACTATACGGCAATTCGCGTGAAAAGGTTAAGCTCCGCTTAGCTGCGAGCCGTTTAGCCTGCGCACTTGTGCGCGGGACCGTGAGCCGTTTAGCCTGCGCACTTGTGCGCGGGACCGTGAGCGTTGAGCGGGTTTACATGAACACGCTGTGAGCTCAAGCTCTTTCTTGGCGGCTCTTTGCGCCTTTGCGGCTTTGCGGGAGCAGTCTTACTTGCGACGACGATCGACGGCAGCGCGAAAACACTCTCGCTATGTTCCGCAAACAGCGAAACGAAATAGCCGCTCCTCCGTATAACCCCCGAAGCTGCGCACCCGGCGCTTCGGTGATCAGCGGATTTCATTTTGAATGCGATCTGGTCTAAAGTATCGGAAATCCCTACCCCCGTATACCAATGTCGAGGAAGAATCCGCTTATGAAAACGAAGCTTGCCTCTCTTATCGCTCTCTTGCTGCTCACTGCCGTTTCGTTCTCCCAAGACTCGAAACGTCCGATCGAGATCGACGACTTCTTCTCGATGAAGAATGTCGGCAATCCGCAGGTCAGCCCCGACGGCAAGTGGATCGCTTACACGCTGTCCACGACCGACCTCAAGAAGGACAAGTCTGAGACCCGGATCTGGATGGTACCGGCGGCCGGCGGAGACGCGATCCCTATGACAGCAAAGGGTTACTCCGCTTCGAGCCCGCGCTGGAGCCCGGACGGAAAGTACCTTTCGTTCCTCGCGAAGCGCAGCGAATCCGGAGAGGACAAGACCGACGGCGAGGACAAGACACAAGTCTGGACCCTGAACCGCCTCGGCGGCGAGGCTCAGCAAGTCACGAAAGTCAAGCAGGGCGTTTCGGGATACGAATGGTCGCCGGACGGCAAACGTCTCGTACTCCTGATCCGCGATCCGAAACCGCACGAACTGACGGAAGATCCGAAGGACGATAAGAAACCGAAGCCGTACGTCATCGACCGGCTTCAGTTCAAGCGCGACTACGCCGGATATCTCGACCGTTTTCGCACGCACCTCTATATCTTCGATATCGGCTCTAAGGACGAACCGAGGCAGATCACATCGGGCGATTTCGACGATTCGGACCCTGCGTGGAGCCCGGACGGAAAGCTGATCGCGTTCGAAAGCAACAGGACCGAGGAACCCGATTCGAATCCGAATACCGACATATGGATCGTCTCCGCGGACAACAACGACAAGGGAGCGACGATGCTCCAGCTGACGAAGAACCCCCGGGAGGACAACAACCCGTCGTGGAGCCCGGACGGAAAGACGATCACATACACGACGGTCACCGCTCCTTTGAAGACGATGTGGTATGCGGTGCAGTATCTCGCGACGATCCCGGCGACGGGCGGCGAGCCGAGGCTTTTGACCTCGAACCTGGACAGGAACGTGCTTCGTCCGGATTATTCGGAGGATGGGTCCTCGATCTGGTTTGTTGTCGAGGACAGCGGCGAACAGCACCTCGCCTCGATACCCGCGAACGGAGGCCAGGTTACGAGACACGTCCGCGGCGAGAACGTCGTGCAGAGTTTCGTCGTCGGAGGCGGAACGGTAGCGATGATGGTCGCAAAACCCGACGTGCCGGGCGACGTGTTCACTTTCTCCGGCGGAAACCTCAAGCAGATAACGTTCGCGAACAAGGAACTGCTCGACAAGATCGAGCTTTCGAAGCCGGAGGAGATCAGGTTCCGCAGCAAGGACGGAACGGAGATCGAGGCGTTCCTTTTCAAGCCGATCGGATTCGATCCTTCGATGAAGTACCCGCTCATTCTCAACCCTCACGGCGGGCCTGTTTCGCAATACGATTACAGCTTCGACTTCGACGCACAGCTTTGGGCGGCGAACGGCTACCTGGTCCTTTTGCCGAACCCTCGAGGTTCGTCCGGATACGGCGAGGCGTTTTCGTACGCTCTTTTCGCTCAGTGGGGCGTGCCGGACGTTGAAGATGTGTTGGCGGGCGTCGACTATGTAATCGCGCGCGGTTACGCCGATCCGGAGAAACTAGGCGTCGGAGGTTGGTCATACGGTGGCATTCTAAACAACTACGTAATCACGAAATCGACGCGCTTCAAGGCGGCCGTCTCCGGTGCGAGCGAGGCATTGTACCGCGCGAATTACGGGCACGATCATTACCAGATGTGGTGGGTGGTGGAGCTCGGCCTGCCCTGGGAGAACGCGGAAGCGTGGGAAAGGATCTCTCCGTTCAACGACGTGGCGAAGATTACGACCCCGACGCTGTGGATCGGCGGCCAGGAAGACTGGAACGTCCCGATCCTGAACTCGGAACAGATGTACCAGGCGATGAAGAAGCTCGGCCGCGAGACGAAACTGGTCGTCTATCCGGGCGAGCATCACGGCATTCGACGCCCGACTTTCCAGAAGGACCGCTTCCAGCGGTTCCTGGGCTGGTTCGACAAGTATATCAAGGGAGTCGAGCGTAACTGGGAAGAGGAAGATAAGAAGGAAGAGAAGAAGTGAGCTGTGTCAGTAGCCCAAGCGTCAGCGCGGGCGTGAATCGTGATTCGTGAATGGTGAATCGTGAGTCGTGAAGGGACGGACCACGGAGAGCACAGGGAACACAGAGAAATTTAGGGGCGTTGCAAGAGTCCCAAAAAATCTCCGTGCTCTCTGTGTCCTCGGTGGTTCATCCTCTTCACGATTCACGAATTACGATTCACGATTCACGGTTCACTTCAGCTTCCAGACATATGTCCGGCGCTCGATCCACTCGCCTTCCCGGAAATCGAACGAAACCGTCTTGTGCTCGCCCTTCCCGGATTCGTGGATCCGGTGTAGGTCCATCACGTCGGAACCGTCGGGCATCACCATTTCCATTTCGAAGAACCTCTGCGGCGGATCGTTCAGCCCTGAATCCTTGACCTCGCCGATCCCGAACGCGCCGCCTGCGCCGAGTTGAACTATATAAGCGACCCGGTCTTTCGGATGCCAGTAGACATGATACTCCCAGAAATCGCCGGTCGGTTTGCCGTCGCGGATGCCGTACAGCCGGCCGTTCATTCCCATCTTGCCAACACTGTATTTCCATTCGGTCACGTACTGATCGAACGGCTCGGCGTCTGACTTGAACTTGTCGTTGCTGGTGACCCAGACGCCGGAGCCTTGTGTCATGTAGTCCATATGAGCGCGGAGCCAGGACGGGACTTGCGAGGATTGGGCAAGGGCGGACTGAAAAAGGACGAAGGTCAAAGCTAAGATCTGAATTGCGTATTTCATAGTCTGTAATCATCGGCTCTCAGAGATCCGCGCGTCACTGACGCGCCGCACAAAATGTCCGATAAGCTTAAGCTTGTCGCCCACCGAAAGGTGGGACCGGATCGCAATGGCTCGGGACGCGCCATGAGCCTACCAGCGGTTTAGCCGCCGTCGCCCGTGAGATCGTTTCCCGGACCGAGGGAAGCCCGCTAAGTCCTCCGCGCCTTCGCGCGGCGCAAACTGAAGTTCGCGGTACCTCGACGACCTGTCGACATCGGTGCCGCCGCTAAATCGGCTCTAGAATTCGGGGGCTGCGTTACCGTGGACTGCGCCCTTCGGGCTTGTCCACGGCTAAATGCATATGACCGCCAAGCGGTCAGCTAAGCCCGTCGCTTGCGCTCCGGGTTCCGATTCCCGTCTCCCGTCTCATTTCTGCTGACTTTTTACAGTAGCCCTCCCTGACGGTCGGGCTTCGGACACGCCCGCAATTGATCACTGACCCCCTGATCACTGATCGTTGACCCCCTGATCATCGACCGGGTACATATCCACCTGCTGAGTCGCGATGTACCAGTGGTTCCCGCACGGATCGATCACTCCGCCGGAGCGCTCGCCATACGGCATGTCAGTAACTTCGAAGATCGAGGTACCGCCCGCCGCCAGAGCTTTCTCATAGACCGCGTCGCAGTCTTCTACATATAGGTGTACCGCCATAGTGCGGTCCGGGTAATCTCCGCCGCCCTCGCTTCCCTCGACCATAGATCCGAAGACACGGAACGCACCATGGCGCAATGTGCCGTCCTCATAATGCTCATCAACGACCTCCGCATCGAACGCGTCCTTTAGAAACGCGACCCACTTTCCGCCGTCGTCGACAATAAAGTAGGGAGTGACGCTCGTAAATCCCCTGGGAATGTGGCTGACACTCATTCTTCTTCCTCCTCGCCGGCGCTTTGGCTCTCGGCGAAATCTTTGAATGCCTTCAAATGCTTCATCGTCTCTTTCTTGAAAGCACCCGGCATAAAGAACGCCATCAGCTTCATAGCCAGAGAAGTGAACCGGAACTCGTTGTCCGCAACCCAGTTCGTGCCGCCGTCGATCTCTTCGAACCTGTTCCGGACAAGGTTAAAAACGCCTTCGGTCTCGTAGGTCCCGCTGAACTCGTCGGGCAGGTTCCGCGAAGTTATGGTCTCGATCATCTCGATCTTGCGGCCGTTCATGTCGAACTTCAGTCTCGAGGTGGCGCCGACAAGGCCGGGCTCGCCGCTGACCGGCTCGAAACTCTCGAGTCCGGGCATCCATTTCTTCATATTATCCGGATCGTCAAACAGCCGGACGACCTCATCGACCGGCCGCTCGATCTCTATCTCGCATCGGTATTTCATAAGTCCTCCGTAGGAATATCTTTGGAAATACGCGGGATTGTAGCACAATGGTTCGGCGCGGATTCGGGCAGGAAAGGAATACAAAGAAGAAACAGGATGAAAAGGATATAAGGGATCGGTGGCAACTGCCGGATCGAAGTTTTCTGCGCAATTGCAGCTGCCCGATCTCTCTTCTTCTTGATCGATCTTCTGCCGGAACAAGGCCCTTAAGCGAACAAGGAGCCTTCATCATTGCTATCCTGTCCATCCTGTTTTTATTCTTCACTATGTACGCAGCCTTCTATGAGCGGAGAAACAAGGAGCCACATTTATCAGATCGACCTTGAAGCGGACCCCGAGACGGTGTTTGAAGCTTTGATAACGCCTTCCGCGATCTGCGGCTGGTGGGGCGCGAGCACCGCCATCGTGCTCCCCGAAAAAGGCGGTTTCTGGAACGCGGCGTGGGGAGACGCGGACGATCCCGACTACATCACCTTTCACAGGATCACCGAGTACGATTACCCGAACGTGATAGAGCTCGATGAGACCCGTTACTACACAAAGTTCGAGCCGCCGCCTTTCGACCTGAACGTAAAGGCTCGCTTCGAGGTCGATCCCATCTCCGACCGCCTGACCTCGATCCGCGTTATCCAGAGCGGCTTCCCGCAGGACGAGATCGCCGACGAGTTCTACGCCGCGTGTGAAAAGGGCTGGCACGACACGTTCGAGGGCCTGCGGAAATACATAGGGTCCGCCTGAATCGATGGAACTGAGATTTGAGCCTCTGACTCCCGCTTCGTGGGACCGGTTCGAACTGTTGTTCGGCGAGAAGGGAGGATGCGCCGGGTGCTGGTGTATGTACTGGCGGCTGACCAGAAAGGAATTCGAGGCCGGTTCGGGCGAAGCGAACAGAAAGGCGATGAAGGCGATCGTCGATGGAGGGTCGGTTCCGGGCATCATCGCCTTCGACGGCAAAACGCCTGCCGGATGGTGCGCGGTGGCTCCCCGGAGCGAGTATTCGGCGCTCGAAAGATCGAGGATCCTGAAACCGGTCGATGAAAAGGAAGTCTGGTCGGTCTCGTGTTTCTTCATCGACCGGAAATACCGCGGCAGAGGCGTCGCCTCCGCGCTTCTGAGAGCGGCGGTCGAACACGCTTCGGATCGAGGAGCGAAGATCGTCGAGGGCTATCCGGTCGAGCCGAAGGACGGCAAGCGTTATCCGCCTGCGTTCGCCTGGCACGGCGTGTCCGAGATCTTCCTGAGTGCGGGATTTCGCGAGGTCGCGAGGCGCTCCGAAACAAGGCCTATAATGCGGATCGAAGTCTAGTTATGAGTTTGAAAGTAAAGGATCTGCGGGTCTTTGTGCCCGCCAGGGATTTTGAAGAGAGTCTGAGATTCTACGAGGCGATCGGCTTCAAGAAGAAGTGGCAGCACGAGGACGCTCTCGCCGAACTGCAGATCGGACGGCACAGGATCTGGCTGCAGAACTACTACGTGAAGGAGTGGGCGGAGAATTTCATGATCTCGATCGAGGTTGACGACACGGCTGAATGGTGGCGGATGATCAACGACCTGATCGTGCGCGACAAGTTCGATTCGATTCGCGTTAAGCCTCCGAAAGAGGAGCCCTGGGGCGCTACGATCACGTACTGCTGGGACCCGAGCGGGGTGCTGATCCATTTTACGCAGGATACGTAGGGGCAGGGCTTGTCCCTGCCCTCCAACCGTTTAGAGCAGGGCTTCGCCCTGCCTTGGCAGCGCAGAGCGCTGCTCTAAACGGGTTCATTTTTTCGGTTTTGCGCTGGGCTTCGCGCTGCCTTAGAAGCGCGAAGTGGCGCTCTAAACAGTTGATTGTGCAATACTTATACCCTTGGAGGATATGTTGATGAACCGAGCGTTTTTTCTCTTTGCACTTCTGCTTTCCTTTTCGATCTCCGCTTTCGCACAGGACAAGGCCGAGAAGCCCAAGGTCGCCGACCTTGCCTGGTTCTCCGGCTGCTGGCAGATGGAGCGCGCGCCCGGAAGGGTCACCTACGAGCAATGGACCTCTCCCGCGGGGATAATGATCGGGATGGGGTATTCGAAGCGCGACGACAAGATCGTCAGCCACGAATTCCTTAGGATCATCGAGAAGGAGGGCGATGTTTACTACGTCGCGATCCCGTCCGGCCAGAAGGAAACCGCCTTTAAGCTCACCTCGCACAAGGACGGAGTTGCGATCTTCGAAAATCCCGAGCACGACTTTCCGCAGAAGATCACTTACACTCGCGGCTCGACTGGCATCACCGCCCGAGTCGAGGGTATGAGCAACGGCCAGATGCGGGGCTTCGATCTGGTTTTCAAGCCTTCTGAGTGCGGGTAGAGTTGGAACGTAGGGGCAGCCCTTGTGGCTGCCTGTGAGCGAAGCGAAAAAATTCTCCTATACCGTTGAAATGTAGGATCACCAAGAAAAATTAGGTCTTAAGGAGCCTCACCCTCCGATGAAACACCTCACTTTCACACGAAAGGAGTCGATCCGCCTGCGCGGGTTCGATTACTCCGCCAATAGCATTTACTTCGTCACGATCGTTGTTCGCGATAGAAGAGTAGTGTTTGAGAACAAACAACTTGCATCGAAAACCGTAGAGTGTTTGCTGGAACTCCGGGAAAAGTACTGCTTTCGACTCTATTGCTATTGCTTAATGCCGGACCATTTTCACGCGCTTATTTCCCCGGGGGAATCCGGCAAGACGCTTGGGCAAATCTGCGGAGCGTTCAAGAGTTTGTCCACGCGAATCTCCTGGGATTGGTATGAAGGGAAACTGTGGCAACGTCAGTACCATGACCACATAGTCAGGAACTCGGAAGACTTCTGCCATTGTGTAGAGTATGTACTGGATAATCCAGTCGAAGCCGGTCTCGTATTAGAACGTGACCAATGGTCTTATTCGGGTAGGGTTGACTACCTGGAATAAGTTTCTGACTAGCATTGCTCCAATACGTGTGTTTCGACATTATGGGTATTTTGACCAGAGTTCTTACTCTAGTCGGTGGTTGGGTTGGCACCGTTCCGATCTTTTCGATTCCCACCATCATCGCCGCTCTCTTTCTGTCAGTTTCGGTCTTAGGTCAGAGTACTGCTGTCGAAAAATGCAAGGTAGAGGGGAAAACGGGAAAGTACAAGTTGATCTCGGAAGCGTGGTCAGGGACCGTATCGAAGGATGACCCGACCGATGATGTGCTCATGGTATTTATTCAGCTAGAGCCGGAAAGGTTCAATACTGAAGAGTTGCGGCGTGTCGCGGCACGGATAAATCGAGTCTATTGCAAGACTATCAGAGTTCAGGCAGTTTTCTTTGAAGACATAGATTCGTTCTCCAAGTACTTTAGCCCGGACTATCTGTTGCGCCCTAACGAATGCGTCAGAGGCTTCTATTCTTTCGACAGAGAAGAGCGATCGGCCAAATTGGAGTTCTCCACAAAGCTTGGGAATCCGACGACCGAGACACAGATGGATATCGAGATCGCGCCTTTCGGCGCACGGACAGGGACAAGCCCTGTCCCTACAAATCTTTTTTTGCTAGAATTGCGCCGCCCATGATCTTCGAGATGCACATTCCCGGGCCTCCCCTTTGCGAGTTCGTCCAGAACTTCTTCTTCTTCGACGACTTCGTCACATCCAGTCTCATCGAGCGGTTCCTGCCTGACGGGAACACCGAGATCATAATCAGTCTGAGGGACGATGCGGAGCACGTTTACGATAACGAATCCTTGAAAGAGATCCAGACTTGCCGGAATGGATGGGCCTCGGGCCTGAGGACCCGTCCGATATCGATCCCCGCAGGAAACGGGACTTCAAAGCTGGTGATCGTCTTCCGGAAAGGAATGGCGCATCCGTTCTTCCCAATCCCAATGAGCGAGCTCGCGAACACGGTTGTCGATGCCGACCGGATATGGGGAAGCGAGTTCGGAATCCTGCGCGAAAGGCTTCTGGCGGAAGCGACCCCTTCCGGAAAGTTCCGGCTCGTCGAAGGATTTCTCGCGAAACACCTGAACTCCGACACCGAGCTGAATCCTTGCGTCGAGTATGCGGTAAACGGCATCGGCGCGGATCCTTCACGCACCAACCTCGCAAAACTCAGCGACAAGATCGGCTACTCGCAGAAACACCTGATCACGATGTTCAAGAACAACGTCGGCACGACCCCTAAGTCGTATCTGCGGGTGATCAGATTCCAGAGGGTCATCGAGCAGATCGAAGAAACGGACATCCCCGACTGGTCGGCGATCGCTCTCGACGCGGGCTTCTACGACCAGGCGCACTTCAACAACGATTTCAGGTCGCTCTCCGGATTCACGCCTAACGAGTACGTCGCGAAGAAGACCGACGCACTGAATTACGTCCCCGTCCTTTAGGTAAATATTTTCCAATACCGGGGTTTTCCGGCGGAGCTAGAATGCCCGCACTATGGAAAACTTCTACATCAATCATCTTGCCGTTTTTGTCTGCGCGCTGATGAGCCTTGTTATCGGCGCGTTCTGGTGGTCGCCGATCCTCTTCGCCAAAGCGTGGCAGAAGGAGGTCGGGCTGACCGACGAACAGCTGAAGAACGCCAGCCCTTTGAAGACGTTCGGAGGCTCGTTCGTCCTGGCTTACATTATCTCGTACAACCTGGCGTTCTTCCTCGCCGCGCCCGGGACCACCTGGCAGTGGGGCGTCGTCGCGGGGCTTCTTGCAGGAGTCGGATGGGTCGTTACGACGTTCATCATCATCGGCCTGTTCGAACAGCGTTCGTTCAAGTACCTGGCGATCAATTGCGGCTATGTCACGGTCTATTTCGCGGTGATCGGGTTTATCTTGGGTATCTGGCGGTAAAGCGTTAGAATCTGCGGCTACGAAGGAGAAAGATTATGGACAAGAATTCACATACCGTCAGCTGGTTCGAGATCCCGGTTTCGGACATGGACCGTGCCCGGAAGTTCTACGAGACGATATTCGACATCGAGATGCAGGAGCTTCCGATGCCCGAATTCAAGATGGTCGCTTTCCCGATGGATATGGGGAGCGGTCACGTGCACGGGGCTCTCTGCCAGCACGAGATGTACACTCCCTCTCAGGACGGGGTGGTCGTTTATCTGAACGCGAACCCGGAGATCCAGAAGGTGATCGACCGGATCGAAGACGCCGGAGGAACGATCGTCATTCCGAAAACACAGATCAGCGAGGAGATCGGGTATATGGCGTTCTTCACGGACAGCGAGGGAAACCGCGTCGCCCTGCACGCGGAGGGGTGAACAACGTTTCAGTTGCCCCCCGCTGAAGCGGGGGGCAATTGATGCGCTCTGCCTTTGAAGAGGCACCAGTTGGAGCCACATCCCCGGGGATCTTCCCGGTCAAACTCCTTCCGATCCCTTCGCCCCGATCTCTTCACGTCTTTTCCGCAGAAACCGCTTCACTGCCTCGTTCTCGACAAGCCCCGCGGCGAATTCGTAAGATCGCAGCGCGTCTTCGCCGAGTCCCGTCCGCCGCTGAAGCTCGGCGAGCGTAACGTGGTACGGGTAGTAGGCCTCAAGTTTCTCGTCTGCCAGCGTTTGAAGTTCCTCAAGTGCCTTGTCCGGTCCCTCGACCTCCGCGAGAGCGATGATCCTGTTGAGCGCCGCGATCTGAGAGTACCGCCGTTCGAGGAGCCTGTCGTACGCTTCCAGAAGCGCGCGCCAGTCGGTCGACCCGTAGTCTTCCGAAACGGCGTGGTACGAGGCGATCTCGGCCTCGAGGTGATAATCGCTGATCTCGCTGCCGCTCGCCGAGGACCGGAAGTGCCGCAGACCTTCCGCGATCATCTTCCTGTCCCACAGAGACCTGTCCTGGTCGGGGAGAATGGTCAGCGTTCCGCCCTCGCCGCTTCTCGCCGGAAGCCTCGAGGCCTGAAAAAGGAACAACGCCGCAAGCGCGTGGACCTTTGGCTGAGAAGTGAGCGGATGGTCGGCGAGGAGCCTTGCAAGCCGGATCGCTTCGTGACAAAGGTCCGTCCGAACCGCACTCTCGCCTCCGGATGCCGAATAGCCCTCGTTGAACATCAGATAGAGCACCTTCAGCACCGATTCAAGCCTGGGCCCAAGTTCCGAAGGAGCCGGGATCTCCATCCTCGCGCCCTCATCCCGCAGTTTCTTCTTTGCGCGGACGAGCATTTTCGCGACCGCGTCCTTGTTTGAAAGGAACGCGACGGCAATCTCGCCGACGCTGAAACCGCCGACCGTCTTAAGTGTCAGCGCGATGCGGCTGTCGGGGGTCAGCGCAGGATGGCAGCAGGCGAAGATCATCTGGAGCTGGTCTTCGCGTATCTCTTTCTCGAAAGCCGTGTCGACGCTGGAACCGGCTGACCGCGCCCAGGCGTCGAGCAGTCTCGACCCTTCTTCCAGATCCGCGTCGCGCGAGCTCTTTCTGAGGCGGTCGAGGATGTTGTTCTTGGCGACCTGGATCAGCCAGGCCCTAGGGTTGTCGGGAAGTCCCTTGTAACTCCAGTGGCTGAGCGCGCGGAGCATCGATTCCTGGATCGCGTCCTCGATCAGATCGATCTTTCCGAAGCCGAAAATGCGGGTCAAAACGGCCGTCATCTGCCCGGCGTGACGCCGGAACAGATGATCGACCGATTCAGTAATCTGATCATAGCCGGGCATCGGTCAACGGTGGTTATCGATCTTACGGAGCTCGATCCGGCCGCCGTATTTCAGGTGAGGGCAGTCCTTCGAGATCTCGACCGCCTCGTCGTAATCGGCGGCTTTGATGGCGAAGTAGCCTCCGAGCACCTCCTTGGCCTCCGTGTACGGCCCGTCGGTCACCCTGATCGCTCCATCGTCGAGTACGAGATGGCGGCCGTCGTCGTCCGCGAGCTTCTCGCCTCCTAGCAGCCGTCCCTGTTCCGCGATCTTGTCGCGCCAGGCGACGTACTCGGCGATAATTCCCTGGATCTCTTCCGGGGAAAGGTCCCCTTGTTGAGTGGTCCTGTCGTGAAGCAGAAGCATGAATCCTTCCATCGTTTTTGTCTCCTTTCGTCTGTTGAATGTTATACGAAACTCTCGGTTTCAGGGACTAGACGAACGGGGGCGGGGGAAATGGACGTGATGGAATAGATCGTGAATCGTGAATAGAGTCTGGCGAGTCTGGCGGGTCTGGCGGGTCAGATGAGTCTGTAGAGTCTGTCGGGTTTGGCGAGTCTGTCGGGTCCGGAGGCCACGAAGCGGCAGTATATCAGTAGCGTTATATCGGGCCGTAGCGGCTCTGGTGATCCGAATGAATCGATCGATGTGTCGATATATCACGCAATTGCTGCGCTAAGCGCGATTCGTCGCCGACGCTATCCGTGGGCGAAGCCCTGCGGGCTTGTCCGCGGCTAAAGCCAGATCGTCGCTTCGCGAATCCGCATCGGACAACGGCTGGGCGATCGGTCCGTGATCCTCGGTCCCTGATCAATGGTCCCTGGTTCCTGGTCAATGGTCCTCGCTCAGTTCTTCGTGGTATTTTTGTCCGGAATTTTTATGAATTTTCGGAGGCAGGACTACTAATGGGAAACCACAGAATTTGGATCAAGATCACGGCGGTGCTGCAGCTTCTAACTGCCGCCGCGCATTCTCTAAGCTTTCTTATGCCGTTAGTAGCGGAGAATGAAACCGAGAAACAGTTGATAGATCTGATAACCGGGTACAAGAAGGACATGGGACTCGGGTTCGATCCCACATTTCAGGAGCTGTTCACGGCGCTGAGCGCTTGCTTCCCGCTTCTCTATTTGTTCGGAGCCGTGCTGCTTTTCTACCTTCTGAAGAAGAACATCGACGCCGGGGTATTGAAGGGCGTGCTGAACATCAGCCTGATCGTGTTCGGGATCTGCTTTGTTGTGATGCTGGTGTTCACTTTCCCGCCGCCGATCCTGATGACGGGTCTCGTGTTCCTCGGGCTAGTCGTATCAAGACTGGCAGTACGGTGAAACAAGGGGGAGAAACAAGATAGACAGGAAATAAATGAAAGGAGCGAGCGGCCGGCGTTGCGGGTTACAGAGCAAAACCGTAACCAGGCAAGCCGGCAAGACGCCGATCCGCAATCCTTTATATCCTGTCTATCTTGTTTGTTCTCTTGTTCCTGTTTGTTCTCTTATTCCTTTTTCGAGTACACAGCCTCGACCGCGAGTTCCTCCGTGCCGTCCGGGTGGATGTTGTACATCCTCATACGGAACGATCCGTCAGGAGCGTCGAGGATCGTCCGCCAGTACCAGGCAGGCCCGACCGGCGCCGTGTACGACCCGAGGACATTCACCGCGCCGTCCTTTGAGAAACCCTCACAGTCCATAAAATCGTTCGCCATATGGAATGAGTCGAACCACGCCGCCCGCACGAGTTCACGATTCGGATTGAAGGCCAGTACGATCAGGCCTTCCTGTTTCTTCTCCTCGTAGACCCAGTCGTAGGCGATCTTCGCGCAGGTGAAGTTCACTCCGCGCTTGATGCCGGCTGACGTTTCGGATTCCAGATGCGGTTCTGCGGGAGAGAACCAGAGCTTGTAGGTTCCCTCCCACTGTCCTTCCAGTTCGAAGATCGATTCAAGGCTCATACTTCGCTCCTACCCCGCCTGGCCCGAAGCCTGCTCGGTCATTTGCGCTTCAAAGTCCTTCATCCACGATTCCATCTTTTCGATCCTTTCGGCAGATCCGGGCATTTCGTTGACGACCTTCTCGAAGTGGGCCATCCATTCGGGGCTGTCGAACATTTCCCGGATCTCGGGAATGAACGGCTTGATCTTGCAATAGACGAACAGGAACTCGCCGCTCACGTCGTTGAACATTTCGCGGTCGATCGCTCCGTGATTTACGAATGAGCACGCCATGTCCCAGTACGAGATGACCATCCGCAGATAGCCGCCGACGTCCGGGTCCATCATAGTGTTCGACAGTTCCTCGGCGCTCTTCGGAAAGAAAGTGCCTATCCAGTTGCGCGCTTCCCTCATCGTGGTTTCCCGGCGCAGATCGTACAACTGTATCAAGAGTTCGGCAGATTTTGCTTTATCCATATTACTTCTCCTTTTTGAATGCTTTAGGGACCTCAAATGCTATTTGGAAACCGCGCGGCGGTCAAGGAGATCTCCTGCAGCTTCCTGAAAAATTATTGAATCGCTATCCCCGATGATGTATGGTCTCGTAGTCGGCGCACACGCGCCGTGCACTTCCACCAACAGACCTTCCCGGCATTTTGTGGGCGGCAGAAGAGGATGCTCTATGAGATATGAGATCGTCACGGCCGATTCACCGGAAAAGCTCTCGGACCTTGTCAACGAGCGCCTCGCCTCCGGCTGGGAGCTTCACGGAAGCCTCACCGTCATATCGCCCAACGGCCGGGAATCGATGCGTCTCCTGCAGCCCATGATCTTCAAAGAGGTCGACAGAGGCTTTCCGCTGAAGAAGAGAAATCTGAGGATCGCTTGAACCGAAGTTCAACGTTCAAGGTTCAAAGTTCAAGGTTCAAAGATAGGAACGGTCCCTGTGCGAGCTTCCGTATGGTTCCCGTAACTGACGCGTCAGCGGTACTTCGGTCCCTTGTGATCGGAATTTCTAAGGTATCGGATCAGACCAAACATCATCCTGCTCGTCTCCTTTAGCTTTGAAAGTATCGTGCGAAACTCGTACTCGGTTACGTAATCGCGATCCAACGCAATGTAGAGCTGCGCCCTGGCTTCGCCGCATGACCCCTTGGCAATGTAAAGGAAATTCGTGAACTCTTTGTTGCCATTTCTTTCGAATCCCTCCGCGATGTTGGATACAACCGAGATCGCTGAGCGTCGAATCTGGTCGCGAAGGGCAAAATCCCTCGAAAACCTGTCTCCTTCGGTCGCGTCGTAGATGAGATTCGCAACTTCCCGTGCAGATTTCCACACTTTCAAATCTTCGAAACTCTGGGTCCTTACCATGATTGTGGGCCTCCTGGCCGGACCTTTTTAGAAAGAACTAGTTGATATCCAGGCTTGGCGTCCCTGAGCACCCTGCGGAAGCCGTACAAACCTTGATCCCGCGCTTAGGATCTTTACCTAAAACTTTGAACCTTGAACTTTGAACCTTGAACTGCCGCGGGCTCGCCCGCGCTAAGCCGCTCCCATCCCCGTCGTCTTCCGCTCGTTCTCGAAAAGATCCCAGATCAGCTCCGCCTCCTGGCCTTCGAAAGTGAAGTTCTGGCCGCTCTTCAGATGGACCTTTATCTTGCGCTTGTCGAGTTTCCGTATGGCCGCGATCTGGTCGATATCCAGTTTGAGTTTGTCGAGCTCGAGGATCATTGTTTTAGAAATGAAACGATGATACATTAATGCAACGGCCGATTTCAAGGATCGAGATTTCCACAAATCACTGTGGAAAAGCTTGTGGAAAAGGGCCATTTCGTCGCGGTAATCGATTAGCCTCAAACGATTTCTAGCATTCTGCACACGCGAAAGGCATAAGAGATCGTTATCGGAATGTTACGTATGTAACGCGATCGGAATTGGCGGTACGTTCCGCGATCAGTTTAGAGCAGCCCTTCGGGCTGCAGTCCCGCGCAAGCGCGCGGAAAGGGCGGGCGGGGACGCCCGCGGTCCAGCGACGTACTGTGAACCGTTTAGAGCAGCCCGTTGGGCTGCAGTCCCGCGCGAAAGCGCGGATGGTGCGGGCGGGGACGCCCGCGGTCCAACGAACTCAGCCAACCGTATGAACTCACTTGTGTTAGAATCCCCCCAAAATTCTATTCAGAGGTGAAAAGATGGTCCGAAACATTCTTGCCGCCATTTTAGGTCTCATAGTTGGCTGGGTCGTGTTCACGGCGATCCAGACGATCGGCACACTCGTTTTCCCGCCGCCCGTCGCCCTCGATACGAACAACCTTGATTCCATCAAGGCGTATATGGAAAGCCTTTCGCCGGCGATGTACGGCGTGGTCCTTGCCGGATACGCGATCGGTTCGTTCGCCGCCGGGCTTCTGATCGGCAAGATCGCGGAAAGCAAAGGAAATCTGATCCCGATAATCGTCGGGGGACTATTCACGATCGGCTGGATCCTCAACTTGATCATGCTTCCGCATCCGATCTGGGTAGCCGTGCTCGGTTTCTTTATGTACATTCCGTTCACGATCCTCGGCAAGAACCTGACCGCCGGATCGGGCACCGTCGCGGCCGATGCAGGGCTTTCTTCTGATGTCGCGGCGGCGGAGGCCGGCATCGGCGGCGACCTGGAAGAGGCAGGCAGCGGTCTGTCGATGGACGCCTCCGATGTTTCAGACTCAGAGGGCGGAAGCAACAGCTAGGAAGGAAGTCCGAAATGTTCTTGATTCGTTCGGGAGGAGGGGCAGCAGCAGCGTTCTTGCTGATGCTTTCAACGGGATTGCTGGCGCAGTCGGGTGAGGAGATAATCAAACGCGAGCGTTATTTCTACGATCAGCTGAAAGCGAAGAACCTTGAAGCGCTTCCTGCAATATTCGAAGAGAACTTCAACGGAGTGTTCTCCGGCGGAATCCTGACGAAGGCGGACGAGGTCAAAGGGTTTCGGCAGGCCGTTCTCGACGACTACCGGTTTTCGAACATCGTCGTTCGTTTCCCGTCCCGGGACGTCGCGATCATCATCTACCGCGCGTACATCAAGGGCTCCTATGAAGGAAAGGACGTCACCGGGGATTCCTATCACACTTCAACCTACATTAAGAAGGACGGCGCGTGGCTAATGACGCTTCACACGGAGGCCGCGGTCCCCGCCGCTTCCGGGTCCGAAAAGAAAATGAGCGAAGAATTCAGAGGCATCGCGACGGCGGCGTATTTCGTGCCGGACGTGGAAAAAGCAAAGGCCTGGTATGCGAAGGCATTCGGGACCGAACCGTATTTTGACGAACCTTTTTATGTCGGGTTCAATATCAACGGATACGAGCTCGGGATCCAGCCGGCGGAGGGGACGCGGGTGGCCGGCAACTCGCAGATCGCATACTGGGCGGTCCCCGACTGCGGAGCGGCCTACAAACGGTTCATCGAGAACGGCGCTTCAAAGCACGAAGAGCCGAACGACGTCGGCGGTGGAGTGGTGGTCGCCTCGGTCAAGGATCCCTGGGACAATATCATAGGCCTTATCTACAACCCGGTTTTCAAGAAGTGAAGCCGAAGTTCTTCGCGACACAGGAAGAGTTCCGAAAGTGGCTCAGAGAGAATCACGACAAGCGTGACGAGCTGATCGTGGGATACTACAAAGTGTCGAGTGAAAAGCCTTCGATGACGTGGCCTGAGTCCGTGGACCAGGCCCTTTGTTTCGGGTGGATCGACGGGATCCGTAGGAAGATCGACGAAGAAAGCTACTCGATCAGGTTCACGCCTCGCCGTCCGGAGAGCAACTGGAGCAAGGTCAACATCGAGAAGGTCGAGAAGCTAAAGAAGGCGGGACTGATGCGCGCGGCAGGGCGGGCGGCCTTCGAGAAACGGACGGAAGAACGGTCGGGAACCTACTCCTACGAAGGCGGATCGCCGACATTCAGCAAGGAATACAAGGACGCATTCAAGAAGAACAAGAAAGCGTGGGAGCATTTCAAAGCTCAGCCTCCGTATGCGCGCAAGCTGTCCCAGAAATGGGTGATGAGCGCGAAGATGGAAAAGACCCGCGAGCGAAGGCTTGCGAAGGTGATCGAGGCGTGCGAAAAGGGTGAGAAGCTTGTCTGAGGTACGATTCGCTTCAGCCTGTCGTACGGACCGCGGGCGTCCCCGCCCGCAAGCCGGAGCGCACGCGGGACGCGTGCATTGCGGCGCAAGCCGCGAGTTTCCCCATTCGCCTAAGGACTGCCCCCGGGCTCTTGGTCCGCGTGAAGCGTCGCCGCTCCGCGGCGAATATCATTTTTGCGCCCTGTACCCCGGGCTGCGCCTTCGGCTTGCCCGGGGCTATCATCCGTTGCCGCTCCGCGGCAGTTCGACCGCACTACTTCGGCGATCTCAGACCAATGTTATTATCCTTACCCTATGTGCAGGAACATAAAGACGCTTCACAATTTTGAACCGCCAGCGACCGAGGACGAGGTCCGTGCCGCGGCCCTGCAGTACGTCCGGAAGATCAGCGGATGCACGAGACCTTCGGCGGCGAACGCCGAAGTCTTCGATCTCGCCGTGGAAGAAGTGAGCGCGGCGACCTTGAAGCTCGTCGGTTCGCTGACAACGAACGCGCCTCCCAAGAACCGTGAAGAAGAGGCGGCCAAAGCAAAGGCTCGGGCGGAAGCGAGGTTTGGGGCGTGAGTGTGAAAACGAGGATCGCGTTGCTGCGCGGCATCAACATCACCGGGAACCGGACCTTGCAGATGGCCGATCTGCGCTCGCTTTGCGAGGACATAGGCCTTGTCGATCCCGTAACGTACATCGCAAGCGGGAACGTGCTCTTCGGCTCGGACGATCCGGCCGAGGAGATAGAAAAGGCGATCCACGCAGCGATCAACAAGGCGTTCGGATATGACGTAAAAGTAATGGTCCGGGCGCCTTCGAAATTCGAAGAGATC
>JAGFIQ010000047.1 GCA_024103495.1 Aridibacter famidurans
GTTCTCGGCGCCGCTTCGAACCTCGAGCCTCAGACGATTGATTCCAAGTTCCGAAACCGAAAGATCGATCAGTTTCTGGCGGTATCGAGGTTGGTTCGGAGAATGTGCCTCACCTGTTTGAGAAAGCGCTTCCCAACCATTGAATGTCTGAAACCTCTGTTCGGTGTTTATCTCAATAGTCGCGTCCTGCGGGCCCCAGCCTGAACAGGACGAGACCGACAAAGCAATGGAAAGAGTCAAAGCTACCGGCATTCGGAACCACATAATTCAATCCTCGACCACGTGTTCTTCGAAATCCTTGCGGTATATTTTCCAGCGCTCATCGTCGAAGCTTCCGTCCCTGCCTAGGCAATCGACGGCCGCGTACGACATCGCCAGCGCGTGATGCGTGTTGTCGTGGGCAAAAAGGCCCTGCCGTCCGAAAGTAAGGACCCGCTCAAGGCCGGAAGCCCATTCGTCCAGCACCTCGAAGTGGGACTCGTAGCCGTTCCTGTAGATCGGGTATGCAAACGGCAGCCTGCGCGCGACGGTCTCGAGGACATTCGAGTTCACAGGAAGCCCGCATCTCTCGAGCGAGTCTAGCAGTAGCCCGCCCAGTTCCCCGTCAGTGGCGTTCCACACATCGTCTCCGACCGTGCAGGGAAGCTCTCCGCACAATACCGTTTTTCCTCGTGGTTCCGCCGAAGCGCTGTAATTCTTCGGTTCAGAAAGCCGGGTCAATGGGATCTCCTCTTCAGGAAAATAATGTGCGTCGAATTCTGTCCAACGGTCCTGTTCAAGCACGACATAGATCAGGATCATCGCGCGATAAGAGATCCCTTCGGCCGCTTCCATCACTTCTGCAGGGGGCGCAGGTTTGACGATCCTTGCCAGCACGCTCAAGGAGATCGTTGACCAAACATATTCGGCCTCGATGATCCCATCGCCTTCGACGGACGAGAACTTCACTGTGTGAGGATCTCCGAGTTCCAGCGATTCAGCCGCCGAGCCGTACCGGAAATCAACTCCCAGACTGGCGGCTTCGTCGGCAATAGCGGTAGTTATCTGACCGTAGCCTTTTTTCGGATAGTAGAACCGCCCAGCGCCCTTTGGTTTCAGCCCGGGAACCAGCGACAGCGCCTTTCGGACCATTTTACCGAGGCTGCCTGCGGCCACCCTCTTTTTGGCCTGGATCGCCGAGAGTTCCTCCGGAGGCAGGCCCCAGATCTTTCGCGCATAAGGGAAATAAAAGTCCCTGCAGATCGTGGCTCCGAGACCCTTTTCAAGCACACTGGTGAAGGTCTCCCGCCGGTTGTTGGCCGGGCCCGTCGGAACAAACTTACGCAGCGCGTCCCCGGCAACTCCTGCGCTGAACTTCAGCGGTAGCTTCATTGCAAGGTCCTGCGGTTTGAGAGGGAAGTGGATCCAGCGCCCCTGCAGGCGTATCCTTCCGTGCCTGGGACGATCCAGCAGGTCGTCTCCGAGGAGGGATTTCAGATCTTCGAGGATTCGAGGATCGCAGGCCGGATGAAGCCTGTGGCTTCCAAAATCGACGTTGAGGCCGGCCAGCTCAAAGCTTCCGGCATTTCCACCGGGGACGTGAGCCTTTTCAATCACCGAGACCTGTGCCTTTCCCTCGACGGCAAGCCTCCAGGCGGCTCCGGCGCCGGCAGGGCCGGTTCCAAGTACTGCTATCCGTGTTGACCTCATTTCAGATCAGGTAAGGTACGAATCTCTTGGTGCGAGCACGGTACGAGTCATATCCCGGGAGCTCCCGCACCAGCATTTCCTCTTCTTTGACCGCCTTGAAAAAGACCACGGGCGCCAGGAACAAGATGCCCAATACGAGCCACGAATTGAGCGCTAGCTCAAGTCCGAGCAAGAGCAAAACGTCTCCGGTGTAGATCGGATGCCGCACGTAGCCGTACAAACCTCTCGACACTACTTGTTGCTCCTCGAGCACCTGGCCGGTCTCGATATTCGCCCAATTGTCGCCCAACTGAATGCGTCCGAGGATCGCGACCGCCAGCCCGACGGTAAAGACCGCCGTTCCCGCCGCTCTAAGCCAGTATGGCTCGCTGAGGATAGGGAAGACGTCAGGCAAGAGCGTTTGAACTATGATCCCAAGGAGAATGAGAATCTTAACGGCCTTTACAAGTGAGATCCCGGCCGTTCGGTTCTCGACCGGCTTGGCGCCGCTTCTCACGCGCAGGTATTCCCAAACCGCTTTGTGCGCTATGAGGCCGGCCAGCAAATACAACTTAAGTGCGATCAGGTTCATGCTCCGCTACTCTTTCGCTTTTTGGCTTCGTCGTTCTCATCCGGCGACTCATCCAGTTCGTACTCGCTGGGCAATGCTCCCATCGCCGCATACTGATTGAACCGGCCCAGCCTCATAGCCACCGCGTCGCCGAGCATTCCAACCGAAACCATCAGCAAGGCGCTTACAAATGCGAGGATGGCAGAAGCGGAAATGTTCGGGTCCTGCGTCAGATCGACGCTCGCTTTGACGACTCCGTACAAGATGCATAGTGCAGCGATCGGCAAGAACACCCGCAGGGGGCGAAACAGCATCGCGACCCTCATAATCAAAATCGCGAAACTCCCAGCGTCCCAGGGCATTATCTTCGATTTGCCCGTTCGCTTTCGATAATCGATCGGCGTGTAAACCACGGCGTACTTGTCGCAGAGCATCGCCAGGGTGATAGTCGTGGTAAAACTAAACTGGTCAGAGAGGATCGCGAAGTACTGCATTGCGACATCCCTTCTGAAAACCCGGAGGCCGCTGTTGAGATCGGGGATCTTGGTCGCCGAGACATAGTTGGCCATCACTCTCAGGAACCATTTTGCGGGCTTTCTTGAAAGCGGGATATGCACGTCGGCGCCGGTCCTGGATCCGACAACCATATCCGCGTGCCTGAGTTTTTCCAGCATTCCGGGAAGGAAATCAGCGGGATAAGTGCTGTCGGCATCGGTGATCGCTATGACGTCGTGAGCGGCGGCGATAATTCCTGTTTTCAGAGACGCGCCGTATCCGCGATTGCCTCGGTGCTGGATTACCCGGGCGCCGGCCTTCTTGGCCTTGCGGGCAGTGTCGTCACTCGACCCGTCGTCAACGACGATGATCTCCATCTCGTAGTCTGTTTCCGCAAAGGCGGCGACTATCTCATCGATGCTTTCCTTTACAGACAGCTCCTCGTTGAATGCCGGGATGACAACTGAGACAGCATTTATCTTGCCGTCACCCTTCCGGATCCCTATGCGGCCGGCCGGGTCGGGCACAGACCTTGATCCGAAACTGCCGCTCTTGGCTGTCTCTTTCATCTCGAGTGCTTTCTCACTTTTCTCGCCTTCTGCAAACATAGATCTCGCCGCCGTTTAGCGTCCCGGAAAACGCTTCTACTACCTCATACTCAGTGGTTATCTTATTCCACATTTCCGGATGAAACGCCTCTATCTCCGGTGAAAGAGTGTAGACCAGCCATATCGGGCCTTCTCCCTCGAGTGCTTCCAGTTCCTTCTTGTTCTCCGCTGTTCTCCACTCCGGGGCATAGTAGCGTTCATACATCGTTCCCGCGATACTCGCTCCGACCACGATGTCGCCCGGACCTTTCCTGGATTCTACGAATTCCCGGGCGCCCGAAAAGTCCTGCTTAGGAAGGAAATAGTTCCTCGGTACCGTGAAAAGGGACGCGGCAACCATCAACAATCCGAAACCGATGCCGGCAAGCCGAAGTAGAGAACCCTTCTCTTTCAACGGTTTAATGTATGAACCGAGAAAAGTCGGAAGGTCCAGCGCACCCTGCATCACGATGATCAGCGCGAATCCGACCGCAAAGAAAAAGAACCGCGGAAACAGGTTGTGCCCCAGCGAGAGCATCAACGTTCCCGCAAACACCGGAGGCAGCGCCATCACGATTGCCGCTCGTTTGTTCTTCTTATATAGGCAAAACCAGCCGAACGCCAGAAACGCTCCTCCGAGCACGACAACGGCTATCCCGGCAAAGCCTATGCTCAGGTTCTGAAGGCTTTCCGTGATCACCCAGATCGGATTCGTCCACAGTGCGTCTTTCGATTCCTCGTGAAGTCCTTCCCTAAGAAACTCCGGCAACGCCAACGCATAAAGCTGAGCCGTAACGGTCACGCTAACTGCCCAGGCGGCGATTGGCATTAATCCGGAAGTCCTCTCCGGCGAACGCGGTCCGGTCCAGTCGTCCATACCCGCAGTCGGGAACGCGAGAAAAACGAGATAGGAAATCCCGTGAACGAGGACGACGAAAGCCATCGTCATATGCACCCACATTCCCAGGATTATCGAGACCGAGTAGAGCATCCACCAGATCCAGTTTTTCCGGTCGTACGCCTCGAAATAAAGCCAGGTCGCAAGGACGCTGAACAGTAGAAGCCCTGTGTATCCACGCGCGTTCTGCGAAAACCAAACGTGATGGTAGGACACTGCCATCAGGCTCGACGCAAGCATCGCGGTCGTTCGTCCAAGCAGCTTTCGCGCAAGGAAATACGTTGCGATGATGCTCAGGACTCCGAACAGAAGCGCGGGAAGCCTGAGCGCCCACGCGCTTTCCCCGAAAATGTCGAATGAGGCCCTGGCCAGGATCGAATAAAGCAGATGCTGATTCTGGCTCGGAAAACTCGTCACGATCTCTCCCCAGGGCGCGCGAACGAAGTCGACAAGCGTGAAAACTTCGTCAACCCAAAGGTCCGAGTTGAGGTTTGGAATTCTAAGGACGATCGCGATCAGCGTTAGAAGCGAGAGAAAGATTATCTCATTCTTCGATAGGCCGAATCCTGAAGCCACCCGATCTGTCGCGTCTTGCTTGCTACCCGCAATCCTCTTGCGAAACACCACTAAGGCAATGATCACCGCACCGTGAAGAAAGAGCAGAGACCTGAACAAGGCCGGTCCCCAGGCAAGATCTTTGTCCTGTCCGAGTCCAAGGAAATCAGAATAACGGGGGGCCCCAACAACCAGCGCAAACATTATTAGGGAAAGCCCCGCTAACAGGAGGATCCCCGCAGCAAGGGTTGAGAGGTTGGGATTGCCTTTACTTCTTACAGCCATTTGTTGAGCAACGGAGCGGTTGAACCGAGTCGGGCCTCACGTCGATGTATCTTCGGACTTGCTTCCGCGGAGCATCAATTGCCAGCCGAATGCTCCCGAAGCCATCAGCACAAGTAACTCTCCGACAAACAGCCCGGCAGCACTGCCCGCGATGCCGGCATACGAGTAGCCGACAGGAATCAGGATAAGCGCCGCGATCGCTCCGGCGGCGGAAGTCCACATCTCCTGGTTCTGGAAACCTGCAGCGATCAGGCCGAAACGAAAGTGGCCGCTGATCGCAGCTCCGGCACATGCTCCTGCAAGCCACCCGAGCGCAGGGCCCCCTTCAAGGAACCCGGGACCGTACGCAGTTCCCATTGCCCACGTCGAGAGAAAGACCCAAACGACGGCGATTCCCAGGCTTCCGGGGATCACAAGTCTCATCGATCCGAGAATGAGCTTGTTGAAAGAACCGTCTCTCAGTTCCCAGCCCCTCGACAAGGACGGCAGCAGGTTCGCGTAGTAAAGCCACACGAACGTATGGAGCGCGATGTAAATTGGCATCGCGCCGGCGAAAAGTCCGGTCTCGCGTGCATCGGCGACGACTCCGACCAGGAACGTAGCCCCGAACATTTTTGCCGTCCAGAACATCTGGCTCAGCCCGATCGGGAGTCCCTCCCGGAACAGCTCGTAGGACAGAGCCGGCCTCCAAACCGCGAGTTTCGCGAAATAGATCCTGTACAGCACCGACGTGAATAACGCGGCACAGGCCACCCCCGCAATCTCCGCTACCCCGACGACGTACAGGTCTTCAGTTCCGTTTACAAAAAGAAAGACAACGCCGACGAATACGGTCTGCCGAGTTACTTGTGCGAGCGCCACGACATTCATGCGGTCGTGGCCCTGAAACACCCATTGAAGCAGAAGCGGGAGAATTAAAAGGCTTGCCCCGTAGATCAGGAGAAGCGACCTCATTACGGGTTCGAGGTCGATCAGATATACCGCGGCGGCGAGTACCGAATAGCTGGTGATCGCAAGTATGAAGCGTGCGGTGACGATCTCCGCGACAAGCTGCCCGGTCCGCCCGGGAGACTTGGCGATCTCCCTTGTGCCGTACGCGCTAAAACCCTGGTCCACGATCAGGCTCGCGCACATGAGGGCCGCCGCAGCCCATTCGATATAACCGAATCCGGACGCGCCGAACAGCCTCGCGAGGTATGCGAAGGCGAGAAAGGTGATGACCTTGCTGAACGCCTCGGCACCGGCGAGAGAAAAGAAATTCCTGAACAATAAGAACGACATCCGGAAACCCGCTCAGGCGGCAGTTGGCCCTTCACCCTCACTGCCGCTTTTTTTCCTGAGTTCATTCGCAGCCTTGTCGCCGGCGATATAGCCGGTCAGCTCACCAAACGACCAAAAGACCAGAAGCAGAAATGCCAGCGGGACGACGGTGAAGAAGTGCTTCGAGGGCCTTTTCTGCCTCCTTATGTTCGAAACGACCCTGAAAACAAGCACGAACGGAAGGAGTGCGGTTCCGGCCGCATATGCCATTCTAGCTCCGAACGAAAGGCCCCCGGATCTGATCTCGCCGTAAACGCGTCCCCACTCGATCCTTTCCCTGAAAGCAGCACGGAGAGAGATCGCGGGGCGATTCTGGTACACAACCAGGCGGTCGTTCAACTTCAGTACCAACGCCCGCCGCGACATTTCGTCGTGGACCTCGGTTTCCCTGTAGTTGATCTCCCAAACGTCCTTCACTTCGAGGATCGCCTGGCGCTTGTAGGAGACATTGACGTCGGATACAAATGCCGCGGGTCCGTTCTCGAACGGTGGTCCGTATCGCCCGAAGTCGCAGTAATACTGCGCCCAGTTCAGCGGGCGGTCGACACGGTTGCCGATTGCGCCGCCGATCGCTCCTGCGGGATCCCTATGTGCCTCGACGATCTTCTCCAGCCAATTCTCGGCAGGGACCGCATGGTCTTCCGTCATAGCGATCAATCGGCCTCTCGCGGCAGCCAGACCGATCGCACGGCGCCTGTCATACAGCCGATGTTCCAGCGAGGGGGCGTTCTCTGTTACTGAAGTGCCCGCATCCTGAGTCTTCACGAAGCGGATCCGGGGAAACTCTTCCGCGAGCTCAACGGCACCAACGCTCCATTCGTCGTACGGGACGATCAGTTCGTCGTGTTCCGCATCCATCTGCGGAAGCAGCGAGCTGACACATTGGCGCAGAGATTCGGGACCGCTCACGAT